>DTSO01000060.1:17560-31032 GCA_012965315.1 Phycisphaerales bacterium | reverse complement strand
AGTGTTATTTTTGATCAAACTGGTGGCATCATTGCTCCAGATGGTTCTCCTTCAACAGGTGGAAGTTTTGAAGTGCACAGCGGTTCATTCTCTTGGCAGATACAACTAGCTCCACTGACAGGGAAAGTAACAATTACAAAACTAGGCGGTGCTTCTTGAATTTTTCATTTAAGAAAAACACAAAAGGTCAGATAGGAATTGCGTTTCAAGAAAATGGAGTGACAATTGGCCAGTGTTCGTGGAAGCAGGGAATGTACTTGCATCCTGAAGTTAAGCACATCGAAATTAATCCGCATGAAATGACTGCAGAATGCTGGAGAGACAACGTTAGCAAATCGTCAATGATTGGCTCTGATTGTGTTCTCTCCTTGCCACCCTCATTAGTTCACCATCAAGTGCTTCGATTACCAAATATGTCAATCGAAGAATTGAAAGAAGCAGCAGCATGGGAAATGGTCGATCGGCTCGGTGTTGAACGCCCTGAACTTCAACTTGACGCCATTCCAATTGGTTCTGGTGGCGATGTTCTTGCTATCGCAATTAACAAATCGTCACTGTCCGAATTGCTCGACCCACTGTATTGTGCAGGTCTTCGGCCAACCTCTATTGAACCCCACTGTGTTTCAGTCGCAAGAACTTTAAGTTTGTTGCATCGAAGGCAGAGCGATCAATCAATAGTTCGTTCAGTGTTTGATTTTGGCTTGCATGATTCCGCATTTATGGTTTTAGCTGGTGACTCAATGGTGTTTTATAAACATCTTGAACACAGCGGCACACAATTGATTGAATCCATCGCTTCACAGACTGACGTGACAATCGAACAAGCAAAGAAGATGTTGCTAGCATCGCAAGAAAATCGTGAAGATGGCGATATTTCTAAAGCAGTACGCGGTGCGACACGTTCCATTCATGAAGCAATCGCAACAGATGCGATGAAATGCATCCGTCATTATGGTGTTACAAATCGTGGGCCTCTTTCTACACAGTTAATTGTGACTGGAAGTTCAGGATGGAATACACACTTAGCTAACGCACTCACAGCCGCTTGCGGTCAAGAAGTTGTCATTGAATCGAGCGTGACACATATTCAGCCATTGCCATCGTCTGTTACAAACGAAAAAAACTGGCATATTGCACTGGGCGCAAGTTTAGCAAGCATGCTTCAGCAAAGACAAAGGCGTGACAGTGATTGCGCAATAAAGGATGCAGCATGAATTTATTACCAGAACAATACGTTGAGAGAAGCAAAAATAAAGCGCGTAGCAGCAGAGTCGCAATTGCAATTATAATTACGCTTTGTGTTGTCGCTACAGCAGCAACGCATTCACGGTTGGCAATGAATTCAGCAGTAGAACATCTAGTCATTGCTCAATCAAGGGCAAATAGTGCGTTAGAATTAGAAGTTGATGCGACATCGCTAGAATTGCGTAAAGCGAAATTAGAATCGTTTATTAACCGTTACAACAACGAAAAAATTACATTCGCGATGGGCGATTTAGTTGCAACGATTACGAATTTACTTCCAACTTCAATGACTATCGAAGATCTTTCATTGGACATTGTTCAAACCGAAGAAGGAAAACGTATTAGCGGCCGACTTGCTGGCTTTGCTTCTTCGGACGAATCTATCGCATCGCTCGTTTCTTCATTGCACGAAAAGGAACCATTTGGCGAAGTGAGCATGGACTTTAGTAAATCAAGAACGGTTCGAGGCATGCGTGCTCGAGAATTTAGAGTTAGTTTTTTAATTAATTTAGAAAATGATTGGGAACTATCACGAATGGTAGTTGTTGGAGGTGAAGAATGACAGCATCAAATGAACGTTGGATGTTATTTGGGACTTTTATACTGACGGTACTTTTCGCATGCTTTTTTGTATTACCAAATTACAAAAATGCTGAACAGGCAACAAAAAATGCTGTTGAACTTGAAGTTCGCATTCAGCAGTTAGAGCGTCGGCAAGTAGAAGTAGAACAAATGAGACAAGACTTCAGTTCTATGGAAGCAAAAGTAAAAATAGATTGTAAATTGGTTCCAGATTCGCCAAACACTTCTGAAATAGTAAAAGCCTTATCATTAGATGTGGATGGGAACCACGTGCTAGACCAAAGTTTTACAGCGGGCTCAACTGCTTCAAAATTACAGCAGAAGGGCGGATTTGCAATTCAACCGCTAGCAGTTACATTGCACGCAGATTTCGATTCAATTTTTTCGGTAATTGAAAATGTTGAATCGATGAACAGACTTGTTCGTATTTCTTCACTTCGAATTACAACAAAAGATTTAGATTCATTCGGTGAAGCCCCGGTGCTTGAAGCTGCAATTGGATTGCACGCTATGTACGACAATGGAGATTTTCAAGATGAATAAAAAAATGCAAATGATGTGGCAACGATTAACTGCAGATCGAAGGCGATTTAGTTTATTTTGCACGTTGCTTTTTGTCGGTTTACTGCTTTGGGCACGAATTATAGTTATCGCGCGGCCTCCTCGAACAGCTGTAGCATCACCAGAGATTCAAGCTTCGGTTGCTTCAATTATAACTTCCGATAAAACTGTAATACCCGTGTTTCTCGAAACTCGTCCAGCGAAAAATCCATTTTCAATTAACAGTCAATTATTCCCAACAGATATTACTGCATCCGATAATACACGCACGCAATTTGTTGATACAAGTATTAAGGCAGAACAAGAACTCGTTGCAACATTAGAATTAGAAGCAATCATGGGAAAAATGGCCATGATTAATGGCAGAGTTATCAAAGAAGGCGAAGTTGTGGTTATTCAGAATGTTCCAAATCCTCTACGTCTCACCTCCTTGTCTGGTCGTTCAGTCATCATTTCCGCCGAAAATCGCCGATATGAATTGACTATAGCGCCCCCTCGCCGCTGATGGTTGCGGGTGCGCACATGGAGACGCACCCGTGAAATACACTCATTATTTTCTAATCATTTCCCTTCTTTCACTGACACCATTCACTTTTGCTCAAGATGCAAAAGATGAAGTTGTAATGGACGAATTCGGTACGGTTGATCTTGTCGTTAACGAGACAGAAGTAACGCAAGTTCTTGAAATGCTGGCAATCCAAAGCCGCAAGAATATTATTGCAAGCAACAATGTTACTGGAACGGTTTCCGCAAACCTGTATGACGTGACATTTGGCGAAGCGCTCGATGCTGTATTGAGGGTTAACGGTTTTGGTTATATTGAGGAAGGCAATTTTGTCTATGTCTATACGATTGAAGAGCTCGATTCAATTGAAAAGGCAAGGCGTAAAACTGAAAGCCGAATCTACGAACTTCAATATTTATCTGCAGCAGATGCAAATGAATTTGTAACACCACTTCTTTCAGACGAAGGAAAAGCAGCATTTCGAGGGGATATTGTTAAAGGGTTCCAGCCGTCTTTGAAAGATGGCGGTGGCGACAGTTATGCTTGGTCAAGTAAACTTGTAATTAATGATTACCCGGAAAATTTAGAAATCATCTCATTGTTGTTGGTTGACTTAGATACGCCTCCTGCGCAAGTTGTTGTTGAAGCAACTATCGTGCAAACAAGAGTGACTGAAGACAACGAATTTGGAGTTGATTTCACTGCGCTATCAAATATTCAAATTGGAGGAATAGCAGGCGGACCGTTGGCAGCAGCCCAAGATGTCATTGCAGGCACATTTGGGAATACAAATATTGAAGGCGTTTCCTCTGGTGTTGGCGACACAGGAAATCCAACTTTCTCAGGTGGTTTAAAAGCTGGCGTAATAAAAGATCATGTTGGCGCATTCTTGAAAGTGCTCGATCAAGTTGTTGATACAACAGTCATGGCTCGTCCAAGAATTACATGTCTTAATAGGCAGCGCGCTGAAGTTTTAGTTGGCACTCGAATCGGATACCTTTCATCTGTTCAAACAGATACAAGCACAACGCAGACTGTGGAATTTTTGGACACTGGTGTGCAATTAGTTTTTCGACCATTTATTTCACCAGATGGAATGATTCGATTAGAGTTACATCCTAATGTTTCCTCCGCAACCCTTCGAACAGATGGCGGCCAATCGGTACCGGATGAAATTACACAACAAATTATGACGAATGTACGTTGTCGAGATGGTGAGACGATTATCCTCGGCGGTTTGTTCAGAGAAGTAACAATAGTCGGACGCAACCAAGTTCCATTCCTTGGCGATATTCCTATTATTGGGCAGGCATTTCGTGGGCAAAACGATAGGGTAGAAAAGGAAGAAATCATTTTCCTCTTAACGCCCTCAATTATTCCAGATGAACGTTTATGGGAAGCCGGTAGAGATTCACTTGAAATTGTTAACTCGGTTCGGGTGGGTGCTAGAGCAGGTTTACTTCCATTTAGTAAAGAACAAATTACTGCTAACTACAATCGAGATGCGCTTGATGCATATCGAATGGGCGATTTAGACAATGCTCTTTATTGGTCAAACTTATCTCTTCGTAATACAACCGAGCAGCCAGAAATGATTCGGTTGCGTGAGCGTATTACAAATGAAAAAGAATCTGTTTGGGAGCGTGACTTGCTTCGCAGTCTTTTGCAGCGTGAAACACAAACCGCGCAAGCAGGTTTGGAGGCACCACAATGAATAGATTAATTGTAATTCTTGGTGTAGCACTTTTAACTGGATGTGCGGGCCCAACAAAGTCGGGTAAAATTGCAAGAGTAAATGCGCACAATCGAATGGATATTGTGAATGCAAATCTTGCAGCTCAACAAGCAATGCAACAATTTGAAGTAGGGCAGTTAAAGGCAGCGATTGAAACTATTGATGCAGCAATTGCTCGTTTTGATTCGAACGCTGCTTACCACCTTCTTCGTGGCAGAATATTACTAGAACAACATCGATTAGATGCAGCAGACAAAGCGTTCAATCGTTCGATCGAATTAGACCCAACGATTGCCGAGCCACACTACTTTTTGGGAATTTTACATCAGCGCTGGTCAGATGATGCTTCTGCATTAGCCTCCTACAAAAAAGCAATGGAATGCAATGTAACGCATCCACAATTTTTACTAGCAGCAGCAGAGTCACATGTTGCGCTAGGCGAATTAGAAGAAGCAATTGTTCTTTTGGAAACATCAGGCAAAGAATTTCAACACCAACCCTCCGTGACTGCACTGCTTGGTCATATACACTTGCGAAACGGGAACCCTAAAGAAGCGGCACAATTCTTGTCGAATTCACGTTTGCTCGGTAATGACGACGATGAAGTTTTAACTCTACTTTCATCAGCTCAATTTAATGCAGGTGAATATGCAGAGTGTTTAGCGACACTTGCACAGTTGGAACAGTCAGTCGAATTGTCCTATACATTCCAACGTTTGCGAGGCAAGTGTCTTGCTGCAACCGGACGCAAAATTCAGGGCAGGGATATTTGTTTAAAAGTTACAAGGCAAACGCCTGACGACGCAGGTGCTTGGGTGGATCTTGGTTACATCGCTTGGGACATGGGAGATTACAATCGAGTAGCACTCTGCGGGAAGAAAATTTCGCAATTATCTTCTGAACTCAAAGAGGGGCCATTGTTTGAGGGTATTGCTGCACTTCGTCTTGGTGACATAATTAATGGGGAAAAATTTCTCTCCATTGCACAGTCCTATAACACCATCGCTGGTTTGGATTCTTTACTCCAAATGTATGCAAAAAGTGCAAAATTTAGGGCAGAAACACCAATTACACCGAATATGACGGCAAATTCGGCCGAAGGTGAAGTTGAGCAACAATCACATGGTCAGGCAGAACGAAGCCAGCCAATCGTGAGCGTAACTCAAGATTCTCCCCTCGTGCCGTAGACTCGTTCGTCTGCCTTAGCTTGGGAATAACCAAGTAAGGCAAACGTGTTCACAGACCCAATTTCAATTTCAATTTTAATCGTAACAGCACTCACTGCTGTAATTGCGGTTATTTTTGCATTGAAGTTGAAGACACGAGCAGCAGAAGCAGTGACTGCAATGAAAACAGCACAACTTGAAGCAGAAGAAGCATGCAATACACTTGACTCCGCACGCATCCATGGCTGTATCGATCGAACACGTCGACGCCAAGTTGAGGCGGTGTTTGATGTATTGCGTGATGCAGTAATCGTAGTGGATGCGCATGGTGAAGTGTTGCATGCAAATGAGGGAGCGTCTGGCTTGCTTAGCATTGCACCATCTGAAGCAGCAGGCAAACTTCTAGTAGATGTTGTTGTAGATTATCAACTTGTTGCGACCATTGCAGATGCACGCAGCGGTCTTCCAAAAGAAGGAAGACAGTATGAGCAAGAAATTAAAAATGACGGTGAAACTGTGGCATACGAAGTGCACCTTCAATCAGTAGGCCATAAAGATGAATCTATGCACGCGGTTGTTACAGTACTACGCGATTTATCTCGCGAGCGAGAAATAGCGCGCCTAAAGAGTGACTTTGTCTCGAAAGCAAGTCATGAACTTCGCACTCCTCTGTCGTCGATTTCGGCATACATCGAAATGTTAGAAGATGGCGATGCGCAAGACGAAGCAACACGTAAAGAGTTTTATGGTGTTATCTCAACAGAAACACAAAGACTTCGACGCATGATTGATAACCTGCTAAACATCAGTCGAATCGAAGCTGGCTTAATGCACATTGATCGTAAGCAAGTTAAATTCCAAGAATTAATTGCTCGTGCAGTTACGAATATGACGCCACAAGCAAAAGAAAAGAGTTTAGAAATACATTCGCAACTCGCTGACGTTGATTTATCAGTCATTGGTGATGGCGATATGCTTTATCAAGTAATTATAAACTTACTATCGAATGCGATTAAATACACACCAGATGGTGGTCGTATTACAGTTGCTGCAGACACGGACAACCTTACTCGCAGTTTGCATTTTTCAGTATCTGACACCGGTCTTGGAATTGCTCCAGATCAAACTGAAAAAGTATTCGACAAGTTTTACCGAGTTGAAAATTATCGATATGTTGCGCAGGGTACTGGTCTTGGACTTAACCTGTGTCGCCACATCGTCGAAACTCTTCACAGTGGACAAATTGGTGTGGAATCTACACTTGGAATGGGTTCGAAATTTTGGTTCTCAATTCCAGCAGAACGAGGTCAACGAAAGGCAGCATGACAACAGCACACAATATTTTAATTGTCGATGATGAAGCACATATTCTTCAAGTTCTATCGCTAAAATTGCGAAACTGTGGCTATTCAATCGCTACGGCTGTTGATGGTGAAGACGCATTGCATCAAGCGAAGATAGACCCACCGGACCTGGTCATCACAGATGTGCAAATGCCATACATGAACGGGCTTGAATTCGCGCATGCGCTATCAACAAATAAAGAGACTGCACACATCCCAGTCGTTGTTTTAACTGCTCGTGGTCACACGCTCGAAGCAAGTGACACAAATTTTCCAAATGTACGTAAGGTGTTAAGCAAGCCATTTAGTCCTCGTGGCGTGGCAGAATTGTGCGCGCAACTATTAAAAGATGTGCCAGCACGAAACATTGGAAAGCGAGATGTGGCATGAATACAAAAAACGTATCAACCAAATCAATTATTGATTGCTCACCACTTGAATCGTTTGCTATCGATGCTGGCATAGTAATTATGCATTGCGATGCGAAAGGAAAACTAGTTAGCCAAGAAAAGAGTGATTGGCTAATGGATTTATTAAGTGCATCTCCATTGATTCGCCTTGCTATTACATCAAATTGTGCTGTGTGGAACTCTCAAAGTGAACTTGCTCCTGTAGAAGCGTTTCAAGGTGTGTGGTTAGTCCCAGTACGACAAGTAAATTCACGCCGCGACTCAGGTTTGTCAATTGGTGTCATCGTGACAGACGCATTAGTAACAAGTGAATACCTGCACGCATTGTGCCAAGCAAGCGGAGCTGACGTAAAGGTTATCCGTTCATTGTTAGCATCGTTCCAACCAATCGCAACCCATGACGTGAAACGCATAGCATCAATGTTTCAGTTTGCATGGAATGCTTATACTGCAAGCGAAGAAAATCAAAACACAATGGAATCTGTTGGTCATGAATTAGCTGATTCCTATGAAGAAATTTCATTGTTGTATACAATTACTGGAAGCATGAATTCAGTGAACCATCCAAAACGGTTTGTTGAACTTGCATGCAATGAACTTTTGCAAACACTTCCTTACGAGTGGATTGGTGTTCAACTTCGAATCGGCGACCGGTTGCCACGAATTGGCAGTGAATTAGTTTTTGCTGGAAACGCCCCATCGGACATATCTGAAACAGTTAAGTCGATTTCAAATGCTATTGGAACTTCTTCAATCATCTCTAACTATGAGGATTCGGTCGCAAACAAGCTTGGTCAAGCGACAATTATCGAACCAATTTTGAGCGATGGAAGTGTAATTGGAGTCCTTGTTGCAGCAAATAAACAGGGAAATGACCTCGAAGCATCGTCTGTTGACGCTAAATTATTGTCTGCAACAGCAGCTCAGCTCGCTATTTTCCTTGAAAACGCGCTTTTATACGAAGATTTGAGCGCTACGTTCCTTGGAACACTAGAAGCGCTTACTGCTTCAATTGATGCGAAAGATAAGTACACCTGTGGTCATTCTCAAAGAGTGGCATTATTAACTGCACAACTCGCGCAATCAGCTGGTCTCGATGCAGACCAAGTGGATCGATTCCGAATCGCTGGCCTGGTACACGACATCGGTAAGATTGGTGTTCCTGAGCATGTCCTTACGAAGAAGGGCGGTCTTACGGGCGCTGAATTTGAAGAGATTAGAAAACACCCAGAAATCGGTGCAAAGATTCTAAAAGATATTCCACAGATGGAAGACATTCTCGGTGGCGTTTTACATCACCATGAAAAATATGCAGGCGGTGGATATCCACAGGGTATTTCAGGGGAAGACATTCCACTTGTTGCTCGAATGATTTCACTTGCAGATACATTTGATGCGATGTCGTCAAGTCGAACCTATCGCAATGCGATGAACAGAACGGCAGTCCTTGATGAAATGAGACAAGTTGTTGGTTCACAGTTTGACCCCGAACTTGCAGAGCTCTTTTTTAAACTTGATTTCTCAAAGTGGGAACAACTTATGATTGATCATCAGACTGGTGCTCCACGGAATACAGAAAGGAAGGCAGCATGAATATTACATCCGAATCACATCTAGCTGCGATTGTGCTTTGCATAAACGGAGATTTAACAACAGATGACTGTGACCGTTTTCAACGTGATGTTCGAGAAACGTCCGAGGACTTCAGTTCAAACATCATTATTGATTGTACTTCGCTTGGTTTAATCGATTCAGTTGGGCTTGAGTCGCTCCTTTGGTTGACCGATGAGCTTACTAGAGCGGGCAACAAACTTCGTTTTGCATCTGTTCCAGCCTCGGCCGAGCGTGTATTTGAATTAACACGGCTTGATCGAGTTTTTAGCGTGCATGAATCAGTCGAACACGCAGCACGGAGCTTCGCGTAAAGGCCATATATGAATCCACAACAAGATAACATAACATCCGAAATTTCTGCACAAGCGCCGCTTGGACAGTTGTTATTGCATCGAGGCGTGTTGTCTAAAGAACAGTTGGACATGGCACTTGAGCAACAAAAGAATTGCGAAGAGCGAAAACTTATTGGCGAAGTTCTTGTTGAAATGGGATTAGTTGACAACAAAACGGTACTTGAAACATTAGCACATGCGTATGGCATCCCATTTGCTTCCGATACGGCTCGCCTTGCAGATCCAAAAATCATTGAAATATTGCCAAGAGAATTTCTCGAAGAACATGGCGTGTTGCCAATGTTTCTTGTTCGCGGTGTGCTAACTGTTGCAGTCAGCGAACCAGCAAACCTATATTTACTTGAAGAAATTGAACGCCGAACTGGCCACCGCACGCAAATAGTTGCTGCGACTGCAGAAGACATCGAAGCAGCGCACCAATCGTATCTTCCTGCCGCAAATGTATTTGTTATCGATGAAATTTACGAAGACATTGACGAACACGATTTTGCAGTCATTGAACAAGATGCAACTGAACTATCTGATCTTGAAGAAGATGCTGGCCATGGTCCGGTTGTAAAACTAGTTAATTTTTTAATTTACTCCGCAGTGCGAGAAGGTGCTTCGGATATTCATATTGAACCTGATGACCGCTCACTTCGTGTTCGGTACCGCATCGACGGTAAATTGTATGAAAAAATTCATCCACCACACAAGATGCAACAAGCAATTGCAAGTCGTATCAAAATTATGGCAAACCTAGACATTTCAGAACGACGATTACCACAAGACGGTGACTTCAATGTCATGATGGATGGTCGCCCAATTGATTTGCGTGTGTCAACAATGCCAAGTAAATTTGGCGAAATTGTTGTAATGAGGATTATTGATAGTAAAAACAATCGATTGTCGTTAGACAGTCTTGGTTTTAATGAACAAATGTTATTAGATTGGAAAAGTGTTGTCGAACAGCCAAACGGTGTGGTTCTTGTTACAGGGCCAACTGGTTCGGGTAAGTCGACGACGCTCTATTCTGTTTTGTCACAACTTGATACGCATGAAATAAATGTTGCGACAATTGAAGATCCAATTGAAGCACAAATTCGCGGGATAAATCAATCGCAAATTAACGAACGTGCTGGTTTTACATTTTCTAAAGCTTTGCGTTCAATGCTTCGCCAAGATCCAGATGTTTTAATGGTTGGCGAAGTTCGCGATTCTGACACTGCCGCCATCGTTTCGCAAGCAGCACTGACAGGGCACCTTGTTTTCTCAACGTTGCACACAAACGATTCAATCTCTGCTGTTACTCGATTGGTCAATCTTGGTATTGAGCCATATCTTGTTGCCGCAACAGTTCGTGGTGTTCTTGCACAGCGACTCGTGCGAAAAATTTGCCCGCACTGTAAAACAGCATGGGAAGGTGACGAAGCAGTTCGTAACGCATGCGGTGGCGGAGACTACAGCATGGGCGCTGGTTGCAACCGTTGCCGAGGCACAGGTTTTGCAGGGCGAATTGGAATTTTCGAATTATTAATTCCAAGTAATGAACTTTTAGAAGCGGTGAGCAGAGGGGCTTCACTGCAAGAATTGCGATCTTTGACAAATCATTCAACTTTACGAGTAGACGGTTTAGAAAAAGTTGCGAAGGGTCTGACTACTCCTGAAGAGGTTTTATGTGCAACAAGGAGTATGAGCATATGAACGCTTTACTCGCAAAAGAAACTTTCGCTTGGAAAGCGCGTGATATCCATGGTCGTGAATTGACCGGTTCGCAAGTTGCAACGAACGAAGATGAAGTTGCAAGCGTTCTTCGCACGCAAGGTTTATTCATTACAGCAATTGATCCAGAGCCGTTAATGCAGGGTGATGTTGAAGATGTTAAAGATGATATTTTGACTGCAATTGCGCACCGTCGCGTAAAACAAGATGACGTTATTGCATTCTGTCAGCAATTAGCCGTGATGCTTGAGACTGGTGTTCCACTTTCTGAATCACTTGATGCATTGGCAAAACAAACTAAACAAAAAGAATTCCGTGATGTTTTGACAAGCATTCACGATGATGTTTGTGGTGGTGATGCGCTTTCGACTGCTCTTGCACGAAGGAAACGAGTCTTCCCAAAAATTGTAGTCAGTTTAGTTCGGGCTTCGGAACTTTCCGGCACGCTACCAATGATGCTTGAACGAGTAGCAAGTTATTTGTCGCGAGAGCGCAAAACAATTCGCGAAGTCAAGGGTGCAATGACGTACCCGATGATTATGGGTTTCACAGCAATAGTTGTGACTTCTTTGATTGTGACATTTGTTTTACCACGCTTTGCAAAGATTTACGAAATGCGATCAGCAACTTTGCCAATGCCTACTAAAATTTTAATGGGAATTAGTGATGGGCTTCTTGGTACTTGGATGTATTGGATCCCAGCACTTGTTGCTGTACTAGTTGCATTAGTTCTTTGGCATAAAACACCGAGTGGTCGAAGCGTTTTTGATTGGTTGAAATTAAAAACGCCAATTGTTGGACCAATGTTTTCACAACTGTATACAACTCGTGCCTCGAGAACTCTTTCAACGCTGTTAGCAGCGGGTGTTGGTGTGCTTGATGCGATTGGTATTTGTAGAGATGTAACGGACAATGTTCAGTTTGATCGACTTTGGACTGACATGGAAAATAATGTTCGAAATGGTAATGCGTTAAGTGATGCAGTATTTGATTCGCCGTATGTTCCTTCGTATGTTGCTTCGATGATGGCATCTGGTGAACGTTCTGGACGGTTACCCATGGTGATGGATCGCGTTGCAAGCTTTACTGATGAGGAACTTGAATCCAGAGTAAAAAGTGTGAGCGCGATGATTGAGCCACTGATGATTCTCGTTATGGGTGGCGTCGTTGGTGGTGTTGCAATCGCAATGCTGTTGCCTATCTTCAGTATGTCAAAAGTTATCTCAGGCGTGTAAGATCTTACTTGGGACTGTCCCAAGCCACGCTTCAAGTGCTTCCCGAATTTCATCAGCCGATTTTGCAAGACGTACACGTTCTTTGAGCGGTTTAATATGTCCGAGCGTTCTGCCGTACAGCGCAATGCGATTGGTGATGCAATGCAATGCCGATCGTTCCCCGCGGTACTCTAAAATCAATTCCAAGTGACGAAGGATGACTTTTATTTTTGCATTCCGATCGAGGTAAATAGGTTGTTCGCCATTGAGATGTCTTGCGATAGCATCAAAAATCCATGGCTCTTTCATCGAATGCCTTCCAACCATAATGCCATCGCAATTCGTATGTTCAAACATCGTTTGTGCACTTTCGCCGGAATTGATATCACCATTACCAATGACTGGAATTGAAACTGCTTCAACAACTTTCGCAATTCCATCGAGATTCGCTTTGCCTGAAAACATTTGTTTTGTCGTTCGACCATGTACAGTAATTGCGGCAATGCCAGAATCTTCCAAGCGCTTTGCTAAGTCTGGTGCGGTTAGCGTATCTTTTTCCCAACCAAGGCGCACCTTGGCAGTAACGGGTGTTCCGTCAGAAGCGTTCACAATCTGCTGCGCTAAAGTGGCGGTTCTGCCAGGAGTTTTCATCAATAAGGAACCCCCATTTTTTTTGCACACTTTATCAACTGGGCAACCCATGTTGATATCAATAATAGTTGCACCGTTTTCGACAGCCCATGCCGCTGCACGCGGAAGTGGGTCTTCAACATTGCCATACACTTGTACGGAAAGTGGTTTGTCGTCAGGATGCAACCTTGCTTTTTCGCAAACTGCAGGCACACCACGCACAATCGCTCTTGAATTCAAGAGTTCAGAACACGCAAGACCCACACCTCCAAGTTCTCGACATAAGAGCCGAAACGGAAGGTCTGCGATTCCAGCCATCGGCGCGAGGAAGACCGGTGTCTTAAGATTGACAGTACCAATGTGCACAAGTGCCATTCTGGCATGTTCTGGACATAAAAAACAGCGACAAACCT
>DTSO01000060.1:0-17550 GCA_012965315.1 Phycisphaerales bacterium | reverse complement strand
ATTTAGCGGTATTTAGGAGCATTATTGACTGTTTTGACGGGTTAGACTGCGGAACTGATAGAGTTCGACCTGGTTGGAGTCAAAACGTCAAAAAGCGTGAAAAAAGTTGCAAACCTATTTCGCACAATTGGCATCGATGTTGCGTATTAATAAGTGCTGGCGCGGATAATCCATCGAGGAACGCAAAAGCAGAAGGAGACTTACATATGTCTAAAATTATAGGTATTGACTTAGGAACAACGAACTCGGTAGTCGCAATCATGGAAGGCGATCAGCCGAAAGTTCTTATTAACAGTTCGGGCAACCGAACAACACCATCCGTTGTTGGTTTTACCGACAAGGATGAACGCCTCGTTGGGCAACCAGCCCGGCATCAACAAGTGACAAATCCAACGAACACCGTGTTTTCAGTGAAGCGGTTCATTGGTCGTCGTCACAACGAAGTAAAGTCTGAAGAAACAATGGTGCCTTATGGCGTCCTTGGTGGTGCAGACGATTTAGTAAAAATCGGTGTACGCGATCAAGAATACACTCCGTCAGAAATTGCTGCAATGATTCTTAGTGAACTTAAAAAAGTCGCAGAAGATTATCTTGGCGAAAAAGTAGACCGAGCAGTTATTACAGTGCCTGCTTACTTTAATGATGCGCAACGTCAAGCAACAAAAGACGCTGGCGAAATTGCTGGACTAACAGTTGAGCGAATTATTAACGAACCAACAGCAGCAGCGCTTGCGTACGGCCTTGAAAAGAAAACAAATGCAAAGATTGCTGTTTTCGATCTTGGTGGTGGTACTTTTGATGTTTCTATTCTCGATATTGGTGACGGTGTCTTTGAAGTTATGGCAACCAACGGTGACACGCACCTAGGTGGTGACGACTTTGACCAACGTCTCATCGATTACATCGCAGATGAATTCAAGAAGCAAGAGTCTATGGACCTTCGAACAGATCCAATGGCATTGCAACGACTGAAAGAAGCAGCTGAAAAAGCAAAGTGCGAACTTTCACAACAAAAAGAAACTTCAGTGAATTTGCCTTTCATCACTGCTGACCAAAATGGTCCAAAGCACTTGCAAGTCACGATTACGCGAGCAACATTCGAAACAATTTGCAGCGACTTGTTCGATCGTCTCCGCAAGCCATGCGAAACGGCATTAAAAGATGCTGGCCTTGACGCTTCAGGCGTTTCAGACATCGTTATGGTTGGCGGTTCTACTCGAATTCCAAAAGTTCAGGAAATCACAAAAGAAATTTTCAAAACTGCAGAACTAGATAAGTCTATTAACCCAGACGAAGTAGTAGCAGTCGGCGCGGCTATCCAAGGCGGCGTTCTTAGTGGCGATGTTAAAGACGTTTTACTTTTAGACGTTACTCCACTTTCACTTGGTGTTGAAACACTCGGTAGTGTGATGACTCGTTTGATTGAGCGTAACACAACAATTCCAACTTCGAAGAAAGAAACGTTTTCAACTGCGGCTGACAGTCAGTCATCAGTGACGATTCATGTTCTTCAAGGCGAACGAGAATTCGCAACAGATAACCGTTCGCTTGGACGTTTTGACTTGACAGATATTCCTCCAGCACCTCGTGGCACTCCACAGATTGAAGTTGAATTTGCGATAGATGCAAACGGTATTCTTAATGTTTCAGCAACAGATAAAGCAACGGGTAAGACCCAGCAAATTGAAATCTCTGGTTCTTCGGGTTTAACTGACGATGAAATCGAAAAAATGAAGCAAGATGCAGAATCACATGCTGAAGACGATAAACAACGTCGTGAACTTGTTGAAACTAAAAATAAGGCTGAAATGATGATGCACGAATCGAAGAAATCATTGGACGAACATGGCGACAAGATTTCCCAAGAAGCTCGCGGTTCAATTGAATCCGCTCTGTCAAACCTTGAAGAAAAACTCAAGGGTGATGACAAGGAAGCAATCGAAGCAGCGCTTACTGGTCTTGGCACAGCAGCCGAAGAACTCGGCAAGGCTGTGTATGAAGCGACCGCAGCAGATGCCACAGGAAACCCTGCAACAACTGGCGATGCTGGTGATGGCGAATGTTGTGGTGGCGACGGTGAAGATTGTTGCAACAGTGGCGATGATGTCATCGATGCTGAGTACGAAGTCAACGAAGATTAATTTTTAGGGTCAGGCCCATCAAACCTCCCTCCCTAGGAGCCAATTTTGGTTCCTCGCAGAGCCCTGAGCAATCGGGGCTCTGTTTTAATTGTGTGGGTTCGGGGTAGGGGTCTGACCCCCGACCCAAGCTGGGTGGGCTTGTAATCGTTGAATGGGTAGCAGGGTGTGTTAATTGCCTATTTTTATATAAATGCGGGTTTTATTGACTTCATCAAAAGAAATTTTCGATGAGGTACTTGTCTTAATAACCTTAAGGAGGTTCAATGAAATCACTAATTATTTCGTCTGTACTTAGCACGTTCGCTATTACCACCGTCGCATCAGCACAAACAACGTACACAGTTGCTTTGAATGGCTCAGGCGATTTTTTCACTATACAAGGTGCTGTAGATGCAGCCACAGATGGTGATACTGTCTTGGTTATGCCTGGAACGTACTACGGTTTAGGCGATGAGGTTGTTGACATTAATGGCAAGAATATTTCATTGATCAGTAGTGCAGGGCACGCGTTTACATTTATTGATGCAGAAAATAGCCGCAGAGGTATAACTTGCGTAAATAACAATTCAGTAGTTATTGCCGGATTCACAATTCGAAATGGATATGTAACTAACAATGGTGGTGGGATGCTGTGCCAAAATAGCTCACCAGAAATTAGACATTGTGATTTTTATCAAAATACATCAGAAGATAGAGGTGGTGCACTGGAATTGCACGCAAGTCAATCTTACATCCATGACTGTTCTTTCTCATTTTCAAATGCTCAACGTGGTGGTGCAATACATGCTTTTAACAGTTCAGTATTAGATATTGAGGATTGCGTATTTTCTTTGAATGCAGCTGAATTAGGTGGAGGAATTTACACAAGCGGTGGTATTGATGGGGACGTTGTTAACTGTGAATTCCAGCTAAATCAAGCATCTGCAGCAGGTGGCGGTATGTATATGGTAGATACAAGTGACCCTAGTATTTCAAATTGCGAATTTTATTACAACATGGCTCCAAATGGAGATGGCGGTGGAATATGCACTCTTGGCGACTCTGCAATAGAGGAATGCACTTTTGAATCTAACTTCGCATATAAAGGTGGTGGAATGTACATGGCAACAAGTACAACAACAATAGTGCTTTGTGAATTTTTTGAAAATGAAGCAGAATGGGGTGGCGGATTGTACTGCGTGAGTTCAAATTTGAGTATAGAAGAATCAAATTTTAATGAAAACTCAGCCAGAATTGGCGGTGGTCTGTACTGTTCGGGGGCTATTTTAACACTCGATAGTTGTGATTTTAATTTAAACACATCAAGTAATGGTGGTGGCGCTTTCGTTGGCTCGAGTTGTGTTGTAGAAATTATAAACTGTAATTTCATATCTAATGTGGCGAGTAATACCAACGGCTTTGGCCATGGAGGTGGGTTAAGTGTTTTCTCGTCGAACTTCAGTTCTAGCATTTTGCTCACGGATACTTTGTTTGAAAATAACCTCGCATTTTCGGGTGCCGGGTTGTTTCTCTATTTTTGTGGTGTTGAAATTGCAAACTGTACAATCATAAATAATCACGTACAACTAAATAACGGTGCCGGCGGAATCCGATGCGATTACTCTACAACTACAGAGTTGGCCAACACAATTGTGTGTGACAACACACCAAATCAAATCATAGGTTCAATCATTGATTCAGGCGGAAACACAATCGGTACTGGATGCAGTGAACCAAGTTCGGACGTTGATGGCGATGGCGATGTAGATGTTTCAGATTTGCTAGCAGTAATTGTAAAATGGGGAACCGATGATCCGCATGTTGATTTAGATGCTGACGGTGTAGTCTATGTCTCAGATGTTTTGATAGTGGTTTCTGAATGGAGTCACAGTAAGAAAAACAAAACAAAGGAAAGCAAAAAGAAGCGCGATACAAAGGGCACTAGTAAAGTCGAATCTTCTAAGCGTCAGAAATAACTTCATCGCCCTCAACGGTTAACCGAGCAGGGTGACCAAACCAACTGTTAATCTCTGCTTTACCGTACTGCTCTTTTAGAACATCGGTGACGGCTTCCATGTCTGCATCAGACTTTACCCAACCACCAAATACATCTGGAAAATCATGGTGGCAGTTTGCGCACTTCTTATCGCTATCAAATCGAATAGGACACCAGAACGATTCGACATTACGAAGCATCTCAGATCCAAGTGACCACACGCCTGTCATCCAATCACAATACAAACACCAAATCAAATCGTGTCCGACTAAGTTTTCAAATTTGTATCGTCCAACACGAACCCATTCAGATTGTTTGTATTTTGGAAATCGAATCAACCAAGTCAGCCATGGGTACACGAGCAATTCAGCGACACGTACAAGAAGAAACACAGGCACTGCAAATGCTGTAATCCACACGGCGATAAAGTTTCGCCATGGACCAACGAGTGCATTCAAGAATTTGACAATGCGTGGGCCTTTACGCGCTGTTGGATGTGCAAGTCCATGGAGTGTTGTCCAAATCATGACTGCAAGAACTTGCGCAATTACAGAAGTAGCAAGTCCAATCCAACCACCAAACACGGGACCAAGAATTAGCGGAAGTCCTGTAAAGAAGCCAACAACTACATCGAGTCCGGGTGCGACGCAGAGCCACTCTGATATTGCCTTGCCAAGCGAGCCGAGCCGTGGAAGAAGGTGCAATAAACCAGCGACAACTAATAAGGAAGCAAGTGTAATTCCGCCAATTGTTAATCCAGTACAAATATAATCATGCATGGCAGGATGGTATCAGGTGTAGAATGGATTGGATGATAATCCTTACTGCTTTGAAAGAAGAAATCCCAACGCTTCACATGAAAGAAAACGTTTTTGTCACGGGACTCGGAAAAGTGAACGCTACGATGCATGCGACTCGGTTGATTTTGGAACACAACCCTGCGCTGGTGGTGAACTTTGGTACGGCTGGCGCAGTGTCAAATGAGTTTACGCATGGGTTGGTCGAATGCACTGGCTTTGTGCAACGTGACATGGATTGTTCGCCGCTAGGATTTGCATTATTCGAGACGCCCTACGAAGAAGGTGGTCATATGATTGGAACACCTGGAATAATTTGCGGCACTGGCGATAGTTTTGTAATAGATATAAGCGGTATGCCAGAAGCAAGTATGCACATTGTTGACATGGAAGCGTACGCAATTGCAAAAGTCTGTCGAGAGTTTCGGGTTCCGTTTCGGTGTTTCAAATACATCAGCGACGGGGCTGACGAAAATGCTGGCGATGACTGGTCGACGTTTGAACATGCCAAAGCTGAAAAGTTGTTTGTAGCGCAATTAGAACTGCTTTCTGGCAAGAATTAAGTAACCATCGCATACTTAATTCTTCTACAATACACAACATGACAACAATTGAAAAAACTACATTGACTCCAATTACAGATACAATGCTCGATGGATTCCGTAACTCTTTTGAGCAGGATTCCACTGTAAAAACAGCTCAAAACGCCGTAACGCAAACAACGATAGAAGATGTTGCACTTGTTCGCGATGTTGTACAATCAACAGACTTTACTTTTTCAACTCGACTTGACGAGTGGAAAGTAGCAAACCAAAAACAGTCTGGTCGATGCTGGCTTTTTGCAGCATTGAATATGCTCCGCGTTCCTGCAATGAAGAAGATGAATGTAAAGGAGTTTGAGTTCAGCCAAAACTGGGCAATGTTCTGGGATAAATTTGAACGAGCAAATTGGTTCTTGCAACACATTATAAATACTGCAGATTGCGAAGTAGACGATCGAACTGTGGCATTTTTATTAACCGATCCAATTGGCGATGGCGGGCAGTGGAATATGTTTGTCAATGTGGTTAAGAAACATGGCCTCGTTCCAAAAACAGTCATGCCAGAAACGCAATCATCATCTTGCACTGCGAAAATGAATATGATTCTTCGATGGAAACTTCGAGATGGTGCCGAACAACTCAGGGCAAATGGTGCAGATATGGAAGCAATTCGCGGCGAGATTCTTTCGGGGGTTTGGCGAATCCTTTGTATACACCTTGGAACACCACCTAAAACGTTTATGTGGCAATGGCAAGATAAAGACAAGAAATTTCAACGCAAAGGCGAGATGACCCCACTTGAATTTGCAAATGAATACATCGAAACACCGCTTGATGAATATGTTTGTGTTGTAAATGACCCTAGGGAATCCTCGCCACTCATGACCACATACACAGTGGACTGTCTCGGTAATGTTGTCGGTGGTGACTTGGTGAAGTATTTAAATATCGACACCAATGCGATGAAAGCACTTACGCAAAAAATGCTTGAAGACGGCAAGCCAGTTTGGATGGGTTGCGATGTTGGCAAAATGTTCCGTCGTGATATCGGAATTTGGGATGCCGCACTCTTCGACTTCGAAAGCGTGTATGGAACAAGACTTGGTTTGAATAAAGCGCAACGATTGGAATACCACCAAACATTGATGACGCATGCCATGTTGTTTACTGGCGTGGATGTTCACAATGATGTCCCTGTAAAGTGGCGTGTCGAAAATTCCTGGGGTGATGATGGCGTTGGCGAAAAGGGTTTTCACGCAATGAACGATTCTTGGTTTGATGAATATATGTTCGAAGTTGCAATCGAAAAGAAATACTTGTCGTCCGAAATGCTTTCAGCGTGGGATGAAGAACCAACAGTGCTTTCGCCTTGGGATCCGATGGGATCATTAGCGAAGTAGTAACGGGTCTAACTTTAGCGGTTTACGTCAGCAAATCTACTACACCAACAGTTCCAAGCAACAAGCTTACTATTCCGTTCAGGGTAAAAAATGTGAGTGCAATTTTTGTTGTACCCCATTTTTTGACGGTGAGGTGTTCAACAAAGAGAAGCATTGCAAACAGGAAAATTCCGCTTAGAAACCACCATCCAAACTTTGGTTCTGTGCTTGCAACCGCAAACAATAATGCAATACAAAGACAATGCAGCGTTTGACTAATTAACATTGCAGGGCGAATACCAAGCGAAGCCGGCATGCTTTTTAAATTGTCACGTTTGTCACAAGCGACATCTTGTAGTGCATAAATGATGTCAAACCCCGCAACCCAACAAAGTACAGCGCCCGAAAGAAACCAGATGGGAGCATGTTGAATCGTTTCTGGGTTGACCGCAATCGCTGCAGCCACAGGACTAAGTGCAAGCGACGCTCCAAGAAAAATGTGGCATAGCCAAGTGAACCGTTTGAGGTACGGGTACACACAAAGCCAGACTAAGACAATCACAGATAGACTCATCGGATACGAATTATTCCAAACAAGGAATACCGAAGTCGTTGCGATAAAAAGTATGGCATTGCTCGCCAAATATATTCCTGCGATTCTAGGTAGTACTTCGCCCGAAGCAAGCGCGCGGTTTTCTGTTCGCGGGTTCTTTGCGTCAATTTCTTTGTCGAGAATTCGGTTGGCAAGCATTGCGACGTTTCTTGCAAAGAACATACACGCAACTATGAGCAGCAGTTGCCAACCAAAGGCGGACCAAATAATTTCGCCATCGTTTGACCCCGCCATAAAGCCACCTAGAACAGCGAATGGCATCGCAAAGATAGTGTGGGAAATCTTGATATCTGAGAGAAGTTTGAAAAGCGCAGTCGTCATAAGGTGAGCATGATAGAATCCCAACACTATGGCTGCTCCAAAAACTGCAATTCAACCAACAAGAAATGAAGATTATCCACAGTGGTACCAAGAGGTGATTAAAGCAGCGGATTTAGCTGAAACATCTCCTGTGCGTGGTTGTATGGTAATCAAGCCATGGGGGTACGCGCTTTGGGAAAATATTCAACATAATCTAGATGCTCGATTTAAAGCAACGGGGCATAAGAATGCTTATTTCCCGCTTTTTATTCCACTGAGTTATTTACAACGAGAAGCGGATCACGTCGAGGGTTTCGCAAAGGAATGCGCGGTTGTTACGCACCATCGTCTTGAACCAGACGCCGACGGCAAACTGCAACCAGCAGGAAAACTCGAAGAACCACTGATTGTTCGACCAACTTCTGAAACGATTATTGGTGAAATGTTTAGTCGCTGGATTGAATCCTATCGAGACTTACCGTTGCTCATTAATCAATGGGCAAATGTTGTTCGTTGGGAAATGCGCACGCGTATGTTTTTGCGGACAGCAGAATTTTTATGGCAAGAAGGGCATACAGCGCACGCAACAGAGCAAGAAGCAGTTGAGGAAACGTTGCAGATGCTCGACATTTACAAAGATTTTGCAGAGAACACGATGGCTATGCCGGTTATTACAGGCGCAAAAAGTGAAGGCGAACGTTTTCCTGGCGCAGTCGATACATATTCTATTGAGGCAATGATGCAGGATGGCAAAGCATTGCAATCGGGCACTTCGCATTTTCTTGGACAAAACTTTTCAAAAGCACAAGATATATCTTTTCAGAACGACAAGAAAGAAGTGGAGTTTGCTTGGACGACAAGTTGGGGAGTTTCCACTCGATTGATTGGCAGTTTGATTATGACCCACGCTGATGATGATGGCATGGTGATTCCGCCGCGGCTTGCGCCTTCACATATTGTCATTATTCCAATAACATTTAAAGCAGATGACCCAGATGCAATTTTGAATTACTGTCATAAACTTGCTGCTGACTTAGGCGTGATTAATTATCACGGCCGAAGTATTACTGTAGAAATTGATAACCGCGATATTCGTGGTGGCGAAAAAACTTGGGGATGGGTTAAGAAGGGCATTCCAATTCGTTTAGAAGTCGGACCGCGTGATATGGCAAGCGATTCTGTTTTTATGGCGAGGCGCGACAAAGGGCATAAAGAAAAACAAGGCGTTGATAGAGCGGAGTTTATTCAAAGCGTTACCGTCATTCTCGATGACATGCAACAAGGATTATTTGACAGAGCACTTGCACGTCGAGAAGAAGCAACAAAAACAATTGACAGTAAAGAAGATTTTTACAATCACTTTGAAGGTGAAGGAACCGGCTTTGTGTATGCGCACTTCTGCGGCGATCCGGCACTGGAAGATGAAATTAAAACAGATTTAAAAGTGACACTTCGGTGTATCCCACTTGTTGGACATGACGAAGAAGGCACTTGTATTTTTTCTGGGAAACCCTCAAAGCAACGCGTTTTGTGGGCTAAATCCTACTAAGTTCCAATTTAACATTATCGGCTCAAGTGTGTGATAGTAGGCGGTCGATGTCTATTATCCGCCAATGGTGGGCGGCGGTTCATGAAAAACACGATTGTTGCTGGAAGAGCAACAATCGTTTTTTCTTGAGGTCAGTTGATTAGTTAGCCCATTGAGGTATTGTTTACACATGCACATTGAAGGACCAATTCCATTTTCCGTCGCGCAAGCGTACGGCGCGCAAAAGGTAACGCAAGTTGCGCAGGCTGTAACTGCTTCGCCAGTGCAACAAATTGTTGCTGGGCAAGTCGCAGGAAAAGTAGATTTTGGTGCTGTCGATATTTCAAATGCGCAACCACTTCAATTGTATTCACGCTCTGCAGATTGTATTGAAGCTGCGACTAGAATCGCAACTGGCCAACATCTAAATATCGAAGCTTAATTTAAGCGAGTAGTTTTTCGTCGGGTAAATCAAAACGCAAGATGGCTGTGCCTTTTGGCATTTCCATTGTTGCATTTGTAATTCCAGCGGGAAGTAAAATAGTAGTGCCTGTTGGAGCATCAACTGGTACTTCGTGTTTTATTTTTGCATGTCCTTCGACAACCATCAGTACTACAGGTGTAGTGTCAACGACAAGCGTAAGTTCAGAGTTGTCAGTTGATTCAATGCGTTCGATAGAAAAGAATGGTGTGTCGACAAAATGAGTTGTTAAAAATTTTCCGCTTTGTAGTGGCGTGGGTTGTTCGAAGTGTAATTTTGGCGCGTCAAAAGAAATACATTCCATTGCTTGATCGACATGCATCTCTCTGCCACTTCTTCCCCAGTCCCAAACTCGAAATGTAGTGTCACTTGGTGTTTGTACTTCTGCAACAAGCACGCCTGCGCCTAATGCGTGGCAAGTGCCACTTGGCAAATAATAGCATTCACCTTTTTTGACATGTATTGCATTGAGTAGTTCAGGGACGGTGTTGCTTTCGATAGAAGCGCGTAAAACATCTTCAGTTGTGCCTTCTTTCAAGCCCACGTAAATAAGTCCTTCAGGCGTAGTGTCAAGGATAATCCACGCTTCGCTTTTTAAATGGGCATCTTGATGCTCTGTTGCATATGCCTCACTGGGATGCACTTGTACGGATAAATTGTCACAAGCGTCTAGAAATTTAATAAGGAGGGGAAATTGTGCATTGAGCGTTGTGCCAGCGAGGTGTCCGTTTGCAATGACGCTCTTTCCGTTTGGAACAGTACTTGGCAAGTCTGCAAGTTCCCATGATTCTCCAATTGAAACGTCAGGTGGAAGTTGTTTACCGAAACGCTCAAGCGTTCGGCCGCCCCAAACTTTTTCTCTTAAAATTGGCTCAAACGTAAGAGGGTACGGTTCCATTACATCATCATGCCAGTGATTTTGGCTTCGAACACAAATTGGCCATCAACGTACCCCTGTGCATCACATACAAAGCGACGGCGTTGAAATTTACGAATGATTGCAACAATCGCCAAGGTCGATTCTGGCAGTACTTGCCCGCGGAACGAGCAATTGTCGCATCGAGTAAAGCCCATAAAGTGATTCGATTCAGCATTGAGGTGATACAAAATACTGCTTATCTGTGCAGCAGCTTCAATCATTAATACACCAGGATATATTGGTCGGCCTGGTATGTGCCCAGATACCCAAAACTCGTCTTCTTTTACATTCTTGATGCCAACGGCTGTTTGTAGATCTTCACTGACGTAAGAAACGTAATTAAGTTGTCGCATGTCACCCGCTTGTGGATTCATGTTTCCAACTTCGTCCTCTGAGATCGCAACGTTTGCGAGGTCAACGGATGTTATATCAATGAGCGGTTCAATAGCCATAGGTGGGCAGGGTATCAAAGAAATAGGCCCAAGCGTTGCTTGGACCTCTCTCTTTGTAATCTAAGTTTTTGATTAGCCGTCGGTGCGAAGGTTTAAAACATCTTTACGGACATCTTGAGCAGCAGACTTAATTTCTTGCATTGCTTTACGTACGCGAGTACCAGCAGCTTTGTTGCCACCTTCGCATTTTGCCATATCATCTGTTACGTCATTTACGAGTTGAACTAGTCGGTCATATGAATCCATTTGTAGTGCCTCCAAAGCGTTGTACTAGGGGGTGTCCCTAGTTGGTTGATTCGAGTGGGCTAACGAAAGCCCTTGTATTGCATTTCAATGCATTGTTTATCGGCTAACAGGGCTTCGCAACCCCTTAATTGCATAAAAATGGTAACAATTAGGGCTTTGTACGGTATAAATTGAGTAATTAGACCCGAAGTTGGGCAGTTTCGAGCTTTTGGCCGCTATAGTTTTTGCGGATTGGGGCAACTACTTCTTCGCAAAAACTGTCCACTTGTTCGGCGGAACGGCCAACAAAACCGCTTGGATCGGTTGCCATAGAGAGGTCGACACCGTTGAACATCGGTTCGGTCGCAAGGCGCTCAAGGAGGTTATTTTGAATGCCTTCTTCTTTGATTAACCGAGCAACATCGATTGCGTGCTCGCGAACAACCTCGTGGGCATCTTGTCGGTCCGCTCCATTTTTGACGGCTTCCATCATGAGGCGTTCGGTTGCCAGAAACGGCATTTCGTTTTGAAGATTAGTTCCAACTCGCGCTTTGTGCACGATAAGGCCGTCTGTAATATTGCCAAGAACATCCAACAAGCCGTCAAGAGCTAAAAAGGACTCTGGCAAGGTAAGTCGCCTGTTCGCTGAATCATCCAGCGTCCGTTCCATCCACTGAACGGCAGCTGTTTGCAAAGCGTTTGGAGGCATGTTCATGACAAATCGAGCAAGAGCGCAGACTCGTTCGCAGCGCATCGGGTTTCGTTTGTATGCCATCGCAGATGAGCCAATTTGTTTTTTCTCAAATGGTTCTTCAAGCTCGCCACGATTTGCGAGTAGGCGAAGGTCGGTCGCAAATTTATGAGCAACAGCAGCAACGGATGCTAGTGATGAAAGTATTTGGGCATCCACAATTCGTGGATATGTTTGCCCTGTGACTGAAAGTTGCTTGTCAACAGGCCAGCCCATTTTTTCTGTCACCATCGCGTTAAGTTGCAGAACTTTTTCGTGGTCGCCATCAAACAAATCAAGAAAGGATGCTTGAGTGCCAGTTGCACCACGCACGCCTCGGAACCGCATTGTTTGAATACGAAATTCTAAATCTTCTAACGTAAGTGCAAGGTCTTGCGCCCAGAGCGTGGCGCGTTTTCCAACGGTAGTTGGTTGTGCAGGTTGATAGTGTGTAAACCCAAGTGTAGGGAGCGAGCGATATTTTTTTGAAAAGTCACCGAGATTGCAAATAACATTTGCCACTTTGGTTGCGATGAGTTTTGTTGCGTCCCGTAATTGCAACATCTCTGTGTTGCAATTAACGAATTGGCTTGTCGCACCCAAGTGAATGATTGATCGTGCGGCTGGTGCTGCATCGCCAAGCGTGTGCACGTGCGCCATCACATCGTGTCGAAGTTCTTTTTCATATTTTGCGGCAGCTTCAAAATCTATGTCGTCGAGGTGGTCTCGAAGTTCAGCAATTTGTTCGTCGGTTATGTCAAGACCGAGTTCTTTTTCTGACTCTGCAAGTGCGAGCCACAAACGACGCCAAGTGCCAATTTTGCGTTTAGAAGACCATATTTCTTGCATCTGAGGTGATGCATAACGGCCAGAAAGGGGTGATTGATATCCAGCGTGCTCATCCATCCCCATATTGTACCTTGTACCTCCATCATTGCCATTGGACTGCATCATTCTTCGTTTTGAGACAACCCAAAACGGTAGAATGGGCTGATGGCTTGGATAACAGTCTTAGGCATCCCCGCGGCTGTGTATGTGATGAGCATTACAGCGCTTATGTTCGTAGCGAATGACCAACAGCAAAGCCCATTTTTGTTGCTCGGAGCAGGGTTGTTGACGGCAGGTATTTATATATTTCATCGGTGTTCAATACTTGAAGTCGAACCAATGCAAGAACGGCACCGAATTGCAATTAGAAATAAAAAACCGTTACTTTTAATCTCTGGGGTTTTAATTTTTTTAGCACTGGTTGTTTTTGAAATATGCGAACCGATATTTTCATTACTCGTATTTGCATCAATACTAGGCGTTGTCGCTTATGGTAGAAAGACAATAACAAAACCCTTGCGAACATATATATTCGTGAAACCTGTTGCAGTTGGAATTGCAATTGTAATGTTTGCTTGGGTTCTAAATGGAATGTCAAATACCGTTGTCGTGGTCGTATGGTTTATGATGATATCTAGCGCGGACGCATTGCTTTGCGATAGCGCTGATTGTGAGTATGACGCAGCTTCTGGTTGCCAAACACTTGCGATGAAACTCGGCGAACATTGGACTTGGATTTGCGCAACTGCTGTGTACACCGTTGCATCAATTGGAATATATGTCGCAACATCGCACAGTTCATTTCTAGGCGTATTTTTCTACATTGTGTTTGTTGCATCTATACCATTTCGAAAAATAGATTCGAGATATGTGGTAGATTTTCGCCTTGTTCTTGTTCTCCTGTTAGCATGGGGTGAATGGATGTTATGGAGTGGACAATTGCAATAGCACTGGCATACCTTGCTGGGAGTATTCCTTTTGGAGCGCTAATCGCTCGTTTGAAAGGCGTGAATATTCGTGAGCACGGCTCGAAGAATATCGGCGCAACGAATGTTGGCAGAGTTCTGGGGAAAAAATTTGGTTTGCTTTGTTTCTTTCTGGATGTATTAAAAGGTGCAGTTCCTGTTTATATCGTTGGAATGATTACTTCATCGATAGGACAACCGATCGAACAAACAAGCACAAATGTGATGTTACTTTGGATTTCCGTTGCCCTTGCAGCGTTGCTAGGTCACATGTATTCGCCTTGGTTGAAATTCGGTGGTGGCAAAGGTGTAGCAACTACATTCGGCGGAATGGTCGCGATGTGGCCACTACTTACAATCCCGATTTTGCTGGCGTTTCTTGCTTGGGTAATTACTTTGAAAGCATCCAAAATTGTTTCACTGGCGAGTTTAATCGCGTCGCTCGTTCTTTTTTGCGATGCAGTTGTTTTGGTTCTTTTTGAATCAACAATACAGCATGCTTGGCCACTGTTGGCAGTGACTGGTTTGATAACATGTATGGTGTTTTGGAAACACCGCTCAAACATTGGTAGGATTTTTCGTGGCGAAGAACCGAAAGTGGGTTCTGTAACGCAATGAGCATTTATTGCAATGAAAACGTCTCGGGAAAAAATCTTAAAAAAGATGATTGGGTTGTGAGTAATGAATGCGAACAAATTGCATTCGGAATTGCCTCTGGTTGTAACACTGCTTTAATTGGAAAAGAAACAGACATGGTTTCACCTTCATTGTTTGCTCCAACAGTAGAAGATGCGATGCGATTTATTCGTGCATTTTCAGAAGTGACTTAATCGCCAAAACATGTTCGCATAGCACGAGCCGCACGAATGAATCGGTGGTCAGTTGGAATAAGCCGTTGTTTATTTGCCGCATCAAGAATATTTTGAGCTTGCATGTGTCCGTCACGTAAGCCAACCATGCAATTGAATTTGCCGTCTAGTGCTAATTCAAATGCAGCGGTTGCAAACGCTGTTGCAAGTACTCGGTCAGTTGCAGACGGTTCGCCGCCACGTTGAATGTGTCCAAGTGTTGTTGTCCTTGTTTCAATACCAGTGTGTTGTTCAATTTCGTGTGCAATTTGTCTGCCAATTCCACCAAGTCTAATTGGGTCTGGGCTAGAACTAATTCGCTTCGAAACAACTTGCTCGCCATGTATCGAGTGTGCACCTTCTGCGCACGCAACAATGGAAAAGCCACTGCGCTCATTTTTCCTGCCCTCAACAAATGCACATACTTTTTCGATGTCAAATGGTATTTCTGGAATCAAAATGACATCGGAGCCAGAAGCCAACCCACTTGCAAGTGTAAGCCAGCCCGCATTCCTTCCCATCAGTTCGCAAATCATTACCCGATGATGGCTGTCACCAGTTGAATGTAATCGGTCTAGTGCCATCGTTCCAATTCGAGTTGCTGTCGTAAAACCAATTGTAAGGTCCGTGCCGTGAATGTCATTATCAATAGTTTTTGGGACACCTATACAACGCAAGCCAGCTTCAACGAGCGGTTTTGTGCAAGTGAACGTTCCATCACCACCAATGACAAAGAGAATTTCTATTTCATGTTGTTCAATTGTTTCCATGCAACGGTCGACTGCGTTGGTGTATATATGGTTGCCAAATTCATCATCGCCCTCGTAATATTTTTCGGGAGAACATTTGTTATTAGTTCCTAGAATTGTTCCACCGCGGGTTAGAATTCCAGAGAGTTCATTAACTCCCAGTTGGACAACTCGATTTTCGATGAGCCCTTGGTAGCCATCTTTAATGCCAATAACTTTAATCCCGCTATGAAATAATGCAGCTTTTCCAATACCACGAATTGCTGCGTTGAGACCAGGGCAATCTCCGCCACCAGTTAGAATTCCGATACATTTAATGTCACTCATACGTTTTTACATAACCTGTTTTGTTGGTCGCACTGTCATTTCACCAATTTCGACGTGGTCTGGTGCGTTTAGAATAAATTGGATGCAATCGGCGATATCGTTTCCCTGCAACGGACCCTCAACATTTTGCATGTTCTTTTTGAATTCATTTCTTGCGGGTTCAAAGGTAACAGATTCAGGCAAATCAGTGAGCACATAGCCGGGTAATATTGTTGACACCTTGATATCGTTGCCATCTTTCTGGCTTCGGGCACTCAAATCAATTTGTAAGCCCTCGCTGATTACTCGAACTGCATGTTTGCTGGCGCAATAAACAGCAGAGCCCGGAAAAACTCGCCTTCCTGCTTCGGAACTTATATTAATAATACGTCCAGTTTTCTGTTTTAGCATGTGTGGCAAGACCGCTGCTATACCGTACAAAACACCTTTAATATTTGTGTCAATCGTGTTTTCCCAGTCCTCAACTCTTCCCCGTAACATCGAGGACATCGGCGCAATTCCTGCATTGTTAATGAGGGTGTCCACTCGTCCAAAACGATCGAGTGTAGTTTGGACGGCATGTTCAACTTCTGCTTTATTTTGGACATCGCACTGAACAGGTATCACGTTGTCGCCAAGCGATTTGGCAAGTAATGTCAAACGATCAATCCGGCGGGCAGCAATGACGATGCCTTCTGCGTTTGAAGCAAGTTTTTTTACAATTGCTTCGCCAATTCCACTACTTGCACCAGTAATAATGGCTACACCACGCCATACATTGTCGCGTTGTTCGTTCATAACAGGTACCATCCTACCTAACTATGACAGACAAAACAGTACAACAACAAGATGAATCCCAACTCGTTGCAGCGAGGCGAGCAAAAATGGGAAGGTGGATTGAAGACTACGGTGTTTACCCTTGGGGGCATCGTGAAGATGGGCTTATTTCTTTAGAAAGTGCACGCTCGTTGTTCGATCAATCTGCTCATGATGCTTTTAAAGAAGACGACTCAAATGACGCTCGCCCACGAGTAAAAGTTGCTGGCCGCTGCATTCAGCATAGAGCGATGGGGAAGTTGACATTCCTTGTAATTCGCGACGATACTGGAGATTTGCAAATCAGTTGTTCTAAAGCAGCGATGCCGATTGAACAGTTTAAAGTAGCGAGCAAACTGGATTATGGCGACATCATCGTCGCCGAGGGCGCGATGGGGATGACGAACAAAGGCGAGATTTGCGTTTGGGCAGATTCGTTTACGCTTGGTTGTAAATCCCTTGCGCCTCCACCAGAGAAATTCCATGGTTTGAGTGATTCAGAACTTCGGTACCGACAGCGGTATGTTGATATGTACACCAACGAAGACACAATAAAAACGTTTAAAGCACGATCGCTCATTGTTTCAACTATCCGCTCTTTTATGCATGACGAAGGATACTTAGAAGTAGAAACTCCAATGATGCAACCAATTGCTGGAGGAGCAGCGGCAAAACCATTCGAGACATACCACAACGCGTTAGGAATTCCATTGTTTTTGCGGATTGCACCCGAGCTTTACTTAAAACGTTTGCTCGTTGGAGGCATGCGAAAGGTATTTGAAATAAATAGAAACTTTCGTAATGAAGGAGTTTCAAGAAGACACAATCCTGAATTCACAATGCTTGAATCGTATGCAGCATTTGGTGATTGCGAAACAATGTTGAATTTAACGGAAGGGATGATTCGTTCGGCCGCGAATGCCGTTGGCGATGCATCTGCAATTCAATTTGGCGAT
>DTSO01000059.1:2369-11316 GCA_012965315.1 Phycisphaerales bacterium | reverse complement strand
CCGAAAATAATTCTTGCTACTGGCGGTGGTGGCCAACTGTACCGCGAAACTACAAATCCTACTATTGCAACAGCAGACGGCGTTGCGATGGCGTTCCGTGCTGGCGCGACTATTCGCGATCCAGAGTTTTTTCAATTTCATCCGACATGTTTATATATTGCTGGTGCGGCAAGAGTTTTGATTAGCGAAATTTTACGGGGGCACGGTGGCGTGTTACGTGATCGATACGGCAAACGATTTATGCCCGATGCACATCCGGATGCAGAACTTGCAGCAAGAGATGTAGTTAGCCGTGCAGTTTTTCGTCAGATGATTGCAACAAAAGACACCAACGTGTATTTGGATCTATCAGAGGTTGATGGTAATCCTCACACCATGTTTCCTGGCATTAGCAAGATGTGTGGTTTTTTCGGGATTGATATTGCTCGCGATCCAGTTCCTGTTCGGCCGGGTGCTCATTATATGATTGGTGGGATTCATGTTGATAAAGAAGCCCGCACATCTATTCCTGGTGTTTGGGCTGTTGGCGAATGTGCAAGTAGCGGTTTTCACGGAGCAAACCGAATGGGTTCTAATTCTCTGCTTGAGGGAATGGTGCTTGGAAGAACTGCAGGCCTTTCGGTTTCGAGTGGAAAAAGTGACAGGCACCGGCATAGGCCAGAGCGTATTCTTCGCCGTAAATTAGACGAAGCACCACAAGGAATAGAACTTGGCATTTCTGATTTAGTGTATTCATTGAAGTCATTAATGTGGCGGCAAGTTGGCTTAGAGCGTGAAGAAAAAACACTAACTGAAGCGCAAGAACATCTTTCCTTCTGGTTTGATGCTGTAATGCGATTGGCTCCAGCAGAAGCCCGTGCGTGGGAACTTGTAAATATGCTTACTGTTGCGAACTTAGCGACGATGGGTGCCAAAGAACGCCGCGAATCGCGTGGAGTGCACTATAGAACGGATTATCCAGAATTAGAAGCACCCATGCATACCATCATTTCACCATGTGAAATGGACGATCATTGCGTTGAGGGAGCGGTTACGCACGTTTCTAGTGAAAATACATTAACTTACGGTTGAAAAAAGGGCTTGCAGGCCCTTTCCGACCATCAATCCAATAAATAAACCGCTTGTTGCTATAAGGACCTTCATAAGGATATCTTCTTTCTTAAAGAGCCAACGGTAGCGGATTTTGTATCGATTTTTTATTTTTTTCCAGTTCATGCGTACTTTCAAATCGTCCTAAAAGTAGGGCAACTTCAATTGAGTACGCAATTTTCGGCAAAAAAGTTCTCAGCAAACTAATTAAATAACTTACTGAGGGCTAGTTAAACGCAATTCCAATCGGCCATTACAGCAAGAATATCGGCAACATTAACTATACCATCGCCTGTAACGTCGCCAGTTGGGTCATTTGTACCCCAAACACTCACGATTGCAAGCAAATCAGCTACATTCACCGATCCGCTCCCATCGACATCCCCTATGCAGTTCGATGGGCAACTTGGAGCAGCGGCAGTATGAATGACTGATGGTTCGGCACCTGGTTTGAATAGTCCAAGCGTCAAGTCAACATTTTGGGGACCGTGGTCTGCAGTAAACCAAAAACTGAATGTCGTTCCCCAACGAATAGCATTCGCCCATTGATTCGTATCGTAATCGACGGTTGACCAAGTCACTTCAGTTTGGGTTACCGTTGGGGTCCAATCTGTTCCATCAAGAACTTCTCCGCTATGGTAATCAACATCATTAAAACCAATATTGCTAATAGTTACACAATCGCCAAGTGGAATTGAAAAGGACTGAATACTTCGATCACTATTTAGGTTGTGGACAGCGTATTCGTATTGCCAAGTGCCGTCTTGATTGTCATACACACGAACTGCAATATTGAGTAGGCCCTCTTCTGGAACTCTAACTTCACGCAAATCTACCAACGGGTCAAAAAATTTCCATGCATTTATTGCTGGTTGTGTGACTTGCGTTGAACTAACAGGATTCGGATTAATTGCTGTTACAAAGTTGACCATTCGATACGAAGCGTTATTATCCTGATTCCCCCACTCGGCGTCATCTGGTGAAACATATTGTGCTTCGATGAAATACATTGCATCTGCATTAAAAGCAGGATCAGTATCAGTTTCCTTGATTTGTAATTTTCCCCTCATCGAATTGTCTCCTGATGGGGAGATGAAGAATGGGTAATCGTAGTAGCCTGTAAATGCATTAATTGCAGAACGAGGTGCAACTGCATCAGCATTAAGACCAGCCCAATAGGTATCAGCACAGCCAATGCCAAGCGTTGAACAATTGGTAGCTTGGCAATTTCCGCATCCTGGTTCACTAACAGCACAGAAAGAATGCTTCAGCCATGCAGTTCCAATTTGTTCAAAACGACCGTCCTTAAGTCTGTAACACGTTTGAGCGATTACAGGTATTCGGTTTGTGCCGCTAAACCAATCAGCAACCATGTCACCAAAATTACACGAAGTTGTTCCAAAAGCAAAAGCATTGACGCCATCTTGTTGTCCGTAAAGATTCATGTCGAGCCCTCCGCCACCCCCTGCATACCAACTAACAACATCTGGGCCACGTAATTGTCCAGCGTAGTCCTCAGATTTATCAGCGTAGGAACTGGTGAATAACATTGCACCAAGTGCAAGTAAAGTACAGAAAACGAGTGTTGGCTTAATCATAAATTCTCCTATCCCACTATAAGAGCATGAAAAGATACGAATTGCAACTCGAAAACCGAATATTATAGATTTGGTACTCTGTAGCTATGTTAATCGAAAGAATTTATGATGAAGATTTGGCCCAAGCTGCTTGGCTAATTGGCTGTCAAGCAACTGGCGAAGCTTTGCTCATAGATCCAGAACGTGATATTTGTAGGTATTTAGAAATTGCTGAAAAAGCAGGTTTAACGATTACTGCTGTTACGGAAACACATATACATGCAGATTTTTTAAGTGGTTGCATAGAGTTTGCAACTAGCACGGGAGCAAAATGTTTTCTCAGTGGGCACGGCGGAGATGATTGGTCGTATTCATGGCCAAAGAACTCAGGCGTTTCAGTTGCCTATGTAAAAGATGGCGACACATTTTCTGTAGGAAATATTACAGTGAAGGTTGTGCATACCCCAGGTCACACGCCAGAGCACATTTGCTTTTTAATTCACGATGCAAACACAGAAGACCCAATTGGGTATGTAACAGGCGATTTTGTTTTTGTTGGAGATTTAGGAAGACCAGACCTTCTTGAAACGTCAGCAGGAATGAAGGGCGTGATGGTTGCATCAGCACAACAACTCCACAATACATGTCTGCGATTTATGGATATGGAAGATTACGTACAAATTTGGCCAGCGCATGGTGCGGGTAGTTCCTGTGGAAAAGATCTTGGTGCAGTTTCGCAATCCACCGTTGGGTATGAAAAAAGAACAAGCCTCCCTCTTCAATATGTTGGAGACGAACAAGCATTTGTTGATTTTATTTTGGAGGGTCAACCAGAGCCACCGCTTTATTTTGCTCGAATGAAACAGATGAACAGAGACGGCATTCCAGTACTTGGAGGACTTCCTGTCCCAAGAAAAATTGAATCTGCAACAGAATTATTTAAGCAAAGCGAAACAAAAACTGTAATTGATACTCGCCCATGGGACCAAGTTCGAGATGGTTATTTGCCAAATACTATTTGGTCAAAAGCGAACAGCGATTTTCATCGGTTTGCGGGTTCTTATGTGCGTGGTGATGAAAAAATTATTTTGATTGTGTCGCAAGGTGAACTTGATAGAGCAATCCGAAATGCAATTCGTATTGGGATAGACAACATAGTTGCTTGGGCAGAACCCGAACTCGTTCTTCAAGTTGAAGGCCTTGAAACCATGAAAGAAATTTCTGCTTTACAATTAGAGCAAATGGACAATGTACATGTTCTAGATGTCCGTCGTTTGGTTGAATTTGAACAAGGAACAATCGGCGACGCAATCAATATCGCACATACAAGACTGCTCGAAAGACTTTCTGAATTGGATAAAGACAAAGAGTGGGTTATACATTGCCAGGGCGGAAGTCGAAGCGCTGCAGCTTGTATGGTGTTGAAGCAAGAAGGATTCTCGGTAACAAATCTTGCCGGCGGTTACAAGGGTTGGAAAGAACACGCGAATTGTTCATTGGCGTAATGTTGTTCGTCACTTCTAAATTATCAATTCCTTCTCGTGAAATTAAATATGTCTATGGAACAAGCTCTGGGCCTGGCGGTCAACATGTAAACAAGGTTGCAACAAAGGCAACATTGCTTTTTAACGTTTTGCATTCGGAATCATTGTCACCGGTTCAGAAATTACGCGTTATGGAAAAACTTAAAACGCGAATCAATAAACTGGGTGTACTTCGTGTGGTTTCCTCTAAATTTAAATCGCAGAAAAAGAACAGAGAAATTGTACGCGACCGCTTCGTTGCCTTTATTCGTGAATCAATTCAACCTGTACGAAAACGAAAAAAATCAAAAGTTCCATTTGCTTCAAAACGAAAACGTCTTGATTCTAAAAAAAAGCGTGGAGAAACGAAGCGTTTACGTAATCGAGTGCATCCAGAGCATTGAAAAAAGTGTTTATTATTTTAGTTTGATTTGTTGAAATGTTTTTTATACTGAACAATGAAGCAATTGATGGTGGCGTTTTATATTTGGCAATTTCCGGATGTCAATACAAATGCGGGTTTACTCCGTATTACCGCTTTGGACTGCAATTGCAGGTGACGCCTACGGTGACGGCCTCGTCAATGTTTCAAATATACTTGCCGTAGTTGACGATTGGGGTCCGCTTGGAGTCGTTTGTCAGGCGGATTTAGAAGGTGATACGGTTGAAAATATGGTTGATTTGTTATTAGTCATCGCTTCTTGGTAACTTGGATAAAATAGACGGTCTTTTTTTACGATAAACCTATTTTTTAAGCAACCTAAGGCAATTAATACCCGAATATCATTTTGAAATATAGCATTTCTGTGCTATGTTTGAACGATTATAAACCCCTGAAATCAGTAGGAGAATTTCAAATGCGAGGAAGAACCTTAACAATTACCGCTGCAATCGCAGCAACTGCCACCATCAGTATTTTGGCAGTAAATGGTCATGCTGACCGAAGAAAACAATCGCAAAACCGTGTTGTGATAGGTCCAGACGTTATTGCATGGACTATTGGTGGCGAAAACAGTTTTGACTTTGATTACTATGGTTCATCCGGAGGCATTGGTGGGTACGCGATGGCAACCCAATCCTGTAACTGGGGTGATGAGGTTTTAAATTGGTATGGCGGTACTGACCAGTCCCCTATTATTTCACAAAATATGTTTCGTTTAAAAGATGGACGTTTTGAACAAATCGGTTTGCAAGCATTCATGAAGCATTCATTTTGTGCTTTGAGTGAACCTGGTTGTGGTAGTTGCCAAGCAACTAACTGTGATACTTTAGGTATTGATTGCGCAGACACCTACTGGGCTGGTCTTAACTCGAATGGATCTTGTCCTCGAAGTGATGTGAATGCTTTTACCGGTGTTTACAATTATCCGTTTACGCAAGGTTCAAGTGGCAACAGTGCTATTCGCGGTAATCTTCAAGTTGCAAATGTAGATGTAGACCCAGCAATGAATGCTGGTGCTCGATATTTCCTTGAAGCACAGTACCTGACAAACGATGATGCAACATGGGGTAACCATGATAACAATGCTTCGTATCGTGAAATTGGTTTTAACTCAATCTCACAACCTTACGCTTTGAGCAGTGACGGCATTGCTGAAACTATCGAAGGTGACCCTGCGATTCGTGCTTGGGCAGCAATTGATCCTTCAGTTGTATTAACTGAAATACATGCTCCAAGCGACGGTCTAATCCTTGTTGGTTCAAAAGTGTTTGATAATGGCGACGGTACATTCGACTATGAGTACGCTATTCATAACTTGAATTGCGAAAGAAGTATCGGTTTTGTAGAAATTCCGACTGGTTCGTCAATTGTTTCAAATGTTGGTTTTAAAGATATTAATTACAACAGTGGTGAAATTTATGATGGAACCGACTGGACAAACAATGTAGCTGCAGGTTCAGTTTCATGGACTACTGTTGCTTACGACCAAAATCCAAACGGTAATGCAATTCGCTGGGGAACTATGTACAACTTCAGGTTTAGATCAACGGCATCACCTGTAACTGGCACAATTGACCTTGGTCTTTTTAAGCCAGGTGGTCCCAGTTCATTTGCAGTATCAACAATGGTTCCAGGTGGCGCAACTGTAGATCCTTGCGATTTACCACTGGGTAGTTGCCCAGAAGATGTCGATGGTGACTCAATAGTTGCAGTCGGCGATATCCTTGCAGTTGTTGGAGATTTTGGTGATTGCGGCGATGGAACATACCGACCAATTGGCGATGTTGATGGCGACTGTTGCGTGACAGTAAGCGACTTGCTCGCTGTTGTTGGTGCATGGGGCAACGACTGTACACCAGTTGGTGCTTGCTGCCTTCCAGGTGGCGGTTGTTCAGACGCTGTTTCACAAGCTACTTGCGTTAATGCTGGTGGTGCATACCAAGGTGACGATTCAAATTGTGCAAATTCAAATTGCCCAGCTCCAGGTGCCTGCTGTTTCAGTGATGGCTCTTGCCAAGAACTGATGCAAACAGCTTGTGCTGAAATGGCTGGTGGATTTCAAGGCGATGGTACAAATTGTGCCAACGCTAATTGCCCAGTTGCCGGTGCAGGTGATGAATGCTCGAGCTCAGTGGTTGCTGTAATGGGAGCAAATGCTTTCGATACTACTACAGCGACACCAAGTGCGAATGTTCCAGACCCAGCACAATGTGCAGGAACATATCTTGACTGGGGTAATAGCCCAGACGTTTGGTTTATCTATGTTGCAAACGCAAGTGGAAATGTTCACTTCACAACTTGTGATGCAAGCAGTTACGATACTTCGATGGCTCTTTACGAAGGCACTTGTGATAATCAAGTTGCGTGTAACGGAGATGGTGGAAACGGCAACGGTTGCCAAGCGTATTTCTCTGAAATAAATTATAATGTGACAGCTGGTTCATCCTATTACATCCGTATTGGTGGATGGCAAGGCACTGCAGGTACAGGTACCTTGACAATCGAATAAAGTTGTTTTTTAAGTAGTTATTTACGCCCTGCAGGTCTTTTATGACCTGCGGGGTTTTTTATTACTTGCAAATCTCTCCGTAATCCGTAACAATGATGGGAACTTTTTAAGGAGAACTGAAGATGAAATATAGTACTTGTGCAAGTGTGGTGTTGGGTGTTACTTCGTTTAGTTTTTCGCAGACCGTTCTTATGGACCAAATTGGTCTTGCAGATGGCACTGGAGTCGGAACAGCAATACTTGGGAACCAAGATTTTGACGCAGCGTACGATGTGTATGACATAGTTGCAGCGGACAACTTTACGAGCGCAGGTGAAACTATCTCTACTCTTGAAATGGTTCTCAATGGTTGGAATGGTTTTGTTGACCCAAGTTCAGTTATAAGTTACACCGCAAATATTTTTACAAGTGAAATCGCGATGTCAGTTAGCATAACTGGAGATATCGCAACTCAAATTATTGATGCGGCAAACGCAACAATCGATCCAGATTGGCTGGGGTTTGGATATGTTGTTTCAGTACAGACAATGATGGTATCTGCGAGTGGTTCACAACTAATCGCACTCGTGCCGAGTAACCCATTTGCTACTGGTGGACAAACCGGCACCGTTGATTCATTACTCGGAGATGGAGTGTTCGCATGGCAAGGAAATCCTGGAGGAGGATTTGCCATGCCAGGGAATATGCTTCAATCAACCTACGATATTGCTTACAGAATTACTACAGATGGTTTTATAGATCCTTGTAATTACCCACTTCCTGAAACTTGTACAGCAGATGTCGATGGTGATAGTGTTGTTGCTGTAGGCGATGTGCTTGAAATCATAGGAAGTTGGGGAGATTGTGGTGACGGTACGTATCGACCTATTGGAGATATTGCACCACTGCCCAATGGTGATTGTTGCGTGGATGTTGCTGATATTCTGGCAGTTATTGGCGCTTGGGGAATTGATTGCACTCCAACAGGTGGATGTTGTTCTCCTGTTGGCGTATGCTCGGATGGGATGACTGAGAGTGATTGTCTAGCAAACGGCGGCCATTATTTTGGCGATGATTCACTTTGTATAGATCAAACTTGTGTAACAGGAGCATGTTGCTTGGGTACGACTGTGTGTGAAGAAATTAATACCGTTTGGTCTTGCGAATTACTTGGAGGTATTTATCGAGGCGATGGCGTTCTTTGTGCGTCTATTATATGTAGCGTGAATTGCAATGCTACTGGCTGCCAAACACCTGATCTTGGTGGACATGGTGCCGCTGGAATCATCGGTGCAACAAGCGATTTGAATATAAATGCTGGATATCAAGTTGCAGATACATTCCACCCAACTGTTAGTGGTGCAATCACACAAGTTTGCTGGTGGGGTTTATACATCGACTTTGGTACAAACACAGATTGTGGTGCAACTGGTCCTGGAACTGGAGACAACTTCTCGATTACCTATTATTTAGATGACGGAGATTCAACAATTCCTGGAACAATTCTCGCAGGACCGTATGCTGTTTCGTCTGTTGTTGCTCCAACAGGAGATTTAATTGCATCTGGAATTGGCGATATTGTCCAGTACGAATATTCTGCAACACACCCTGCTGTCAAAATTGTTGCAGGTGGATGTTATTGGATTTCAATTACGAACCTAACGACTGGAACATGTTTCTGGCTTTGGGAAACAGCCCCTGCTGGTGACGAACGTTCAGCACAAGATAATGCTGGGTGGACTATAGATGATTATGACTTGGCTTTCTGCGTTAATGTTGATACGGCACCAGATGCTTGTGTTGCATTCGTAGGCCCTTGTTGCCTTCC
>DTSO01000059.1:0-2357 GCA_012965315.1 Phycisphaerales bacterium | reverse complement strand
ATGCTTGTGCAGCGGTAACTGGCGTTTACGGTGGTGATAATTTGGCTTGTGCAGACGTTAATAATTGCCAACCAATTGCTGGTGCATGTTGCATGTCACCCACAAAGTGTCTTGACGGAATGTTTGATGCGGACTGCGTTGCATTTGGTGGCACATTTAACGGTGAAGGCACTACTTGTGTTGCAGTAAACTGCACGCCAAACCCTTATGATCAAATCGGTTCAAGTACTGGTTCTGATTTGGGTGCGGGCATATCTGCCTCACAAATATTTGAACCAGCAAGTGCTGCGTTCGATGTAGCGATTCTCGATAACTTTGTATTCGATGCGCCAACAACAATTATGAGTATTGAAGCAGTCGTTAGCGGTTGGAATGGCTATGTTGATTACACTGGAATTACTAATTACACAATCAGTGTGTACAGCAGTTTGACTGCTGCAGGAATTACTTTAGTGGGCGATGTGTACTCAATAGATATTGTCACACCCACATTGCCAACTTGGACAGGTGCAGGCACGCTTATGCAATTTGACATAAATGTATCCTTGCCAGCAGGCGAGTATTTGTTCGCAGTGATTCCTTGGAACAACTTCGGTACTAATGGTCAAACTGGAATTGTGCAATCTAATCTTGGTGAAGGTATTTACTATCAAGCGAATCCAGCGGGAGGATTTGGGTTTGGACGCTGGCAAGAACTGGTTGGAAATGCGGCGTATAGATTGACGGCTCAGTAATTAATTCGTTTTTACTCGTGTGTAAGTAACTGCAATTACGAGAGAATTTTTATCGATTATTGATAAGTCGTGAATGCCAAAAAAGAATGTGTCCTGGTCAATGAATTTGTATTGATACATGACGGGCTTATCGTGTTCATCGGTCATCCATTCGTCCATCGTTCCCCAGAAGGATAATACCTTGCCAGATTGGTCGAGCATTCCTTCAGCTGTGCGAAGCGCTGTCCCAAGATTGTCAATAAATGTAATGACATACTTATGTTTGTAATTGTCGTAGCCAATCGTTAATCTTCCCTCAAACGCAATGCCAAAGATGCTGCCAGTATGTGTGCCATCAAGGAACCTATTGTCGTAGATCATTTCGTAAGAAGCTGTTCCTGTAGTAGGGTCCGTACCCATGAATTTTTGTACGGTGTTCCACTCCCCTGCAAGTTTTTCTAATATTTGATGATTACTATTTGGTGCGGCAAGTTCTTTGCCGAGCTTCTCCATTCTCGCAAGTGTTTGCCCTGGGACATCATCTGTTGTCGTTGCAATCGCCACAAGTGCCAAACTTGCAATTATTACTGTTGTAACTAGGTAATGTGAAATGTTGGTCTTCATAATTGGGGTCTCCGTTTTAGATGGCACGTATGGTACAATCGATGTATGAAATGTTCTTTACTATCAATATGCCTTTTGTCATTCTGTATGCTCTCTTGCGAACAGACAAATGATAAAAATGCAAGTGCAGTCGACCAAGCGTTACCCCCTTCAGGTCCTGCAGCAAGTGGCTCAGACTTTGTCGTAACACCCCCAGTGCCTGTTGCCAAGCCAACTCGCGGAGCGGATATTTCGCTGGAATGGGACGAGCGAGACTTTGGAACAATTTGGGATTTTGAAACTGTAACTACAACTTTCCCGTTTACTAACACAGGAAGTAAAACCCTCGTACTTAGCCGACTTCAAGCTGGATGTGGATGTACAACTCCGATAGCAGACAAAACTATTTTGCAACCAGGAGAAAGCGGAACCATCACGGTTGCCTTTGACCCAAAAGGGAAAGCCAACAAGCAAGATAAAAAAATAACTATCTTCTCAAACTCCGTCAAAAACCCAGAGAAAGCGTTTTGGATTCGTTCAACGGTTCGCACCTTTGTTGAAATTAAAAATAAATTTTTGAACTTGAATCAAATGAAATTAGGCGAGCCAAGTTCAGTTGAATTTGACATTTTTCCGGTCGATCCTGATTTTAAAATTACATCGATGGTGGGAACGGGTAAGCATGGTCAATTTGTTTCTGGAGAAGAATTAACTGTTTTAGAGGGCTCGGCTCGAAGGATTCGTATCAATGTTAGCCCAGACATGCCTTGGGGAGCATTTCATAGCCAATTACAAGTTTCTGGTATTGGGACAACGCCTGAAGGTAAAACAATTAACCATTCGTTCACAGTTTTTGCTAATGGAAAAACATTTGGCAATCTAGTCGCCGACAAGCATATCATTAGCATTGGCTCAATTCCAAAAGGCGGAACGTACCACAGCAGAATAACCATTAAACGACCGGATGGAATTCCTTTTAGAGTTTTGAATACTGCAGTCTTAGGACCAAATGTATCTGGTATCAATGCCACAACAACGGCC
>DTSO01000058.1:296-11532 GCA_012965315.1 Phycisphaerales bacterium | reverse complement strand
CAACATTATCGCTGGTGGCTTGGACACTTTTTTATCTTGAGTTATCCGTGAATGCCCTTCAGGACTTTTTTGAATCAAAGAAGTTTGATGTAATGGTCCGCGTTTTGGAGGGCGCTGATCACGGGAAAGTATTTAATGTTCAAGTTATTCGTGAGATTGACGAGTCAATTGCAAAAAGATTAAACCTCCCACATTTGCAATTCAAAGCTTTGAAGCCTATCGAATGACAGACAGAATTGTTCAATCAGAATGCAACGATTCAAGACTCGATTCTTTGTCAAAAGAATTAATGCGACAAGCAATGCAATGTATTAATGCAACTGGCGAATTTCGACTTGTGTTGAGCGAATCCACACTGCTGGACGATTTTTATGCTCGTCTTATGTGCGACCCAGAGATGCGAGCGATGCCGTGGGACAAAATACAAGTTTGGTTTTTTGGCGACACAACTGAAGAAGACTCAATTGAGTTAGCAATTGCAGCACATTCAGGCATTGCCGAAGAAAATGTACGCGGAAAATTGATTGACGAATCATTTGACTGTTGTGTTTTGTCTTGCGTCGATGTTGTCGATTTAGATGCTTCGCCTTGCAATGACTGTAAAGCGTATTTGATAGTATCGCATAGCAATGACCTTTCGAACTGGTCGCATGACGGCGTTGCGCACTGGTTCTGTTTGTAGTTACATTAAAGTTGGGCTAAAAAATCGTTTAATATTTCAGCAGCAGCAAGTGCGTCTCGAATCTTCTTCTTTTGTTTATGCGTTTTGCCAGAACCAGAAAGTTTCTCTTCTGCTGCGGAACTTGTAAGCCGTTCGTCTTGAAAATATAGTTGCATATTTGTAGCAATTTCTAAATTGCTCGCAAACGCTTTTGTAATTACGACTCGTTGGCCTGGCGTGCCGTCCATATTTAGTGGTAAGCCAATCACAAGTGCATCAACGCCTTGTTCTTCAATAGTTTTTAAGATTGCATTGATTAATAATTCACCAATTGGAATTTCTAAAACACAAACTGGCTGTGCCATGCGTAGTTCGTCATCACCAACGGCAATTCCAGTCCGCTTATCGCCGAGGTCTATCGCTAGGAATCTCATCGTAGTTCAGGATCGACAAGCCCATGCATTTCTTTGACGCGTTGTGCTTCAGATGCAGGGAATACTAAGGTTGCATCATTAGTGTGCACAATTACAAGATCTTCACAGCCGATCGTAGTAATAGTATGTGACTTATCACTGGAAACACAAAGCATATTTTTGGAATCAAGATGGGTAGCTTTTGTGTCACTTCTATTATTATTTTCGTCTGCGGTAAGCGTGTCGCCATAACTCGACCACGATCCAACATCAAGCCATTCCACATCCATCGGGACTGTGCAGATTGAAATGGAATCATCTGATGAAGCGGGCTCCATCATTCCGTAATCGACGCTAATTTTTGGAAGCACCGGGTATTCTTTCTCGAGAACGCTTTCTTGGTTTTCTGTTCCCCAGGAGTCTGCTATTTTTTTAATGCCGTGGTAAGAGTCTGGCTGTAATCGTTCTAGTGCATCGAGAAATGTTTTAGCGTGAAAAATAAACATCCCGCTATTCCAAGCGAAGTTGCCAGACGAAACATATTCCTCTGCAGTTTTCAAGTCTGGTTTTTCAACAAAGCGTTTGCATATCCGCGCGTCAACATGGATGGAATCACCAAGTTCAACATAGCCGTAGCCCGTAGCTGGAAATGTCGGCGTAATTCCAAAAGTAATAAACCGCGAAATATCTTCTTCAACGAGAGCAAAGCCTGTGGCAAGACATTTCGCGAATATTTCTTGTGGGCGAATAATGTGGTCAGCTGTAAGCACTGCGAATATCGCGTCTTTATCTTGTTTATGTAACACCGCTGCTGTAAATGCAACAGCGTTTAGTGTGTCCCTAGGTTCTGGTTCACCAAGCAATTGTGCTTCAGGCAATCCAAGTTTTTCGCAGATTACATCTTGGTGTTTTTGGTTTGTGCAAACCCAAAGCTGTTCTGTAGCAACTATTCCTTCAAGCCGTTGCGCTGCAATTTCTAAAAGAGATGTATCGTTGAACAGTCCAATCAATTGTTTTGGTGTTGTGCCTCTGCTCATTGGCCAAAGCCGAGTACCACTACCACCAGCCATAATCATTGCGTGTCTCATGTAGTTTCCTTGAGTTGGAATGAAGTTTGAACGAGTTGGTCAGCAGATTTAATATCTGGGTTTGTGTCAAACGCAAGTCGCACAAGACGTTTTGCATCACGCTTCGCTTCGCCGAGTTGTACCAGCATTGAAATTGCATCTTCGCAATAGGAAGGAAGTAGGACTTCAATAGTTGACGTGATGTCGCCGACGAACGGGTCTACTTTTCCGTGTAGTTCAGCGATGATTGTTTCGGCAGATCGTTTGCCGATTTCAGGCATTGCGGTGAGCGCTTTTGCGTCTCGATTTGAAATTGCCGCAGCCGTTTCTGCGAAAGGGCGTACTAATGCGCGAAGCGCCTTTCGATTGCCGATGCCCTTGACAGTTGTAAACAATTCAAAAAAAGCACGGTCACGTTCGCAAGAAAAACCAATCAACCTAGGTAAAAACGAACTGCCTTGGGATTGGCCTTCTAAATAATGCAGTGTAAAAAATTCAACTGGCTGTCCAATTTTTCTAATTAAGTCTGACACGTTTGCTGCAGGAACAAATAATTCATACGTTAGTGCTTCCACATGAAGTAATGCAGAGCGTTCAGTTAGTTCAACCAGTTCGCCTCGTATTCGTGTAATCACAATTTCATTCTACCAACGGCCAGCCAGTTGCTTGCGAGAGTCGCTCTCGAAGATCGGATGTAATTTCATTTTTTGTTGCATCTTTGGGGTAGTGAATTAAATCAAGGAACCGCACGGATGAATGAGTGCGCTCAAAAATTGCTTCATCCATCTCATCATTCAAAGGTGTTCCATCAACTAAAGCAAGTAACACGGGCGCGTTGGTATGCGCGATCATTGCACCAACACCATCGGAAAATGGGTGAATTGCCTCTCGCGGTTGTTTGATGCCCGCTTCTGGGAAGATACCAATGACGCCATTGTTTTTAAGGTGCTTAAGAGCAACGCGAAGCCCAGCAGAATCTTTTCCGTCGCGAGCAACTGAAATAATTTCAGCATTCCTCCAGACGAAGTCGAGCGATTGGGTCATAAACTCTTTCGCCATCAACCAACGAATTTTAAAGCGGCATTGAGATTGGACTAAAAGTGGGTCAATAGGGCTTTGGTGATTGCAAACGACAATTAATTTTCCTGGAAATAACCCACGCGGGATAATTTCCTTTCCATAGGGTTGCACATGGTGGATTAGGCGAACGTAACACTTGTTAAAGAGCCATAACAAAGCAGATGGACCGTCACCCATGACGCACCGCGCGAGCAATGGAGCGAATATTTGTTGCACAACAGCGATTGAAAGGCAAGTTATTAGGATGGAAATGGCAAAGATGAACATTTAGTTCTCAGTATGCTAGCCGAGAGAGCCAATCATCGGTATCCTGCCACAAGTTTGCATACGCATTCTGCAAAAAGATATGCCAAGAAGAGATGATATTCATTCAATTCTGATCCTCGGCTCTGGACCTATTGTCATTGGCCAGGGTTGTGAATTCGATTATTCAGGAACTCAAGCGTGCAAAGCCCTCCTAGAAGAGGGCTTTCGTGTTGTATTGGTCAATTCTAATCCAGCGACGATTATGACGGACCCTGAATTTTCGAATAGAACATACATTGAACCGATTACGCCTGAAGCTGTTCGCCGAGTTTTAGAGAAGGAACGAGATTTAGGATTTCCAATCGATGCGTTACTCCCAACCATCGGTGGCCAAACGGCACTGAACTGTGCGTGTGAATTAGACGAACTTGGAACACTTGAAGAATTTGGCGTAGAAATGATTGGTGCAACGAGAGAAATAATTTTTCGCGCGGAAGACCGTGAAAAGTTTAGGCAAATTGTAAAAAGCGCCGGTCTTGAACAAGCGAAAAGTGCAACTGTTTCAACGATTGATGAAGCGTTTACATTCCTTGAGGAGATTGGGTTGCCAGCAATTATTCGACCAGCATTTACGCTTGGCGGAACTGGTGGAGGCATTGCATACAACCGCGAAGAATTTGAAAAAATTGTCCGCAGAGGAATTGAAGCATCTCGAATCGACCAAGTTCTAATAGATGAATCAATGCTTGGTTGGAAAGAATACGAACTAGAAGTTGTCCGTGATAAAAACGATAACTGTGTAGTTGTTTGCGGCATTGAAAATATTGACGCGATGGGCGTGCATACTGGTGACTCAATTACAGTCGCGCCAATTATGACATTAACGGACAAAGAGTACCAACGAATGCGGGACGCAGCGCTTGCGATTATGCGCGAAGTTGGTGTCGACACTGGTGGTTCCAATGTTCAGTTTGCAGTAAATCCAAAAGACGGCAAAATGATAGTGATCGAAATGAACCCTCGAGTCTCGCGTAGTTCAGCACTCGCTTCAAAGGCGACGGGATTTCCAATTGCGCGCATCGCTGCCAAACTAGCTGTTGGGTATACGCTCGATGAATTACGCAATGATATAACGCAAACAACATCAGCGTGCTTTGAACCATCGATTGATTATGTTGTGACAAAAATGCCACGTTGGACTTTTGAAAAATTTCCAGAGGCAGATGAAACATTAACAACTCAAATGAAATCAGTCGGCGAAGCAATGTCGATTGGTCGAACCTTTAAAGAAAGTTTTCAAAAAGCAATTCGCTCTATGGAAGTTAAAAGGTTTGGTTTCGGGCTCGATAAAAATGACGAGTGGTTACGCGCGGGCCGAGGTGACGAAGATTCACAGTGGCCGGTTGACGAAGACACGTTAGTACGAAAACTTTCGGTTCCAAGCCAAGGTCGGATGTATTACATTCGATATGCAATGAAAATGGGTTGGTCGGTAGATCGGATTCACAGGCTTACTAAAATCGACCCTTGGTTCCTCGATCAGTTTCTGCAACTTGTAGAATTTGAAAACGAGTTGCAATCGGTGCAGTCGCTTGAAGATATGCCGTTGGAATTAATGCGTCGAGCTAAAGAACTTGGTTACTCAGACCCGCAACTTGCGTACCTTTATGAAGGTGTCGTTTCGACGAATTCAATTTTGAAAGTCCGAAATTTCCGCAAGCAACTTGGTGTTGAACCTGTTTTTAAACTGGTTGACACATGTGCGGCAGAGTTTGAAGCAATCACGCCTTATTACTATTCAACCTATGAAAGACCACTAATTCAGCTAGGCGAAGGCGAAGTCTTTGATGACGAAATTCGTGTGTCAACTCGTCCCAAGATGGTTATTCTTGGCGGAGGCCCAAACCGAATCGGTCAAGGAATTGAATTTGATTATTGTTGTTGCCAAGCATCATTCGCAGCAAGTGAAATGGGTTTTGAATCCGTCATGGTTAATTCAAACCCTGAAACAGTGAGTACGGATTTTGACACAAGTGATTTATTGTTCTTTGAACCATTGACGCTTGAAGACACATTGAATATTTTGGAACGCCTCAATGGAGGCGGTTGTGACATTGAAGGAAGGTCTGGAAAAGTCGCTGGTGTAATCGTGCAGTTTGGTGGGCAGACACCGTTGAACTTAGCGCACGGCCTTGCAGCAGCGGGCGTCCCAATTATTGGGACTGGTCTTGAAGCAATAGATTTAGCAGAAGACCGCGACCGATTTAAAATGATGCTTGATGAGTTAGAACTGCTTCAACCAGAAAATGGAATTGCTTATTCTTTAGACGACGCAGTTTCTACTGCTAGTAAAATTGGGTATCCGGTTTTAGTGCGACCAAGTTATGTTCTTGGTGGTCGCGGGATGGAAATTTGCAGTGATGAAACTGCTTTGCAGTATTACATGAAAACAGCAGTTGATGTTTCGGAATTAGAAAACGCTCCAATTTTAATTGACCGTTTTCTTTCTGAAGCAATTGAAGTTGATGTAGATGTTGTTGCGGACTTCGAACCACATAAAGCAACAGCTCCTCAACTTGTAACACATTCTAGTGACGCACCACAAGCAATTGTTTGCGGAGTTATGGAGCACATTGAACAAGCGGGTATTCATAGTGGCGACAGTAGTTGTGTGTTGCCACCATTTTCATTGCCGACCTCCATTGTGAACGAGCTTCGACGGCAAGCATGCACGATGGCAAAAAGATTGCAAGTGCGTGGTTTAATGAATGTACAGTTCGCTGTGAAGAACGAAGAGGTATATGTAATTGAAGTAAACCCACGTGCTTCGCGAACAGTTCCATTTGTTGCAAAGGCAAAGGGGTATCCTTGGTCGAGAGTTGCTGCAAAAGTAATGATGGGCGCGTCTCTGCGCGAACTTAAAACGAAAGAAATTCCAAACACTGGGTTTTACGCTGTGAAAGAACCAGCGTTTCCTTTTGAGAAATTTCCAGGAGTAGATGTCGTTCTTGGTCCGGAAATGCGTTCGACTGGAGAGGTGATGGGGATGGATCGCTCCTTGCCTATTGCACTCGCAAAAGCCAAAATGTCCGTGAGTAGGTCGTTGCCAACTTCGGGACAAGTCTTCCTTTCCATTCGAGAAAGTGACAAAGTGCACGCAGTCGAAGTCGCGCGTTCACTTGTATCGATGGGCTTTAAGGTCTTCACCACTCGTGGAACGCGGGAGTTGCTTACTTCGCACAGTGTCGACACTGACTTAATCCGTAAAATTTCAGAGGGTGCTCGTCCAAACATTCTTGACAAAATTGCAAACGGTGAAATTGATTTAATTATTAACACGCCAACAAAAACAGGCGCTCAAACAGACGAGGGTCAAATTAGAGCAACGGCTGTGGGAGCTAGAATTCCAATGATTACGACTATCACTGGAGCCCTTGCTGCAGTGCAAGCAATCGAAGCCCTTCGAGGCGGTACTTGGCAAGTTGCGGCATTGCAGGATTATTTTAATTCCGAAGTGACGATGGCAAAAACGAACGCATAGCGGGTATAATTCCTACTCGATGCCAGAATGGGTACCAACTTTTATTACGCCCCAACTTCTCACCTCTGTGGTCGTGATTTTGGTGATTATACATCTCTCTCTGGGTGCGGCTGCTTACTTCATTTTGCTTGAGCGAAAGGTTTGCGCTTGGGTGCAAGATCGTATCGGCCCAGACCGAGTAGGCAAGTTTGGCCTGTTGCAACCGATTGCAGATGGTTTGAAGTTATTTGTAAAAGAAGATTTTATGCCAGCAGGCGTAGACAAGGGCATGTTCACGATTGCTCCTGCATTAACCGTCATTCCAGCAATGATTGGTTTCCTTGTCATTCCTTGGGCAGGCGGTCTTGAACTTTCTAACGGTGAAACTGTTTCGATAATGGGCGCGAATATCAACATTGGTGTTATTTATCTTGTCGCAACAGCATCCCTTGGCGTGTACGGCGTTGCACTGGGCGGCTGGGCATCGAACAACAAATTTTCCTTCTTAGGTGGACTTCGTGCGAGTGCGCAAATTATTAGCTACGAAATTCCGATGGGGCTTACTTTGCTTTGTGTTGTAATTACTTCAGGAACATTACTTCCAGAAACAATTGTGTCACAACAACTTTCTGGTCAATGGAATATTGTGCATCAACCCCTTGTTGCACTTCTGTTTTATGTTTGTTTACTTGCAGAAGCAAATCGCGCACCATTTGATTTGTCAGAAGCAGAGCAAGAACTTGTCGGCGGTTGGCACACAGAATATTCGTCGATGCGGTGGGCGCTGTTCTTCATGGGTGAATACATTCACTTGTTCGTAGGTGGCGCATTCTTCACGACGCTTTTCCTCGGTGGGTGGTCATTGAATCCGATTACAGGTTGGGATCTCCCTGCCACAGGTGGTTTCCTTCTCATCGCTTTGCAGTTTGGTATCGTTCTCGGGAAAATTTTCTTGCTGGTCTTCCTAGCAATGATGATTCGATGGACACTCCCGCGTTTCCGGTTTGACCAACTTATGCGCCTCGCATGGGAAGGCATGATTCCAACGTCGTTATTGCTTGTTTTAATTGCATCTATATATATGTATCTAGGCTGGGGTCCATATCTTTGGACTGGTTCCATATTGGCAATCGTGATTATGTTGATTGCAAGACCATTATTGCCTACAAGTAGTTCGAATAAACGAATTAAATTGCTTGGAAGCCGTTTTAGCGCTCCGCCGAGTGAAGTTGCAAAATCTGGAAATTTTGACTCTTGAAATTGGATATTTCCAATGCGTAGTTTTTGTAACACGCTAGGAGGAGTATGGGTTTCAATTAAGTTGTTGATTCGTTGTAGATGTAAAACGGGGAAGGGTAGTTATCTTGCGTGGCGAAAAGAAACCGCATTTGGCAAAGATGGCGAGTTCCCGCAATGTACTTCAGCATTTCGAAGAAAAGAAATGTTGCATTGGGCAACATGGGCGTGGCGTTCTCGCAAATAAAAACAATATTTGCTAGTTCATAACAAAATATTTTCGTAGAAAAGAATTAGTTCTGCCTGACACGGGGTCGTCAGAATCCAAGCGTATGATTGCTGGCTTATGGCAAAAGCAAAAAAAGTATATGAATGTACCGCTTGCAAAGAGACCAGTGCAATGTGGATGGGCAAGTGTTCTGTTTGTGGAGAGTGGGACTCTCTTGTTCAACGAACCACTGCAAAGGAACCAACGACTGCGAATGTGGCAGCAAACTTCGCAACGAGTATTGCTTCTTCAATCGAGCAGTATGGAGGTGTTTCAGAAGCAATCAAGATATTAGAGATCGAAACGCCAACTGTAGGCAGGATGTCGACTGGAATACGTGAACTCGACCGAGTTCTTGGCGGGGGCCTTGTTCTTGGTAGTGTCGCGCTTATTGGCGGAGAACCCGGTATTGGAAAATCAACATTAATGATGCAAGCAGCGATTGGCGCCGCAAGTCAAGGGAAGCGCGTACTCTACGCCACTAGTGAAGAGTCGGCGTACCAATGCAAATTACGGGCGGAGCGACTGCTAGAAGGGGAACAAGTAGGAGAATCTGGCCTTTCGACGTTGTTCGTATTAGCGGATACAGATTTAGCACGAATCACAAAGCAAGTGCTAGAAATCAAACCAGAGTTTCTCGTGGTTGATTCTATTCAGATGGTGTACCGAAGTGATATGGAATCGGTTCCCGGTAGCGTCTCGCAAATACGCAGATGTTGTTTAGAACTTGTATACCTTGCAAGGCAACTTCAATTACCAATAATGATTGTTGGACACGTCACAAAAGATGGACAACTAGCGGGTCCACGTGTCTTGGAACATCTAGTTGATGTTGTGTTGAACTTTGAAGGTGATCGCCATTACGCATTGCGTGGTTTGCGAGGAATAAAAAACCGTTTTGGTACGACACTAGAAATTGGTTTGTTCGAAATGGGACAACATGGATTGCAAGAAGTAGTAGATGCAGCGTCTTTTCTTGATCCAGATGCGCCACCAAGAGCAGGCGCGGTGGTATGCCCAGCAATGCACGGCTCTCGTTGTTTGTTAATTGAAACACAAGCGCTTGTAACGCAAGGAACTGTTGGACAAACTCGTCGCAGGGCATCGGGGCTTGATGGAAACCGTTTTACAATGTTAACGGCTGTTCTTGAACAACATGCAAATGTAAAACTTGCAGATCAAGATATATATGTAAGCACTGTCGGAGGATTAAAACTTACTGAACCAGCGGTTGACCTTGCACTTTGTTTAGCAATACTAGGTGCGTACAATGGGTTGGTTTTGCAAAAGGGGGTGTGTGCAATCGGAGAGGTAGGGCTTGGCGGAGAGCTTAGAACTGTTGCACAAATTGAGCAAAGAGTAGCCCAAGCAAAGCGCAGAGGATACAAACAAATTTTAGTTCCGATAACACAAGTAGAGGTTGCTGGTGAAAACAGCGTTGGAGTGGCCTCTATCGCTGATTTGGGCTCTTACTATGAAAAAAAGGAAGAAATTACTACCTCCGAATCATGGTTATCGGACCGCAAAAAAAAAGAGATATTAAAATGCACGTAAGTACTTTATTTACAATAGGTTGCGACATAAATTGTGGTCGAAGTGCTGTTTTTTTCAATGTTTTATTCAGGTGGTGTAGCCAAATACTGTCAAGTGGTTATGATTCCGCCTTCACCTATTTGGTCCACGTTGGCCGATAGGGAACAATCGTCCGTTCCAACCGTGTAGGTTGGAATTATGCGGACGGATGGATGGTTAGAACGCGACGCCACGGGAGTCGGTTGCTGCGTTCGAATTAAACAGGAGAGCTGACCATGAGTCACCTTTACCTTCTCGGCGTCGCTACATTGACGCTCACTAGTGCTGGCTTTGCCGGTAGCGACACGAACGCTGACCTGCAAGCTCGCCTCGAGGCCGCTGAAGCTCGTATTAACGAACTTTCAGTTGCTACTAACAATAATTGGCTAAATGATGCTCGTTCCGACGAAATTCGTAGCCTCGTACATGACGTTCTCGCTGACGCAGACACACGTGCAAGCTTGCAGGGCTCCGGCTCAACAGCAGGTTACAACGGTGGCTTTACAGTCGGTAGCGCAGACGGCAACTGGTCATTAACAATGAACGGTCTTCTTCAAACAAGTTGGTCGAATGTTGACATTGACACAGTTGGTGTTGTTGGCTCTGACGGTTGGGGTTTCAATAACCCAAACAGTTGGATGAACTTCTCCGGCACAATTGCTGGCGATTACAGCTATGACGTACGTTACAACTGGGACACAGCAACTACAGAATGGGCTAACGGTTCATTTGATCTTGGTGATGGCTGGGGCATGACAATGGGTACATTCAAAGTTGCTACAAATCGTGAAGATATGATTGACGATCAATACCAACTTAACCTCTTGAACCAAGTCACGGGTACAGCAATTGCTGATGCACGTGCTTACACAGTTGGTAATGGTATCCAACTTGGCTACAGTGGCGACGAAATGCGCTTCTGGGCTTCACTGACCAACCTCGCAGCAGGCGGTCCTGTTGCAAACGATAGCCAAAATAATGTAAACTTACGTTTGGAATATATGGTTGAAGGCACTTGGAGTCAATTTGACCAATTCACCAGTGCTAATGGCGGTGCTTCAGGCACATTGATTGGTGTTTCATACAACACAGTTAGTGCAAACGCTGTTGCAGGTCCTAATAATGATACCGACGGCGACAACACATTGACCATTGACGCTCAGTTACAATTCG
>DTSO01000058.1:0-283 GCA_012965315.1 Phycisphaerales bacterium | reverse complement strand
ATGATGGCAATGTCGTAGGCACAACCGATTTTGACCGAACACAAATCATGTACGGTATGTACCTAAATGATGAGTGGGAAGTTTATGCTCGCTATGTAGACAGAGACACCAACACTGGTGACGATGTACTTAGCATTGGTCTCAATAACTACTGGGCAGGTCAAAATGCTCGCTGGACTACTGAGATTACCTGGGATGACACGGTATTAAATACTGACACTACAGTCATCAGCTCACAACTTCAGTTCTACTTCTAAACCAGAAGTTGATTTGAAGTGTCCAT
>DTSO01000057.1 GCA_012965315.1 Phycisphaerales bacterium | reverse complement strand
GTCAGCGAAAACCTTTTATCTTTATGAATGCAGCAGGTCTTCCGAGAGATCTTGACACGATGGTTCATGAAGCAGGGCATGCTTTTCATTACATGTTGTGTCGTCACGATGACTTGGTTTGGCTCAGAGGCGCACCCCTTGAATTTGCTGAAGTAGCATCGATGAGTATGGAATCACTTTGTTACCCTTTCCTTGACGAATTTTATTCACCTGAAGAAATTAAACGCGCGATTCGAAAACACCTCGAAGGAATTGTTAGTGTTCTTCCGTGGGTTGCAACGATTGATGCTTTCCAACATTGGATTTATTTAAACCCAGAACATACTTGCGAAGAACGTACTGCCCAATGGCTTGAACTTGGTGAACGATTTGGTGGTGGAGTAGATTGGTCTGGTCTTGAATCTGAGCATGAAGCAGTTTGGCATCGGCAATTACATCCGTTTGAAGTCCCCTTTTATTATGTTGAATATGGGATTGCGCAACTTGGTGCACTTCAAATGTGGTTGAAATATCGCGAAAACCCAACTGCTGCAATCAAAGACTATAAGAATGGCCTTTCGCTTGGTGCTAGCAGAACGCTTCCTGAACTTTTCGAAGCTTGTGGTTTGAAGTTTGACTTTACGACAAGCATGGTTTCGACACTGATGAAAACGGTTGCGGAAGAATTAGATAAGCACGCGTAAAACATGGCTCTTGGCGGTTTTCATTCCATTGTTTATGTTTTAAAGAAAGCGAAAGAAGCAGGTGGCATTTTTGCATTGCGGAAAGCGATGCGGTCGAAAAACGCTTGTAAAACCTGTGCGCTTGGAATGGGTGGACAACGAGGCGGCATGGTAAATGAGTCAGGTTCGTACCCTGAATTCTGCAAAAAGTCTGTGCAGGCGATGGTCGCAGATATGCAGGGTGCAATCACGCCAGAATTTTTTGAACAATATTCAATTGCACAACTTTCGGCTATGTCTTCAAGAGAGTTAGAATCGTGCGGCCGACTTACTTTTCCGGTTATCGCTGGTCCACTTGATTTAAATTACAAACCAATCTCGTGGGATATAGCCCTAGAAAAAGTTTCAAAATCGATAAAAAATACAGAACCGGACCGTTCGTTTTATTACTTCAGTGGGCGTTCAAGTAACGAAGCAGGATTTTTGTTACAACTTGCTGCGCGTTTACGGGGAACAAATAATATAAATAACTGTTCTTTCTTTTGCCATCAAGCAAGTGGCGTTGGGCTAACAAGTGTTACTGGCTCAGGAACAGCAACAGTAGTGCTCGATGACCTGAACCACTGCGATGTACTTTTTCTGATTGGTTGTAATCCCGCATCTAACCATCCACGTCTACTAAAAACAATTGTTGAAATACGCCGGCGTGGTGGCAAGGTCATAGTCATTAACCCACTTCTTGAAAAAGGACTATGTAATTATAGGGTTCCGAGTGATTGGCGAAGTTTATTATTCGGTTCGAAAATATCGGACATGTATGTCCAGCCAAACATTGGTGGAGATGTTTATTTGTTGCTTGGTATTATTAAATGGCTATCTGAAAATGGTGGCATTGACGAGGCATTTACGCAAACACATGTAGATGATTTTGAAGAGGTTCTTGCGCAGGCAAACGAAAATTCTTGGGATGCGATTGTTCATCAAAGTGGAGTTGATAAAGAAACAATTGAGAATGTCGCTTCAATGTATAAAAATTCTTCCAAAGCAATATTTTGTTGGGCAATGGGAATAACACATGTAAAAGGAGGCGTGGATTGCGTACGTATGATTGCAAATACTGCAATTGCGAGGGGAATGCTGGGCAAAAAAGGTGCGGGCTTATTACCACTTCGTGGACATTCAAACGTGCAAGGTATGGGAACGGTCGGTGTTGTGCCAACATTAAAAGGAGAGATGGCAAAAGCAATTGAAAAACAACTTGGCGTAACATTGCCAACCTCTTCAGGATTTGACACGATGTCTGGAATGAAGGCGGCGCATAATGGCGAGGTGGATTTAGTTTTATGCTTGGGAGGAAATTTAGCCGGTGCAAATCCTGACACTCGGTTTGCAATGGATGCAATGGCAAAAGTTTCTCGCGTTGGATATCTATCAACAACCCTAAACCAAGGGCACTTTTTTGGTCGGGGTGTCGAAACAATTCTGTTTCCTGTTCTAGCTCGTGATGAAGAACCACAGACAACCACCCAGGAATCAATGTTTAACTTTGTGCGAAGAAGTTCTGGTGGCGAGTCTAGACATGATGGTCCAAGGAGTGAAGTCAATGTCATCATCGATCTTGTAAAAGATAGTGTTGGAATAATTGATTGGGAACAATTTAGAAATTACGATTCAATCAGAGAATTACTTGCGAGTTGTTTAGATGGATTTAACCCAGATGAAGAACATCAAATTGAAGGTAGAACCTTTCATTCACCTATATTTAAAACAAAAACTGGTAAAGCTAAAGCACACCGGGTGAACCTGCGCGAAATTCATCATTCAAATCAAGAAAAACTTCGGCTGATGACAATTAGAAGCGAGGGCCAGTTCAATACTGTTGTGTATGAAGAGGAAGATGTATACCGAGGTCAAACTCGTCGAGACATTGTGATGATGCATAAAGACGACATTTCATCTCGTGGATTAAAAGAAAATGAATCTGTTGGTGTCATTGGTCCGTCTGGTGAATTACGTGTAATCGTTCGCGTTATGAATATCGCAAGAGGGAATTGCGCAATGTATTTTCCAGAAGTGAATAGTATTCTTTCGAATGCAGTTGACCAAGAATCATTAACTCCATTTTTCAAGGGCGAGTTTGTTGATGTCGTCTCGAGAGTTAACGCTTAGAAATGTACTGGCTTGTTTAGTATCAATCGGAATGCAAGTGTACTCAATGCTTGAAACAAAACCACGAATTGATTTTCCACCCGAATCCAAATATTTTGAACATGCATCTTGTTCTTTTGCATGAATATGTAACGGTAGCCCAAGTAGTTCATTGTCGTGCGAGAATACAGCGTTACGATTAGATTCAATGAGTGGCAAAATGTCTCTTTTGACAATGCACGGCATATCGCATCCGAGCACAAGGTAGTTTGAGTCTATATCTGAATGCAACAACGCCTCTATGCCACCGACTGGACCATGCTGTTCCCGAAGATCTTGTACGCACTTTTGACCTTCGACTTCACCACCGAGAATAATTGTTTTGTTGCCAATTGATGATGCAATTTGTAACATTACATCAAGCATGGTTTTTCCATTTGGTAACGTAACTAGATGTTTAGGCGAACCCATTCGCTTGCTTTGTCCGCCAAT
>DTSO01000056.1 GCA_012965315.1 Phycisphaerales bacterium | reverse complement strand
TTACGTGGCAAGGATGCTCCACGTTACGCAATGTATTGCCTTCCCTGTCCGGTCGAAACCAGGTCGGCCCCTAAGTTTTCAAAGAGCAATGGAAGAGTATACGCTATTTTTTACTTTTGTCTATCAAAACAGGGGTTTGCAATAGCAGGCACGATTTTTGAAAGAATACGAAGGAGTACTTCTGCCTGCGTGCCAAGAGCGTCAATATCATAAATAATTTCTTGATCGTAACACGCTAAAACAGGCGCAGTTTGCTCAGCATAGACTTCAAAGCGTTTGCGGATTACCGATTCGTCCGCGTCGTCTGGGCGACCTTGCTCGGTTGCCCGTTTCTGCATCCTTCGTACCATTTCATCGATATTTTCACATACGAGGTGAATAATCATACATGGGTCAATGTAATCACGCATCGTTTCTGCTTGCGGTTGGCTTCTTGGAATGCCGTCGAGAAGCAAAATATCCGATGTCGGAGAGTAAAGTTCGCGAGCAATCAACTGATCAACATGTTGGCGCCATAAACGAACAGTCAAAAAATCTGGAACAAGTAATCCTTGCGATGAATATCGTGTAAATTCAAGCCCAATCTCTGATTCCTTATCCAATGAACGAAACATATCACCTGTTGCGAGGTGGAAAAAACCCGGAATCGCACCAATCATTTTCCCTTGCGTACCTTTCCCAACGCCTGGAGGGCCAATCAAGAGAATAGATGAATAGCGTTTTGGAGTCGACATTGTTAATCCAATAACTTGCGAATGATAGCCAAAATTGTCGTATTAGGAAGGGAAAAGAATGAGTCTCTACGTAAATGGACTCTGAATTCAATTAATTAATAATTTAATATTAGGTACGATGCAGGAATGCAAGGATTAACCAGAGTTTGGAAAGAGCCCACCGGAAATAGCACTGAAAACGCCTTGGTTTCACGAATTCTTACCGCTCGCGGGATCATTTCGGCTGAAGAACATCGCTCTTTTTTGGACCCAAAACTCTCCACGCTTGAAGACCCGAGCGAATTGCCTGATGCCGAAAAAGCGGGAGCAATTCTTTGCGAATATTTAAGGGCGGGCAAAAAAGTGTTGATTTATGGAGATTACGATGCGGACGGGATTACTGCCTCATCAGTCCTCTACCACGTCATTGCAACTGCGACAAAAAAACCAGGGCCGCCGATTTATATCCCAAACCGGATGAGTGAGGGCTATGGGATCAATCCCGAAGCGATAGAGCAATTCGCAAAGGATGGAATAGACCTCGTCATTTCAGTCGATTGTGGTGTCACAGCAGTCGAGGCAGCAGAAAAAGCAAATGAAATTGGGCTCACGCTTATCGTTACGGATCACCACAGACCAAGGGATGACGGGAAATTGCCTGATTGTGCAGCACTTGTTCATCCTGGAATTGATGAAGAACCAAAAACATTGTTTGCAGGTGTTGGCGTTGCATACCAACTTGCATGGGCATTTGCGAGAACGTGGTCTGGTTCGCAACAAGTAACAAAAGAGTTAAGTAAATGTTTACTGGACATGCTACCACTTGTAGCCATTGGCACGATTGCGGACATGGTGCCTCTTGAAAACGGGAATCGCATTTTGGCACGGTGGGGTTTGCAACTTTTACCAAGCACGACAAACGCAGGTCTTCTTGCGATTATGAAACAACTCGATACGCCAAAAATGAAGTTGAATTCTTCACACATTAGTTTTGGTATTGCACCATTACTAAATGCAGTTGGCCGTCTCGCTCACGCAGCTAAAGCAGTTGACTTATTAACACACCTTGATGGACCATTAGCAGAATCAGCAGCAAAAGCACTTGCAGATTTAAATCGCAAAAGACAAAAAGTACAACGCGATATTATCGAAAACGCGATAGAGCAGATTGAAACAGAAAAACTCTACGACAATAAAATAATTGTTTTACAAAACGACGACTGGAACAGAGGGGTTGTCGGCGTTGCGGCTGGTAAATGCATTGAAACACATTATCGTCCAACCATTTTACTTTCAGGAGACGGGGATGAACTCGTTGGTTCAGCAAGAAGCATTGAAGGCTTTTCAATTTTTGACGCACTGTCTTCTTGCGAAGATCTTTTATTAAAATTTGGCGGGCACGATATGGCTGCGGGTTTGAGTGTCGCTCGAGAAAATTATGATGCATTTGTTTCTGCAATTACAAAGTATGCAAACGAAAACATTAAACCAGAGCAATTAATTAAAACAGTTAAACCAGACGTGATTGCAATACAGAAAGAAATTAAGTATGCGACTGCTGTCGAAATTGAAAAAATGGGTCCATTTGGTATTGGGAATCCATCGCCTATCGTGCAATTTTCAAAAGTGAGAGTGGACAGCGTAAGCACCATGGGTAACGGTGGTGCGCACATGTCGTTGCAAATAGGAACTTCGAATGACCGAATTCGTTGTATTTGGTGGAACAATGGAGATTACGCACCTAAACTAATTCGTGGAATGGAAATTGACGTTGTTGCCAAAATAAAAGTAAACGAATTTAGGGGAAGAAGAACAGCAGAGTTAGATTTGCTAGACATCGCTTTACCAAGCGGCTAACTCACCAACTATTGGTTCAACAAGATCTTTAAGGGTAACAATGCCAAGAGGTTTTTTATTTTCAGTTGAAACAATTGCCATTGAACTTTTGCTCTTTCTTAGTCGTTGCAGTGCATCTCTAACAGGCATGTCGGGAGGAATGAAGAGTGGCTCTTTTAGCAAGTCATGTGTGCAACTTTCAGGAGCGAGCAGTGCAGACAGAATTGGAAGGATGCCTAAGACATTTCCACTTTGATCTACAACTGGCATCCTCGTGTGTGCAGTATTGGAAATAGCAGATGATCGTCTAGAAGTGGGAACGCTTGCACCAAGACAATGCACGCGAGTCCAAGGAACCATTTCACTTCGGACGGTGAGTGTTCTCATCGCTAACACGCGGTCAGCGAGTGTTATTTGTTCGTCACTAAGCACGCCGCCTTCTAACCCTTCTTTGAAAAGGAGACCAAATCGAATGCGCGGTGAGGGCTCAAGCGTGTTCTCTGAACCGAGAATAAAACTTGCAAGTTTCCCAGCGCTTGAAACTATTGGCACTATGCCAGTCCACCATAAAATTTTATCTGACCAAACAAGTGGCGCACTCCAGCGATACGTCCACGTATCAGTGTTTGAGCGAAACAAGTCTTTTGGTAATACTTCGCCAAAAATAAATAGAATTGGAATTAAGATAAGGGTATTTACAATGATTACCGTCCAAGGTCCGAGGTCGGTTTCGTCTAACAAACTTGCAACACCGTAACTTGCAACATAATTAGCAACATTATTACAAACGAGTAATACAGCGAGCATGCGAGTTGGCTGATTCAGTAAAGTAAGTAATCGTTTAGCGCTGGCAAGACCATCTGAAGCACGGACATCAAGACGAATTTTGTTGATGGTGTAAAGCCCTGTTTCAAGACCCGAGTACAGCGCACTTAACACGAGACCAAGAAGAGTCACAGCGATAGCAATGTAGATGTCATTCATTCTTCACCTCTTTTCTTAAGAGAGATGAGAACGGTTGCAACTCGGTATGCATCCATGGAAGCAACTTCAAGTTCTAAATTGCTGAACTGGACAATATCGCCAACTTCTGGAATGCGTCCAAGTTTAGAAGCGATTAGTCCACCCATCGTTGCAGCTGGGCATTGCTCTATGAGCGAACCCATCATCGCAGCCCAACCACGCACAGCGGTATTTGCATCGACTTGCCACTTGCCGTCACTACGTAAAACCGGTGGTTCAATGACAAAGTGATCTTCTCCGCCAATTTCACCGACTAATTCTTCAAGTACATCTTCTAGTGTGACAAGACCCGCGGTACCTCCGTACTCATCGACGACGATTGCAAGGCGTGTTGAGGTATCTCGAAAACGCGATAGCAATTGATCGAGCGTGGCAACTTGTGGGATGAACTGTGGTTTTGTCATGCATGCTTGCATGAGTGTTTGCCCGTCATTGCATCGTTGTAAGTATCTTTTAGTATGCAACATCCCGGAAATATCGTCAAGGTCTTCTCCGAAAATTGGAATTTGTGTAAGTCGAGTATCTGTAATAATAGTTCGAAGTTCATCCGTAGAAGAGGTTGTTGGTGCGGAAATCATGTGCACTCTTGGCGTCATAACTTCGCGAACGCGAATGCGACTTAATTCAACAACCTCAAACAATACTCGCTGTTCGTCTTGATCAATGATTCCTTCAGAAGAAGATAATTCTACAAGTGAAGCGAGTTCAGTCGCATTCAAAGAGTCAGGCGTGCTTGTAGAAATCAAACGTGAGAGGGGCGTGATAATAAACCAATCAATCCCGTGACGGATTGGTGTAATAAGACGGTGTAACAAAACAAGTGGAGGGGCTAAGAGTAAAGCAATTCCGATTGGTCTCGCTGTCGCTGACATTTTTGGAAGTACTTCACCAAAGATAATAATTGAAAAGAGGGTCGCTATTGCAATGCCAATTTCAGTTCCTACACCACCTGGAGCGTGTAGCATTAATACCGAACCAATGACAAAATACAAAACATTTGCAGTCATATTCCCAATTAATATTGTTATTAAAATCGTTCGCCGATGTCGAACAATATAAAGAACAGCGTTTGCGGGGGGCGTTTTTCTTTTTCGCAATTCAACTATTTGTGATTGGGCTAAGCGGAAGAAGCAAGTTTCACTGCAACTAAAAAAAGCACTCAATAGTAAAAGCGGAGTTAAACTTATAAGTAGCCCAACATCTAGTCCTGACCACTGGTTTGTAATTATGCCATCATTCATACTTTTGTTGCTAATTCTCTTACGGCAGATTCCACTCGTAACATGAAGTCTGCGGACCGTTCATCTTCTTGAAAGTGTAACGGTTCTCCGTAAAAAACACGAATGGTGCCAGGAAATGGGATATATGTTGCTTCAGGTAGTACTTTCTTTCCGCCGTCGACAAAAACTGGGACTACAGGCCTGCCACTTTTTTTAGCGATTACTGCGAGCCCGCCTTTAAAGTTCGCAATTTCGCCGGATCGGCTTCTTGTTCCCTCAGGGTAAATCACGATGGACCATCCACGTGACAGTAATTCTTGCATTGTTCTGATTGAACTCAGTGGCGATTTTATTCGCTCTATTCCGAATGCATGCCAAAGTGAAGCAACTATAAATTGGATGAGTCTTTTTTTCTTAGAATTGCCTTCTCTATCTGCAAAGTGGTCGAATGCTGCTGCGACAGCAGTTTTAGAACGGACGATTTTAGGCAATGTGTGCATGATGACATGCGTATCGACATGGCTTTGGTGGTTTGATGCAAAAATAACTGGAATGGTTGTGCTTGTAATTTGTTCCGTTCCCGTTGCTACCCATTTGACTCTCCGGACGATCTTTACAACACGAAGTGAAGACAACAAAATAAAACGGCAAATTCGTAAGAGTGGGGAACGAAATTGTTTCAGAATAGCATCAGCGTCTGGCGGCGCATTAGCAGTCTGTTCTTGGGAGGTCATTGGTGTGTTCGAGAACTTTTTCAAATGCGAGAAAGTATTGATCTAGTAGTGCTTCGTCTGCAGAAGGAAACGACGGCAATTTTAGTAGTGTGCCATTGCCGAGGATGGTTTTCGGTAAGTCTGCAGGATCGTAAACGTGAATTGGGTTTTCTTTAGTAGCCGGCAAGCGTGCAATTTTTGACCAAACGTTTTGAGTGAAAACAGGTTGTTGATGTAGAAGAGGGTAACGAGGTGCTGAAACGAGAGCGCCTTCTGCTTGTAGAGCTTTTGCAAGGTCGGTAATTGGCAAGCCAGATGTATTTTCGTTATATCGAACAAGGAACTCAAAGTAGACACGATTAGTGTCATTTGTAGATAAGAAAGTTTCGATACCAAGCGTTTCAAGTTTACGTGAAAGGTATGCGCAGTTTTTATTCCGCAACGCATTTCGCTCGGGCATTTTCTTTAGTTGAGAGTGCGCAAGCGCAGCAGCCATTGGCGCCATTCTGAATTTAAAACCGAATCCGGTTGCCGCAAAATATTTATTTTGCGATTCAAGATTTAGCAATCGTTCGTAGTGACCAAGGCGGATTGCTGATTCAAATGTATCTTGGTCGTCACAAAGAAGAATGCCTCCTTCGCCAGAAGGGCAGAGTTTGTTTCCTTGCATGCTGAAGATACTAACATCGCCGAAGGAACCAATCGGGTTCCCTTTGTAGGTTGCACCGTGGGCATGCGAAGCATCTTCTAAAATTTTTAGATTGTGCTTATTTGCAATAGCGACAAGTTCGTCTATCTTTGATGGCACACCGAACAAGTGGACTATAACAATCGCTTTTGTTTTGTCAGTGATTTTACTTTCGACATCTTCTGGGTCAAGACCAAGGCAGTCAGATTCAAGTTCTGCAAAAACAGGGACTCCGCCACAGTGAAGTACAGGCATAACGCTTGACCACCAAGTTGCAGAGGGAACAATAACTTCGTCAAATGGTTGGATTCCGATTGCATGCAAGCCAGCAAGAATGGCTGACGTGCCATTGTTGTGTGTTAAAGCAAACTGTCTACCTGTAAGTTTTTTATAGTCTTCTTCTAACTCGCCAACGATTGGATGCAGTGACAAATTGCCACTGCGAAGAACGTCAAGCACAGCTTGCTCGTCTTGTTCAGTAATGATAGGCCAAGCATTTGCAATTTTTTGGTCGAGCGTAACGGCTTGTTCTCCGCCAAGTATGGCTGGAAGATTAGTTGCGGTAGGCATTAGTGTCCCAGTGCTTATGTTTTTGGTGTATCGCCAGCAATGGATGAACGCATGTCAGTGTCAGAAATGACATTTTTCATGTTGTAATAATCCATAATACCGAAGTTACCCAATCTGAATGCATCTGCCATCGCTTTCGGTACATCTGCTTCAGCGAGCACAACAAGAGCGCGGTTCTTTTGTTCTTCTGCTCGGTACTCTGCTTCTTGCGCAACAGCCATTGCACGACGTTTTTCAGCTTCTGCTTGGAAACGAGCTTTGTCAGCTTCCGCTTGGTGTGCTTGGAGTGTAGCACCGATGTTTTCGCCAACATCAATATCAGCAATATCAATGGATAGAATTTCAAAAGCAGTTCCAGCATCAAGACCTTTTGAAAGTACAGTTTTTGAAATGTTGTCTGGATTTTCAAGCACAGCGAGGTGAGAAGAAGCAGAGCCAATCGTTGAAATAATACCTTCGCCAACTCGAGCGATAATAGTTTCTTCAGTTGCACCACCAACGAGTTGTGCGATATTGGTTCGCACCGTTACTCGCGCGCGAGCTCGGAGTTGAATACCGTCGCCAGCGACAGCATCAATTGTTCGTTTAGATCCACCAGTACTTGGGCAGTCAATAACTTTTGGGTCAACACTTGTTCGAACTGCTTCCAAAATATCTCGACCTGCAAGGTCAATCGCAGTTGCAGTTTCCCATTGTAGATTTATTCGGGCTTTGTCTGCAGCAATCATAGCGCGGACAACATTTGTAATTCGCCCACCAGCCAAGTAATGCGCTTCAAGTTCATCTGTCGAAACTTCGATGCCAGCTTTTTTGGCACTGATACGATTGATGACAACTGATTTCGCGTTTACTTTTCGAAAGCGCATCATGACAAGGTCAACAAAGCCGACCTTTGCGCCGCTAACCCAAGCTTGTAAGTAAAGACCAATGTATTGAAATGCTAATGCGACGATTATGAGCAGAATGATTCCGCCAATAATGACACCGCCAAGTAGCCATGGAGTAAGTGCAATAAATGAGTTCATAATGAATTCCCTTCGATTTGTATTGTATCAACCAGAGATTGCTCTGACTTTAATTTGGTTGTCATAGACAGAAACAACTTTAATGGCTGTGTCCGCTTCGATACTGCCAGTTTCAGCCATAGCGTCAATACGTTGACCGTCTATTCGTACAACTCCAACTGGTCGGAGAATTGTAATCGTGTTTCCTTCTTTGCCAATTAGTTGCTGTAATTCTTCTTGCTGCTTTGCAAATCGGGCTTGAGATTTTTGCATTGCTTCTTCACTGTCTTCTTCGACAATGCCACCAAGAATCATACTTTTGGCAAGTGGAGATGAAGCCCAAATTTTGAATGCTATCCAAAAAAGAATTGGTCCAAACACGATATAAATCGCCGTTGCAATCAAGCCGGTGTTTGCGTCGTGCATAAAAAATGCAACAAGTGAACCGATGACAGCGAGTGCACCGACTAAAGCGAGCAGGCCACCTGATGGGACAAACAATTCGACAAAGAAAAGTATTAAGGCAATTCCAATAAAAATGAAAGCCCAAATAATTGGGGATGATGCTCCAGTGATTGCGGGAGTAGTTTGTGCAAGTAGTTCTATCATGCGGTAATTTCCTCTACTTCGATTGTAAGACCAAGATGTATGATGCGGACTGTAACGCCTTGTGGAATCCATTGCCCCGAAGTAGTTGCGTCAAATACTTCGCCATTCACTTCGATTCTCCCACTTGGACGCAAATCGGTAATGGCAGTAGCAATACTATTAAGCGCGGGTTGTGTTTGCATTGGATGGGAGGTTGTACTGGCGATTTCGCTTTCTAAAACAATTCTACGCATTGCAACGCTATCCCCCAAACGGTTCGCGATAATCCAAGCACCGATGATTGCAATTATGCAACCGCCTAGAACAGCACTTAACCCAGCGAATAATTGTATTTGCCCTTCGTGTGTTTGTAAATCGCCAGAGATAAAACTGCCCACCATGCCGGCGAATAATAATGCGACCCCAGTAAAACCTGTGAATCCAGTTCCTGGGACGATAAAAATTTCCGTAGCGATGAGAACAATCCCCAGCAGAACTAAGAGTACGTCCCACCACTGGGCTAAGCCAGCAAGATAAGGTGCTCCGATTAAAATTGCCATAGAGACAACTGCGCCGGCGCTGAAAACACCAGTTGTGCCGGTTACGAATTCTACAAAAACACAAATGAGAAAAACAGCAATGAGTGTTAATCGTATTGGCCAACTGATTAAAATTCTAACAAGGCCTTCGGACCAGTTGGTCTTGCTGTGCTTTATGGTTGTAGCGCCGAACCACTGTTTTAATTCGTTGTCGTTTGCAATGACATCGACACGCAAACCATATTTCTGTGCTTGGGCTGGCTTCAATGTTAGAAGGCGATCGTTTGGAACAATTTGTTCTAAAAGTACCCACTTGTTCGATTCGCTTTTAGAGATGCGAGTCCTACTTGTTGGCAGCACTTGTGCAAAGGTTGGGTCCCATGTTGGATCGGTGTTGCCTATGGAACTAGTTGCTTTTGCAAGCGAATCAAAAAAAGGCACGAGTGTAGTTTTGCTGGGACTTACTTGGCTAATCGGCGAGAATTGCCTTGGTGGAGTTGTTCCATATAACTCTTCGTATTCGCTCCCGTTCACGCAAATAGTTTCGTTTGTTTCTTTATTTTGAAGGAGCCACAATTCGATTCCAACACTCACAAATGCTTCAACTAGGTGTTCGTCGTAATGGTTTCTACGGGCGGAATCGATTACTTCAGCCAGAATGGGTGATTCTATTTTTGCTCGCTCGGTAACAGGAATTGGTTGACCTGTCACATTAATCGGAGCAGCATCACCAAAGGTACTTCCAGGGGCTGCAATTATTTCTCGACACGCAAGGGCAATAATTGTTCCCGCTGAAAAAGCGTGCGGGTGAATCCAAGCGACGATGTTTTGAGAATCGTTGTTTTTGATTTCATAACAAATCTCAAGTGTTGAAAGGAGGTCGCCACCTGGTGTGTTTAAGTCAATGACAATTGCATCTGCATCCTTAGCTTGGGCAAGTCGACGCTTGAATGATTGCGCAGAAACTGTATCAACAACACCATAAATCGGAATTACGGTAACATTGTTCGCCTGTCTATAACTTGGGACCGGTGCCATTTGTACAAGGGCGAGGGTTGTAAGTATTGCAAACATAGTTGTATTGTATGCGGGATTTGCAAGGCAACAAAAAAAACGGCTACAGCATGTGCTGCAGCCGTTTTTATAAGAAATATTATTCTTACAAATTAATCGTGTAAGAATTCCGCTACACCACCAGCTTTAGTGCTTGTGGTATCTGTGATATCGCCATACTTAACATGCGCAAGAATGCAGTCAGCGAATTCGCCTTGGTTTCCGCCAAAGTCAGGATCAACTGGTTGACCTTCATCTTCTTTGAAGATGTTGTCAATCACTGAAACACCATTTGAATCTAGGTATGTCGTTGAGTCTGGGTAGAAAGTTTCAAGGATTTCAAGGTGACCATCACCAAAAGTGATAACACCTTTCCAATCAGAACTAATTCCGTGGAATAAGTTTGACTTGGAGAATTTACTGTTTACACCATTCTCGGGTCCACGAGTTCCAAGGAGCGCGAAAGCTGAAGAGCCAACTTTCCAGTTCCGTGGTTTACGTTTGCCTGTTAGTGGCATGATGCCGTAACTGTTGTTGCAGTCGCCATCACTACCGGTAAGGTCATCACCAAAAAGTGGATCCCAGAAAATGCCGTGTTGACTCGTTGAGCTTGCATCGAAGACATCGTAATCGTAGGCATCCATTGGTGCTACCCATTCACTTTGCTCGGTAGGAGCAATGAGAATGTCTGGAGTAAATAGGTTTTGCATGATGCACATTGAAAGCAATGAACCGTGATCATTTACGGAAAGATCTTCTGGTCCACGACCTTTAATGTACTGGCCAGTTCCTGGGTCAGCTTGACGTTGAAGTAAGCCTGGGATTGGGAACATGTCATTATGTGTTGGTGACCAAAATGAAAATCCCCCATAGATAGCCTTGACTTGGGATTGGTCTTTTGTAAGCATAGCTTCAGCTCTTGCACGACCTAGTGCTGGCATCAAGATGCTCAGCAACAAAGCAATGATTGACATCACAACGAGTAGTTCGATGAGTGTAAAGCCTTTTTTGTTAGTTTCGTGTTTCATATAATGAAACCTCCTGTTTGAATTAGCGCTTAGCAATTGCAAGCGCAACTTAAAAAAATATTACGGGTAGAGTATGTCGTTTGAAGCTAAAACGTCAGCTTTTGTTGACTGAACGTTAAGCACCATCCATACATCGCCTGAAGGACCACCTGGGTTTCCAAGATCGCCTGAACCATAATCTGCAAAGTCAGCTTGGAAACTGTTGTCAGGTACGTTTACAAGGTCAGATTTTGACTTGTACATGACTTCGTCGAACCAAAGCGATTTTGCGTAATGCGATGAACCATCGGCTGAAGAGTAAACGCCTTCCCACTTTTTCTCAGGTCCGTATAGTTCTAGCGTTGGTGACTTAGTGAATTTATCACTATTGATGTCAGCAGCCGCTGTAATTTCAGGACCACGACTTGAAAGAATAATGTTGTGGTGATCACCATTAGTCCAAACATTCTTTACTCGTTGACCACAAAGTGCAAGATTAGCATAAGAAGTATGACAAGCATCTACGACGCCGCCGTTTACTTCGTTACCAATTGCACGGCCTTCGCCCGTAATGTCTGCTGAGAAAATTGTGTCCCAGTAGGTATCACTAGCAGGGTCAACCATTGAGTAGTCGTATGCAACTTCTGAAGCGTTTGAACCTTGGTCGCCTTTTGCAATAACCATAGGGTTGTTTTCATTAGCGCTAATCAAAATAGTTGGGTCATAATAATTATCGCCAACCATTGCTGAGTGCAACCAACCAGAAAGGTTTGCTGTTGTGTCTTGAGGACCACGACCTTGAACATCTTGATTGCCTTGAAGTCCTAGGTAGTCGCCTTGTCCAAAAACGCCAGCATCAAGGTCACTAGGAAGACGGTTAATCATTCCAGGAATTGGGAAGCGTTCGTGTTGGTCAGATTCTGCAAAGATAGCAAAGGAAGTAACGATACCCTTGAGTTGACCTTGGTCTTTACGAGTACGGGCGTTATCAAGCGCTTTTGCTAGTGCAGGTAACAATAGTCCCATCAACAACGCGATAATCGCGATGACGACGAGGAGTTCAATGAGGGTAAAGCCTCTGTTATTTCGTTTCATATTGAATATCTCCATTCATAA
>DTSO01000055.1 GCA_012965315.1 Phycisphaerales bacterium | reverse complement strand
CTACCAAAAACAAAGATATCAATTGGAATAATTGGTTCACTACTTGGCTTATTGATAGGTTGGACAATAACTAAAAACATCAACTCCATACATGAAGCGATGGGGAACCCTCCGCTAGCAATCGCTATTAGTTCATTTGCAATTGCGAGTGCAGTTGCTATGTACACCCTCATAAAAGGACGTACTGGAATGATGCTACCAATCGTGCTGGGTTCCATTGGTTTTATTACATTCGCCGGAATCGGTGCATTAATTTTATTCATACGACAGATTGGAGGGTTAGTAATTTGGGATGCCTCAGTGTACTACTTTGCGATTATTCCAAATAATGTTGATTGGCCTTCTGCCATAGTCACCGTATGTGGTGCAATTTTATTTTGCGCACTTGGGGCACTCATCCCTTCTGCAAAGGCAGCTGACACCGACCCAGTAAAGGCGTTACGACATGAGTGATAAGCCAATCTTGGAAGGAATCAATCTAAAAAAGACGTATCAATTAGCCAGACTGAAAGTTCCAGTGTTGCATGGTGCTTCAATAAAGATTCAATCTGGAGATTGGACAACTATTCTTGGTTCGTCCGGTTCAGGAAAATCTACACTCCTGCATCTTCTTGGAGGACTGGACCGACCTGATAAGGATGGCGGAGATGTTCTTTTCAAGGGTGATTCTGTGTGGAGTCGATCGAACCGGCAAATCAATCGATATCGAAATACTGACATTGGTTTTGTTTTTCAGTTTTATCATCTCTTGCCAGAATTAACTATTTTTGAAAATACACTCTTGCCCACGATGCTTGCTCATTCCAAAAATTCGATAAAAGAAAATAAAAATCGTGCAAAACTTCTCCTTGAACAATTTGGGCTTGGGCATCGTCTCGCGCACAAACCAAGAGAACTATCAGGTGGTGAACGTCAGCGAGCAGCAATCGCTCGTGCGCTTGTCAACGAACCAGCGGTATTATTTGCTGACGAGCCAACTGGCAACCTTGATGAAGAAACTGGTAACGAAATTTTGGATGTTTTAAGTGAACTCCATTCGAGCGGGCTCACCGTTGTAATGGTTACGCATAATGAAGTTATTACAAATCGCGGAAATGCTGTGGTCCGGCTCCGCAGCGGTCAAATTGTGAACAGTGCCACATTGGCACATTCGCCGTAGGTGTTTGCCCGCTATGACATATTTGCTCCAAAAATGACGAATTTAGCGGGTATCTAATTCCCTTTTTTTAGGATATCTGACCTTTTATTACATAATCTGAAGAAGTTCTCAAATGGAACGCGAGTTGCACCGATTGTAAAGTAGTGGGGTACAGTTTTTTGTACCCTCAGGAAGTACATCCCGCATATCATGCGGGCGGAGAATCGAACTATGTTTGAACGTTTAACAGATCGCGCTAGAAAAGTCATGTCTCTTGCAAACCAAGAGGCCATGCGCTTTAACCACGAGTACATTGGAACCGAGCACATCCTTCTTGGCTTAGTCAAGGAAGGGTCTGGAGTTGGAGCCAACGTCCTTAAGCATTTGGAAATCGACCTCAGAAAGGTCCGCCTTGAAGTTGAGAAACTTGTAAAGAGCGGCCCCGATGTAGTCACTATGGGCAAACTGCCCCAAACACCACGTGCGAAGAAGGTTATTGAATACGCAATTGAAGAAGCACGTTCACTCAATCACAATTATGTTGGCACTGAACACCTTCTTTTAGGATTACTCCGTGAACAAGACGGTGTTGCTGCGCAAGTCTTAATGAATCTTGGATTGAAACTTGAAGATGTTCGAGAAGAAGTTCTCAATCTTCTTGGTGCTGGTGTTGGCCAGCTTGAAGAAACTGATGAAGACAGCATGGAACCACAAGGTGAAGCACCAAACCCTGCTCCTCGAAGAGGAAAAAGTAAAACACCTGCCCTTGACAGTTTCGGTCGTGATTTGACTGAACTCGCTAAGAAAGGTGAGCTCGACCCTGTCATCGGACGTTTCAAAGAAATTGAACGCCTCGTTCAAATACTTTGTCGTAGAACTAAAAACAACCCTGTTTTAATTGGTGAAGCTGGTGTTGGCAAAACTGCAATTATCGAAGGCCTTGCACAACGCATCATAGAACAAGAGGTTCCTGACCTACTCCATGACCGTCGTGTTATCGTTCTTGATCTTGCAATGATGGTTGCTGGCACAAAATACCGTGGTCAATTTGAAGAGCGAATCAAAGCAGTAATGAACGAAGTAAAACGCGCGAAGAACATTCTTTTGTTCATCGATGAATTACATACTCTTGTTGGTGCAGGTGGAGCTGAAGGTGCAATCGATGCATCGAATGTTTTGAAACCAGCACTTTCACGCGGCGAAATGCAATGCATCGGCGCGACAACATTTGATGAATATCGTAAGTACATCGAAAAAGATAATGCACTCGAACGTCGTTTCCAGTCCATTGTTGTTAATCCACCGAACAAAGAAGACACTATTGCAATTCTGGCGGGTCTAAGTGAAAGATACGAAGATCACCACCGTGTTAAATACACTGAAGAAGCAATTCTTGCTGCAGTAGAACTTTCCAACCGTTACATTTCAGACCGTGTACAACCAGATAAAGCCATCGATGTTATCGATGAAGCTGGAGCACGTGTTCGATTGAAATCAATGACGAAGCCCCCTTCAATGGCGGACTACGAAGAAAAACTTGAACTGTTAAAAGTCAAAAAAGACGAAGCTGTAAAAGGCGCAGATTACGAAGCGGCAGCAGCACTTCGTGATGAAGCAGAAAAACTTCGTGCTAAGAAAGACGAAATTCAAAAAGAATGGCGTGAAAAACTAAACGAAACAACAAGCGTTGTTGATGAAAACATCATCGCAGAAGTTGTTTCAAGCATGACTGGAGTTCCACTTACTCGACTTGAAGAAGCAGAGTCAAAACGATTACTTCAACTTGAAGATGAACTTCACAAAACTGTTATTAGTCAACACGACGGTATTACGCAAATTGCAAAAGCAATTCGTAAATCGCGCAGTGGTCTTAAAGATCCAAATCGACCAATGGGTTCGTTTTTGTTCCTAGGACCAACTGGTGTAGGTAAAACACTGCTTGCAAAAGCAATTGCAGAATTTATGTTCGGAGATTCTGACTCTCTTGTTCACCTTGACATGTCTGAATACATGGAAAAGCACACCGTCTCACGATTGGTTGGTGCACCTCCAGGATATGTTGGGTACGAAGAAGGCGGTCAGCTAACAGAAAAAATCCGTCGAAAACCATACGCAGTTGTTCTCTTCGATGAAGTTGAAAAAGCACACGGTGACGTGTTTAATATGCTTCTTCAAATCATGGAAGAAGGTCGACTAACAGATTCGTTCGGTCGTCATGTTGACTTCCGTAACACTATTGTGATTTTGACATCAAACATCGGTTCTGACTTGAT
>DTSO01000054.1:366-33023 GCA_012965315.1 Phycisphaerales bacterium | reverse complement strand
TTGTATTTTCTACGGCTACGCAGGCAACCACTTCGAATTTCTTCGACAATGTTATGGGTTGGTGCGGTTGAGGACTTGCATGCAAACGCTCCCTTTCAACGGTTACGCCCAAGTCTTCTTCTTTTATTACAACTGCTCGCACTTTGCCTTATCGTTCTATCTCTTATGCGACCTTTAGTTGAAGGTGGAGCAATAAAAGAAGGCAAGCACGTGATTCTTATTGATCGTTCTGCCTCTATGTATGCTGATGTGCATGATGGCGAGACTCGATTTGATAAAGCAAAACTAGAAGCAAAAGAATTAATTACACAAATTCACGGTGGCGGTCTATTTTCAGCAAGTGGCGGAGAGACGATGGTTATCGCATTTTCAGAATCCGCTGAGATTGTAATTCCATTTACAAATTCAGAACAACAACTTAATTCTGCGATTGAAGCGATAGAGCCTTCTCACGGTAAATCCAATATAGAAGATGCGTTGAAACTCGCTCGTGCCTATACCACGAATGTGGATCCAGAACAAAATGGGATGTCGATGGGAAACTCTGCGCAGTTAGAATTATTTAGCGATGGAAATATCAGTGATTTGAATTTGCAAGCACTTCAACGTGGTGAGACAATCAGATATCATCAAATTGGAGACGTGAACGATTACAACGTTGGCATTACAACGATTAGTGCTAAGCGACTTTCTGAAGCAAGCGAAGAAGTGCAAATATTTTTGTCGTTGGTTAATTCAGGAACAGAAACAGTAACTACAGATGTCGAAGTTTCATTTAATGGGATTCCAGTTGGCATTCAGCAAGTTCAAATCCCACAAAGAGATGGTGACATGCTCGGTAGTAAGAGTGTTGTCTTTGCACCATTTGAAATTCCGATAGGCGGGGTGGTGCATGCGGCAATTTCTGCAAAAGATTTGTTGCAAATTGATAATATTGCATCTCTGATTATTGCTCCACCAAAAGAACTTAAAGTTCTGCTCTGTGAAAATGGTGCGCAATTAATTCGGACAGTATTGGAAGGAATGCCATTAGAAAAATTACATGTTGTAAGTCCTCAAACTTTAGTAAGCATGATCGAATCAGGAGAAACATCTCAGTTTGATGTTGTTGTAGCACGAGACGTTGAGTTAAATACATTACCTCAGGGTAGGTACTTACTTTTTGGACCTCCTCCAAAATTAAACGTATTTTCCACTTTCGTTGAAGGCGAAGCGCAAGTTATGTTGGTTGCAAGAGAACGACATCCTGTTATGCGATTTGTGCGTTTTGAAGACATCGTTGTTTCGAAGGGGTATGAAATAGTAACAGACACAAATGTTGAAGTATTACTCGAAGGCAGTGGCTGGCCAGCAGTCATGGCTGCACGAGAGAACGGTATTCAAATAATCTATGTAGCATTTGATCCACTTGAAAGTAATTGGCCATATTTACGAAGTTTTCCATTCTTTATTTATAATGCTGTGCAATATCTTGGCAGAGGTGGGGATGCAATTTCAAACGCACTTCGAAATGTCGGACAAACGATGGCATTTGATATTCCCTCTGGTATTGACGTTGTGACAATCGAAGAATCAAATGGCGCACAACATACCGTGCAAGTTGATGCAAATGGGACAGTAACTTGGGGTCCAGTTCGGCTCAGTGGTCTTCATAAAATTTCGTGGGACGGTAAGGTGCAACGAAGAGTCGCGGTGAATGTTCCTACAGAGGAATTAGATATTTCAAGTAATGATTCGATTTCGATTGGCGCAACAAAAGTAACATCTAGTGGAACAAGTGAAAGTTCATTCGTTCAAATTTGGCCATGGGCGCTTGGCTCAGTTCTTGTAGTTTTGCTTGCAGAGTGGTGGGTATACCAACGTAAAACAGGCGGTGTTAGTAGGTTTCATAAATCAAAGTCGACACAGTCATGGACATGAAATTATTAAATAAAAATGTAACCGTGATGGGCCTCGGAAGGTTTGGCGGAGGTCTCGGCGTAACGCGATGGCTTCTAGACCAAGGAGCAAGGGTTTTGCTGACAGACCTTGCAAATGAAGATGAACTTACGAAACAAATAAAAGAACTTGGAACACATACAAATTTACAAGTTGTTTTTGGCAAACACAGAATGGAAGATTTTGTAGGAGCTGACGTAGTAATTGCAAATCCCGCAATTCCAATGCCGTGGAAAAATGTGTTTTTGTGTGCAGCGTGGGAAGCAAATATTCAAGTTACAACGGAAATAGAAATGCTTGTGGAGCAGTTACATCGTGAGCAAGTAATTGGGGTGACGGGTACTTCTGGTAAATCAACAACTGCATCGATGCTTTACGACGGTCTTAAGAATGCGGGAATAACATGTCATTTGGGGGGCAATATCGGCGGAAGTTTGCTTAATTCTCTCTCAAAGATTAACGAAAATGATGTTGTTGTTTTAGAATTGTCTAGTGCGATGTTGTGGTGGCTTAATAAAAATACATCATGGTCGCCAAGCACAGCAGTATTGACAAACATCGAACCAAATCATGTAGATTGGCATGGTTCTTTTGAAGAATATAAATCGTGCAAAGAATTATTGTTTGCGAATCAGGCTGAGGGAGATATCGCAATTACACAAGATCAAAATGCCTCGTTCACCGGTCTTATTGTTCCTGGAAAGCATAATCAAAAAAATGCAGCTGTAGCTTTTTTAGCTGGAGTCGCAATCGGCGCAGACCCAACTCTATTACGAGAAGGGATTCAAAGATTCCGCGGCTTGCCTCATAGATTGCAATTAGTTTGTGACGGATATTACAATGATTCAAAATCTACTACGCCGAAAGCTACAGAACTCGCAGTCGATGCTTTTGCTGATGCTAAAAAAATCCACTTGATAGTTGGTGGATACGACAAGAAAATTGATTTGACATTACTTGCGGCACAGGCAAGTCGAGTTGCATGCATGTATGCAATTGGTGAAACCGCAAATACAATTGTAGAACTAGCTTCTGGAAATATAAAGCAATTTAAAAATCTTGAACAAGCAGTTGCAGAGGCAACGAAAAACATGAATTCAGAAGATGTGCTTTTGTTAAGCCCAGGGTGTGCGAGTTGGGATCAATTTGTACATTTTGAAGCACGCGGCGAATTGTTCTGTTCGTTAGTTAATGAATCGAAAGCGCACCAACAAGTTCATTAATTGAATTGCATCCTTGTCGTTGAACCCATTTTTCGAGTTTCTTTGAAATGATTGGTGCAATTGCAGGATTCACAAAGGATGCTGTTCCAATGCCAACGGCGCTTGCACCAGCAAGAATAAATTCTGCAGCATCTTCCCATCGCATGATGCCACCTGTGCCGATGATTGGTATGGAAGCTTCTTTGGCGACATCTCGATATATTTCATACACAATGCGAACGGCAATTGGATGAATTATTTCGCCGCTAAGGCCACCGACTTCTCTGGAAATTTTTGGATTTCTAGATTCAACATCTATCGCTAGAGAAGGGATTGTGTTAATGAGTGTTAGCGCATCTGCACCACATTCGATTGCTGCTTTTGCGTGGGGCCGAATATCACCTGGTGTTGCAGAAAGTTTTACAAGCATTCCAGTATTCGTTAGAACTGGTTTAATTTCATTCAGTAATGAGGAAAGTCGTTTTGGGCAACCACCAAACTCAAGTCCGTCAGAAGTATTTGGACATGACACATTTATTTCAACCAAGTCAATGCCATCGATTTCGTTCATTGCATTTGCAACTTCAACGTATCCATCGATACTATCGCCAGCAACTGAGCCGATGACTGTTGTGTCGATAGATTTTGCTTTTGCAGATTGCTTTTCAATAAAAGATTGAATGCCTTCATTTGCCAAGCCAATCGCATTCAACATTCCATTTGAAAGCGTTGTCATTCGAACTGGGGAATTGCCAACACGAGGATCTTTAGTAATTGATTTAGTTGTAATCGCGCCGATGGTTGAAAGATTAATTGCATCCTTAATCTCGCCCATGACCCCGCAAGTTCCTGCAGCTAATACAACTGGATTGCGAAGCGTCGTATTCCCAAGTTTTACCTGCATCGCTGTCATGCACTACTATTGTACCTTATGGTTGCTTTTGTACTTAATTACAAAATAGTTCAGAAAATCGAGTGAATGGGTACAATGCCAATATGAGCGATTTACAAGATAAAATTGATAGATTTCAGAACATGGCGATGGCTGACCCATCGAATGATATGGCGCATTTCAGTTTAGGTTCTGCCTATCTTGAAGCGAAGCGTTTTGGTGAAGCGGTTACAAGTTTTGAAGCATGTGTAAAACTAAACCCGGAAATGACAAGAGCAATGGAACTTGGAGGTTCAGCATTGATGCAAATGGGGAATACCGCAGATGCCAAAGTTTTGCTAATTCGCGGGTACGAACAAGCAGCATCAAAAGGTGAAATGCGAGTCAAAGACGGAATAGCATCCATTCTTACTGAATCTGGAATTGAACTGCCAACAGTTGAACAAGCATCTCCGGGTGAAACTGGTAAACCATTGGACAAGGAACCGTTGCCCGGCAAAATTGGAAAATGGATTTTTGAAAATGTGGATGAAGCTCAATGGGATGCTTGGATTGGGCAAGGAACAAAAGTTATTAATGAACTACGATTGGATTTTTCAAGAGTAGAAGATCAAAGTAAATATGAAGAGCACATGGCAGAATTTCTTGGGATACCTGCAAACATAATCGCAAAAGATGTAGAGGATGAGAACAAATGAATATGATCGACGAACTTTCAGTTGAAACGAACCAAACACAAAGAAGTGGTTTAGCGACTATTGCAATGGTTTGTTCTTTTATAATATGTTGCCCAATTACTACAATTGTAGGCCCAATCCTCGGCGTTATCGCATTGCTAACTCTTAGAGGGAAGCCACATTTGACAGGAAAAGGTTTTGCCTGGACTGCGATTGTCGTAGGACTTATTTCGACAATACTCTGGGTTGGAGCAGGATTATTTTTTGGCAGAATGGCAGTGAATTTTATTGAGCAAGCCGGCGAAGTAACCACGACGACTATCCAAGCAGGATTCGACAAAGATTATGCAACTGTTCGAGCAGGGCTTTCGCAAAGTTCATTGGATGTAACCGATGAGGAAATCGCTCAATTTATTACTGAGTTAGAATCGAGATACGGCAAATTTGATTCTGCTGTTATGAATATGGAAGAGCAAGATCAAACATTAAAGCCATCGGCAAATGAAGCACCGTTACCAATTCGGTTATTGTTTGAAACTACAGATGTGCCAGCAGATGTATTGATGGAAGTCATACCAGGTGGAGGATTTGATTTTGAGCTTAAACTTGGATGCATTCGAATAAACGATGCAAAACTTGGCGACTTAATTTTCCCGAAGGGTTCTGCTTGTGACACGACTCCTGAAGAACCAGCAAAAGAGGATTCGGACGAATAACGCATCTAATGCAGAAAAAGAAAATTAACCCTTGGTCTCTCGTTGCAGTTTTTAGTGCAATTGGATTTTGCCCTCTCTTTACGATCGCAGCAATCCTGTTTGGCATCCGTGCGTTAGTTGACATCTCTGCAAAAGGGGATACTCGCGGTGTTCGGCTTGCATGGTTTTCTATTTTGTTCGGATCACTCATGACAGGGTTATGGGGAGGTGGAATGTATTGGTGGAATCTGAATGTACGCTCTCAAATCGAACAAGGTCCAATCAAAATTATTGCATTCGGGCAAGACGGTAATATTGAAGCGTTCGAGTCAATGTTTATTACGAATGGCTCTGATGAAGATGCAGCAAGATTTTTATCATCGCTTCATAGTCGGTACGGCTCTTTACTTGAGGGTTCACTCGACCAAGAAGTTGGCGAAGCAGATGTAGATGGCGATAAACTTTTTCTAGGTATGGTTCCAATTGAAGCAGAGCTTGAATACGTACTTCAATTTGTGAACCAAAACGATGTTCATCTAACGGCAAAATATGTTCTTTTTGAGACAGAAGGAGATGGAAGTCAATTTAAAAACAGGTTCGAGTGGCTTAGAATAGTCGATGAAAAGCATGGCAATCTCGTGTATCCTTCAAGCGAGGTTATTGAGGAACAACTCCAACTTGGAAAATGAACCAATCATTTCAGTTCGCGGTCTAGTTTGTCGTTTCGGCGAACAAACAGTTCTTGATGGGGTAGACGTTGATGTGTTAGATGGGGAAGTCCTCGTAATTATGGGCGGTTCAGGTTCGGGTAAATCAACACTATTGAGGCACATGATTGGCACGTTCATCCCCGACGGCGGAACAGTCAAAGTGTTTGGTCAAGACTTAGCATCGTTGAACGAAAGTGAAATGAATAATGTTCGTAGAAAGTTTGGAATCCTATTTCAGTCAGGCGCTCTTTTTAATTCAATGAGTGTTGCGGACAATGTTGCTCTTTCACTTCGGGAGCATACAGACCTTGACCCTGATATTATCGAATTCATCGTTAAGATTAAATTAGAACAAGTAGGTCTTCGCGAAGCAGCCGAAAAATTTCCTTCTCAAATTTCAGGCGGAATGAAAAAGCGCGCCGGATTAGCGCGAGCGTTAGCACTTGACCCAAAACTATTATTTTACGATGAACCGTCTGCAGGTCTTGACCCTGTGACAAGCGCCACCATCGATCAACTCATTTTAGACCTTGCAAAAAAGGCTGGAGCGACAAGTGTTGTTGTAACCCATGAAATGGATTCAGCATTTGTCATTGCAGACCGGATGGCAATGCTTGATAAGGGTAAAATGTTGATGGTGGATACTCGAGAGGCATTCGAAAAACTACGAGACTGGCCACTTGAGCAACTAGACGAACTCGATGAAAGTCAACAGCTTATTAGGCAGTTTTTATGTGGTGATGCGGAAGGCCCGCTTACAAAAAGAAAAGAAGAATCCAGTTACGCAGAAGATTTATTGGGAATCGGCGCTCCGCGTTTGACTCAAGGCCCATCAATTCATTCCTCAAAGGAGTAAGGTTTTATGTCACAAGTTCGAGATAAAAGACAAAATAACGTTAAGGCAGGAATTTTTGTTTTAGCATCAATCATTATTGCGTTGGTGGTTTTTAGTGTGTTGACTAACGCATGGGGTCGAATATTTAGCACAACTTCAACGTACCATGCAGTTTTCAAAATTAGTGAAGGTATTGGAAGTCTTTCTTCTGGTTCACAAGTAAAACTTGGCGGAGTTTTCGTTGGATCGGTGACTTCTGTAAAACCAAGAGTGGATTCTGGGAACCCCGTCTCAGTGATTGATGTCCTATTTAAGTTTGACAATCAGTTTACTCTGTACGACAACGCTTCAATCCATGCTCGGGCTGGGTTATTAGGTACTGCAGGTTGGCTTGCGATTTCGGATGTTGGAAATGGAAACAAAGCGACTCAAAAAACAAAACTAGTTGGAACTACAGAAACTATGGTTTCTCAATTATTAGGAATTGATGCAGAACTTAACATTACAAAATCACTGGACTCGCTAAGAAAATTAAGCGAGGCGCTTGTTAACGATGGCGGAGCATTAAATTTGTTACTCGGCAGTAACGATGCACTTGCTATTAAAGAAGCAATTGATTCTGCAAACTCATCCTTGTCTACACTGGATTCTATTATGAAAACAACAGGGTTGGCTTTCCCCGAATGGGAGGCATCTATCACAACAATTTTGACTGACAGTAAGGATATTCCGAATCAAATCAATGAAACAATTGAGCAAATACGATTAGTGGTTTCCGATGTCCAAGCAAATGTTTTGCCTAACCTAAACATGTCTATGAAATCACTTTCAAATACTATGGCTTCTCTTGAGTCGATGAGTAAGACGTACCAAACAAATTCTCCAGAGTGGGCAGCAAAAATTACGAAAATTGTTAGCAACGTAAGTCAAATTTCAGAGCGAGCAAAAGCCGCTATAGATGACATTTCAGCAAGCCCTTGGCGGTTGTTGTATCGACCTACTGACAGAGAAATTGCATACGAACAACTCAATGCAGCTTCTTGGCAATTGCTAACGGCGTTGTCAGACTTGCGAGATTCTGTAGAGGTGCTTCAGAGTGCTTCGTTGTCTGATGAAGCACCAGCAGAAGCGGCAGCACTTTCAACTTCTCTTCAAAATAGTGCAATTGCATTTGAAAAAGCTCGCGATGAAATCATGCATCGCATGGAATTAGATTTTCCAAACCGCAAGTAAGAATGTGCGATTCTAAAACGAACGTAGCAGTTGTAACGTCTATTGACGATCCTCAAGTGGATGTCTATCGAAATATTCGAGATGCAGATTTGCGAGGCCGCAAGCACTTATGCATGGTTGAATCTGAGATGGTCGTTCGCAGATTGCTCTCAACGGATTGGAATGTGCATTCGTTGTTCTTGTCACCTCAAAAGTATGATCGACTTGCTCATTTGATTCCAAAACATTATCAAGTATTTATAGCAGACGTTACTGTTATGTCAGATATAACTGGCTTTCATATTCATCGAGGTGTATTAGCAGCAGTGCATAGGCCAACTGAGGATTCGATTCGAGAAAGTATTTCTTCGCTCATTCAAAAGTTTGAAGGCAGAAAAACAATTTCACTTTTATTAGCGCAGGGGATTACGAATGTTGACAACATTGGAGCACTCTTTCGAAATGCGGCGGCATTTGGAGTGGACGGGTTAGTCTTTGACCATACTTGTTGTGACCCACTTTATCGAAAAGCAATTCGCGTTTCGATGGGTCATGCATTTGCATTACCATGGGCGATTGCAATTAATTGGATTGATGACTTGCTTCGCCTTAGAGAAGAACTTGGGATTCAACTCATCGGTTGTGAAACAGGAGACATAGCAATTCCCATGTGGGATGTTACTCCATCTGAAAAATTCGGATTAATTATGGGTGAAGAAAAAGCGGGTTTATCACAATCAACAATTCAAATCTGTGATGTAATCGCTGAAATTCCAATGACCCCGAAAGTGCCTTCGATTAATGTTGCAGTTGCTTCAGCGGTTGGTTTGTACGAGTTTCTTGGCAGGCACAGTCTCGACAATCGGTAATCCGTCGATAATTTGATCGTCTGGAATTCGTTTGATGTTCGCGCCAAGTTCTGTTAATACTTTTTCCATCTTGGAGTAACCACGGTCAAGATGATAGACACGGCTGACAATGGTTTCGCCTTCAGCTGCAAGCCCTGCAAGAACGAGGCTAGCCGATGCTCGTAAGTCACTCGCCATCACTGGTGCACCAACTAAGTGGTCAACTCCTTGGACGATGACCGTTGCACCTTGTCTAACAAGTTTCGCGCCCATCCTGCTTAGTTCTGGTACATGCATAAACCGTTCGGGATAAATTTTCTCTGTGATTATGCTGTTGCCTCGTGATAAGCAAAGAAGTGCCATCATTTGGGCTTGTAAATCGGTTGGAAAGCCAGGGAATGGCTGGGTTGTAAACATGACTGGTTTTAAGTGCCGTTCACTTACAACTTGCACAGTGCAACACTTCGAGTCTTGCGAAGTGTCAGTTTGGTTTACATGGACGCCGACTGTCGATAGTACATCGGTAACAGCGAGCAAATGGTCGAGTGGAAATCGTTCAATTTCAACATCTCCGTTTGTCATTGCTGCTGCAATTGCCCATGTGCCTGCGACTATTCGGTCTGGCATTACGGTGTGCGTTGCGCCGCCAAGTTCTTCAACACCATTGATGGTGATTCGAGGTGTACCTGCACCAGAAATTTTTGCGCCCATTGCATTGAGTAAGTTTGCCAAGTCGGTGATTTCAGGTTCGCAAGCGGCAGACTCAATGATGGTTCTACCCTTGGCAAGCGTAGCAGCACTCATGACATTTGCGGTGCCAAGCACAGTTGAACCAAATGGACCGCCTAGGAAAATAGTAGCACCTTGCAATCGGTCTGCTCGAGCAATGATGTTACCACCATCAAGTTCAATTTTAGCGCCGAGTGCTTCGAGCCCACGCAAATGAAGATCGATTGGTCGGTCACCAAATGCACAACCTCCAGGCATTGAAACACGAACTTCGCCTCGACGTGCGAGTAGAGGACCTAGAACACAAACGCTGGCGCGCATTGTCCTTACGATGTCATATCGAGCGTGGGATTTAGTTTCGTCAACAGCGATAACTGTCACCTTGTCATCAGTTCGAGAAACGTTGCAACCTAGTTCTTCAAGAAGCCGTCCCATATTTGCGATGTCTGAAAGTTCTGGAACGCAGTCGTAGGTGACAGTTTCGTTTGTTAGAAGAGAAGCAGCAAGTAGAGGCAGTGATGCATTTTTTGAACCATCGACTGAAATAGACCCCGTTAATCGTTGTCCTCCGTGTATTGAAAATGCATCCATTTGGTTCTGCTGAGTCCTTTCTGCTTGAAGCCATCCTTGGCAAATATATAGTTCTCATCGTCATCAACAACGCCTGAAACCTACTTTTTATAACCAACGTGATAGTAACAAAACAAACTCAAAAGGGTGATTGCCTAGATTGCCAATTTTGGTTATCGCACCTTTTTTTCTATCTAATTCTAGACATTGCTTTGATTTACCTAGGAATTTTCAGTATTATCGGATTAGCAAGTTGCATTTAGCGATCTATCAGTAGTCTATATGTATGGTTGGTAAAAGAAGGAGATTGTGGATGAAGTATTTATATGCATGTTGTTTGATGTGCCTGTTAGGCATTGTTAATTCATCAATTGCGAATACGCTCGTAGTACCAACGGATTACACAACGATTCAGTTGGCCATTGACGCTGCAGTTGCGGGTGATATTGTCTCAGTAGAGCCGGGCACTTACCACGAATCAATAGACTTTTTGGGTAAAGAAATTACCGTGTCTGGAAGTACGGGGCTACCAGAAGATACTGTATTAGATGGCTCTTCATTTTCAGGAGCCGTAGTTTCATTTACATCTGGAGAGACAATAAATTCAATCTTATCTGGCTTTACAGTTCGAAATGGATCTGCATTCCAGGGCGCTGGAGTTCTAATTAAAAACGCTTCACCGATTTTGATTGATTGTCTGATTAAGGACAACCAAACTTCGGGCAGTGGTGGAGGTTTATTTGCAGAATCTGGTGTAGTAACACTCGAAAATGTAACTGTTTCAAATAACAATTCAACCGCTGCAGGTGGGGGAGCATATTTTAAATTTTGTGAAGGTTCATTTACAGATTGTATTTTTAGAAATAATTCAGCAACCAATGGTGGGGCAATTTACTTTAAAGATAGCACTGGTGATTTTTTAATGAGTAACTCCCAGTTAATGATAAATACCGCAAATTCGGATGGTGGTTGCATTTTTAACAAGGCGACAAATTTAATAATTCAAGATTGTAGCTTCTCAAGAAATATGGCTAACAAGGGTGGCGCACTGTTTAGTTATGCGGGAGGCAACGCTACAATTTCTAATTCATTATTTTCAAACAACGGCGCGTCTATGACTGGCGGTGCTGCAGAAGTTCGGAGTGCAAGCGTAGTCTCTTTTGTGCAATGTACATTTGACGCAAACATTGCAGACATTGATTGTGATGGAGTAGGTGGCGGTGCAGTTTTAGAGGTTGCTGGAAGTACAGTTACCCTAAATAACCCAACAATTTGCGCAAACCTAGTTTGCGATGTTGCAGGCGATTTCTCAGGTATTCAACCAGTAATAATAGGAGAAATTTTAGAGTGCGTCATCGGAATTGGTGCTTGTTGCGGTGGAGATGCTTGTTGGGAGATGGAAGAATCAGATTGTTTAAATGGTGGAGGACTTTGGAGTGGTGACACAACGCTTTGCGCTACGGTTACATGCGAAGCAGCAAACAGTTGTCCAGCAGATGTCAATGGAGATGGCGAAGTTGAGGTTATGGATATCATTGAACTCATCACTGCTTGGGGTGCTTGTCCGTAATTCAAAGTTTTTATATGTAATAAAAAAAGACCGCCTTGCTTCAAGCAAAGCGGTCTTTTAATTTGGATAACTAAGTGCGTGTATTAACGTCGACGACGACTTGCTAATCCAGCAAGTCCAAGTAACGCTAATGCGCCTGGTGCTGGAATAGCACCAGTCCATATATTGATTGCATCGATAAACACAGCTTCAGTGCTTGCGTTTGATGAAAATGAGATGGAAAGGTTTCCAGTTACATCGTAAGCTTCGATGAATAACCAAGTGCCAGCTGCAGTTTCCATTGCTAGTCCGTTGTCAATACCGTCGCCGAGTTGTAAAAGTACATCAGCACCATAACTGATGCTTAGATAGTCAGCATTTTCATATCCAGTACTGTTAATGAAAATTGCGAAGGATACGTTTACGCCTGCACCGAAATCATCAATGTCTAAACCCATGACTCCATCGGTGTCAGACATTTGATAGCCTTGAGTTCCATCGTAAAAAGCGCCAACATTACCTGCGTAACTTGTAACGCCAACATAATCACCATCAGTAAGACCAACGCTAGCTGGTGAGTATGGTGAATACCATGCATTAAAACCGTCGCCGTTCACTGCAGCTTGACCTGCGTTGTTTGTTAGCCAGTGAAATACAGTAGCATCACCTGTGTCAAAATACTTTCCACCAATGTAGGAGGGATCTTCAAAACTTTGTGAATACAAAAGTTCAGCTGAAGCTGTACCTGCTGCTAATGTTGCAAACAATCCTGCGATTACTAAATTTTTCATTTTCTCTCTCTTTTCTTTGTTGCGTGTTATCCAAACACTATTTTCTCTTCAAGAAGAGGCATCTCTAGTACCTCTCCAGATAGTAATGTATAGGAATTTGCTGTGTTACCTATGAAATTACTGTATTTTTCTTCAGAAAAACTCTTTATTTATTATGATTCTCCTATGCACAACATTACCTATCTTTTCATCGGATTTTCGCAATGTATCGTAGTTTCAACATTTGCGGTCAATAAGACTTCTCATAGTGTCAATAAGCCGAATATTGTTTTTATTCTTGCGGATGACCTGGGGTACGGTGAAGTTGGTTGTTTTGGTCAGAAATTAATCAAAACTCCAAACATCGACCAACTTTCTGTTGAGGGCATGATGTTGACAGAGCATTATTCTGGCAGTCCAGTTTGTGCATCGTCGAGGTGTACGTTGCTCACTGGTAAGCATACTGGTGAAGCAATCATACGAAATAATAGAGAGCTCGGTGGTTGGGGACCAGAAGAGCCTGAAGGTCAATTTCCACTTCCTGCAAATACTCCGACAATAAGTTCAACCTTGAAAAGTAATGGTTATGTAACTGGCGCATTTGGCAAATGGGGATTGGGTGGTCCAGATACTACGGGTTTACCGAACGATCAAGGGTTTGATTATTTTTATGGTTACCTTTGTCAGCGTGTTGCACATAATTATTATCCAACTCACTTGTGGAAAAACAAGAATAAAGAAATGTTAAAAGGAAATGAAGTTTGGTTTAGTGCCCATCAGAAATTGAATGAAGTGCTATCGTTTGAACAATACAGTGCAGAAACATATGCGCCCGACAAAATTATTGAAGAAGCTGTTCAGTTTATAGATACAAATGCAAAAGAACCTTTTTTCCTTTATTTTGCAAGCACAATTCCACATGTAGCATTACAAATTCCAGATGAAGAATTAGATTTGTATCCAGTCGAGTGGGACGATAAACCATATCTAGGAGATAAAGGATACTTACCACATCCCAGGCCTAGAGCAGCATACGCTGCGATGATTACTCGCTTTGATAGCGAAGTAGGCGAATTGCTTGCAGCACTTAAGCGAAATGGAATTACTGACAACACAATTGTAATTGTGACATCTGATAATGGTCCATCATGGGTTGGTGGTGTAGACATTGCTTTTTTCAATAGCACTCTGGGGTTAAGAGGAAGAAAAGCGCAGTTGTTTGAAGGCGGCATTAAAGTGCCGACTATCGTTTGGTGGCCAAACCATATTGCGCCAAATAGTACCGATGCAACTCCGTCTGCATTTTGGGATTGGTACCCGACACTTATTTCGTTGACGGGAGCAGAACCCGTAAAGACAAATGGTGTTTCACTCACGCCACTTTTTGAAGGCGAGGATTTGCCAGAGCGAGGGTTGTATTGGGAGCATGGTAAAGTTCAGGCATTTCGAAAGGGCGATTGGAAATTAATTCGCAAGAAAAATAAAAATGAGATAGAAGTGTTGCTTTTTAATTTGCGTAACGATCCAAATGAAACCACTAATGTGGCGAAAGAACTGCCTGAAAAGGTGGTCGCTCTAACAAGTGAAGCAATGGCTTCAAGAATTGTCTCAAATGAATTTTCTTCTTTCTTAGATAAAGAGTAACCATTGACAATAGACTACAATCAATATTGACCATGTCAGAATCTTCACAAATTAATCTCGCAACATTATGGTTTCTCTCCGCTCGGGCGATGGCTGTTGCTGGCGAAGAAATGCCATCAGTTCAAGAAGCCGCAACCGGTTTGTATGCACAAGCAATCCTTGGTTTCAACGAAGAGGTTTGTCGAAAAGCAAAAGATAACGAACATATTAATAACAAAACATTGATTGACTGTCTTTCTGGAGTTCGGCAATTGCCAAAAGAAATGGCCGAGAAAATACTGACTGGCGTAATGATGATTTCATATGCAGACCGAAAGATGAAACCTCTGGAAGTGCGTTGGGCTTCAATGCTTGCATCTGCAATCGAAGTTTCACCTGAAGATTTTCAACGGTGTTGCGTTAACGCTCGTGTTATAGCATCCATGTTACGGCCACATGGGGCGAAATCATGAGTAATAACGAAACCAACTTTAAGTTTCTTGAACGGTTTGATAAGCGCGTTGCTCAACTTGCAAAGCAAGCGGAAAAATATGTGCATACAGACCCCGATTCATGCATGTTTAAATTGCGGCTGATGGTCGAAACAATGGCAAAGAAATTGACAAACCTGCAAATGCGTGGAGATATTTCTCAAGACCTTGGCGCGATGCTAGGCGCGCTTGAGCGTGGTGGGATTGTCCCAAGACGGCAAGCAGATTCAATGCACGCGATTCGCCGAGATGGGAATGCAGCAGTGCATGGAAGCCCGACACCAGTTCCGACTGCGATGCGTCGATTAAAGGAAGCACACAAAATATCTGGTTGGTTTTGCAAAATGATAAAGCGCGGATCCAAAATTCAGTTAAGAGAATTTGCTCCACCTGAACCTCCAACGCCCGTAGATAATCAAACAAAATCATTACACGGGAAGATCGACAAATTGGAAGAATCAATTGAACAAAGAAGGATTGCAACGAGAGAATCATTGTTGATGTTTGGTCCGCAGGAAAATGTTAAAGAAGTTACAAGGCGAATTATTGAGGAATTAAAGGCGCTCGACAATGTTGCAGCGGCAGCGGGAGAGCCAACTATTGACGCCGATTTTGTCGCTTTGGTGATGGCGATGGATTTAGAACAAATCGAAGAAGACCCTCGTCATGGCGGCAATTCTCGTCAAGCGAGAAGAGAAGCCGAACAGCAACTTGATACGATTAAGCAACACCTTGCTGAACGCGAAAAAGCGTTTTTAGCAGAACGAACTTTTTTACTTGAACAGAGGAAGTCTTTATGATGCAACTACCTGAATGGGAAATGATACTACGGCTTGTGCTCGCACTTGTGTTAGGTGCGTTCATTGGTTTAGACAGACGGCTTCGAAGTAAGCCCGCTGGGCTGAGAACAATGTCACTTGTTAGTTTGGGCTCGGCAACATTTACACTTGTTGGCATTGAAGCAATGCAGCAACTTGCATTTGCCGAACAATTAGCAGGATTAGAAACGATGGTTCGTCTCGATACAAGCCGAGTCATTGCAGGCATCGTCGGCGGTATTGGCTTTTTAGGTGCGGGTGCAATTATTCAATCCCGTGGAAGAATTCAAGGCATGACAACGGCATCTGGCATTTGGATGACAGCAGCTATTGGAGTGTCGGTGGGTTTAGGATTATATTTTCTAGCACTCACTGCCACCCTATTGGCATACGTCGTACTCGTCCTTTTGCGTAGACAATTTACGGAAGAAGATGGCACAAGCGTTGATGAATGTTAATCTTTCCACGGGTTTGCAACGTGGCATGCTCTACCTGTATTTTCGATGTAATCTTGATGTTTGTCTTCCGCAATATAAAAATGTTCAGCTGGCTCAATTTGTGTTGCAATCGGGACAGAAAACAAATTTGATTTACTAAGTTCTTTGATGAATTGAGTTGCAGTTTTTTGCTGTTCGTCGGAAGTTGTCCAAACACCAGAACGATATTGCGAACCAATGTCTGGTCCTTGCCGGTTTACTTCAGTCGGATTATGCATCTTAAAAAAAGCAGTCAGTAACGTCTCGTAGGAAATTACAGAAGGGTCGAATGTAACTTTTGCAGTTTCAGCATGTCCTGAAGTGCCAGAGCAAACATCTTTGTATGTTGGATTTTCAGTTTCGCCTTGCATATACCCACTTTCAACATTAATGACACCCTGACCTTTTTGGAACCAATGTTCAACACCCCAGAAGCAGCCGCCTGCAAAATAAGCAATTTCAGTTTTTATAGGCTTTGACTGTGCTGGAATGTCTTCGCCTTGTTCGTAAAAATGCAACGATGCAGAATTTAAGCAGTATCGTTTTCCGGTGGGTTTAGGTCCATCATCAAATTCATGTCCAAGATGTGAATCACATCGAGCGCATAAAATTTCAATCCGTTTCATGTCGAATCGATTGTCTTCGCGTGTTTCAACGTGTTCATCTGCAAAAGGGGAGAAGAAACTTGGCCATCCAGTGCCTGAAGTAAACTTATGATCGCTGGAAAAAAGTGGCAAGCCACAAACAACGCAAGCGTAGAAACCCTCTTTTTTTGTGTCAAGTAACGTACCGCAGAAGGGACGTTCGGTACCAGCATTTTGCGTGATTCGAATTGTTTCCTCATCGAGAATTGCAAGTAGGGGTTTTTTGGTCTCTTCAGTTATAGGTGTAATATCGTAGCCAGCGCGGGAGTACATGGGAGTTTGGGGTTCCAAGTTTGTGGTTAACATTGTAATTATGAGCAAGAGTAGCATTTGCTCAAATAATACGCCAGAAGAGCATTTTCTGCCCGATTTATGAAATTATTCTTACTCGAACTTACATGACGAGCTGCGAAGCATTCTCAAGAGTAAATTCGTGGTTTTATACATCTAAAAACGATGAAATTAGGTACAAAAAGTGGCTATACTTCTCTTTTTCTATACATAAACCTTGTGAAGGTTTATCTGATTTTTGGAGTTTTACGATATGTCTGAATGCCACGAACCGAATGTCCAACATCACTACCGTGATATGTCGCAACAGCACGATGCTGCGAAGTTGGGAATCTGGTTATTTCTTGCAACTGAAATTCTATTATTCGGTGGTTTGTTCTGTGGGTATGCGGTATTTCGCGCGAACCACCCAGATCTCTTTAAGTGGGGTGGACAATTTTTAGATGAACGTTATGGTGCTGCGAACACTGCTGTTCTTCTAATTAGTAGTTTGACAATGGCGATGGCGATTACGTATGTGCAACAGGAAAGACGCCGATTAGCAATGGTTTGCCTAGGCATTACATTTGTATGTGCTGGTATTTTTATGGCTATCAAATCTGTTGAATATGAACATAAATTCCACGACCATCTTCTTGGCGGTATGGCATTTTATGAAACAAGTGATCACGGTAATGACATGGGTGGCAATCATGCTACAGTCGAATTATCGCACGGTGATGCCGAGCAAGGTAAAGCATTATGGAATGCCTCTTGCCGTTCTTGTCACGGGGCAAATGCTGAAGGCGTACCAGGACAAGGAACGGTTCTTAATACAAGTTCTTATGTTCGCACACATGATGATTCTGAACTTTTAACATTCATTAAAAAGGGCAGAGCAGCCGGTGCACCTGATAGTATTTTGCAATTAGAAATGCCACCAAAAGGTGGCAACCCAATGTTGAAAGATGCTGGGATTATGAACATCATCGCCTATTTGCATACATTGATGGTTCCGTCTGAAAATGGTGAAGTTCACGATGCAGTTGCAAATTCTCACACTCCTGCAGATGTATTACCTACTGAAATAGAAGCGCCTGAATCTTTCATAGCAGCTCTTCCGAAATCAACAGTTCCAAAAGCAATGCAGGCACCATCTGGCCTTGCGCCTGATGAGGCATCCAAAGCCCAGAGAATGGCTGTTTTTGAGAAGAAAGTTGCACCCCAACTGGACGAAAAACGTCCTGCAAATGCACATCTTTTCTTTGGATTGTATTTCTTGATGACGGGTTTGCATGGTATCCACGTTGTAATTGGGATGATCGTTTTGTTTTGGCTAATGTGGCGTCTGAAGCGTGGTGATTTTAACAAGCGGTATTATTCTGCAGTCGAATGCGGCGGTTTGTACTGGCACGTTGTTGATGTCATTTGGATCTTTTTGTTCCCACTCTGGTATCTTTTGACTTGATCACTCAGTCTAAATCAGTTGCGGGGGTATTGTTTGCCATTGGTTCCTATCTTTGGTGGGCTTTTGTTACACCAATTTATTTTAAGTTATTTAAGGAAGTGCCAGTAGTTGAATTAGTAATCTGGCGAGTCATTTCAGGTCTACCGTTACTTCTTGGCTTACTGTTTTTTCGCCATAAAATCAAAGAATGTTTTAGTGCGCTACGAGATAAGAAAACATTTTTGTTATTAGTAGCATCAGCAATATTTATTTCGGTGAACTGGATTGTTTTTGTAATTTCAGTCGTTACGGATAGACTTATCGATAGCAGTCTTGGGTATTACATCAATCCTTTAGTTACCGTCGCTTTGGGTTTTCTATTTTTAGGTGAACGATTGCGTAAATTGCAAGTGGCTGCTGTCGGGATTGCTTTTGTTGGTGTTGTTTATTTAACTTTTTCTCAGGGATCATTACCTTGGATTTCAATCACGCTCCCGTGCACCTTCGCGATGTATGGTCTGATGCGAAAAATAATGGGCGTGGGGTCAATCGAAGGATTGACGATCGAGATGACGTTTGCACTGCCAATTTGTATTGTATTGCAGGGGTGGTTAATCTCAAATGGAACCGCGGTGAGCACTGAAGGTGATTGGTACATTACGGGGGGCCTTTTACTTGGTGGTCTAGTTACGATAGTTCCGTTACTCCTCTTTGCCAGCGGAGCACGTCGTTTAAAATTTTCTACGCTAGGTATTTTGCAATACATTGCACCATCGGGGCAGCTCATTTTGGCAACAGTCATTTTCAAAGAAGAGTTCGGATTACAACGGGGCATAGTCTTCGGTTTAATTTTTTTGGCAGTACTTCTCTATTCTTATGACAGTTGGAAATTTTCAACTGCTCAAATAGAGCCAGCAATCGAATAGAAAAAGTGACAGTCATGTGACTGTCACTTTTTTCCACAAAAGCGCTTTTGACTTCATAAAGCCATAGTAGGTATTAATCGTAAAGATTTTCGCCTTTTGGCTTGTCACAATCGCAATCACATTCGCAATCGTCGTCGTCATCATCATCGCTGTCGTGGTCATCGTCGTCATCGCTGTCGTGGTCATCGTCGTCATCACTGTCGTCATCATCATCGTCATCGCTGTCGTCGTCATCATCATCGTCATCGCTGTCGTCGTCATCATCATCGTCATCGCTGTCGTCATCATCATCATCGTCATCATCATCGTCATCGCTGTCGTCGTCGTCATCGCTGTCGTCGTCGTCATCGCTGTCGTGATCATCATCGTCGTCATCGCTGTCGCTGTCATGATCGTCGTCATCGTCGTCATCGTCGTTTTCACAGTCATGATCATCGTCATCATCACTATCTGAACGATCTTCGTCTTGATGTCCTTCATCGTCATCGTCGTCATTTTCGTCATCGTCATCATCGTCATCGCTGTCGTGATCATCATCGTCGTCGTCGTCATCGCCGTCGTGATCATTATCATCATCGTCGTCTTCGTCGTCGCTGTCGTGATCATCATCATCGTCATCATCATCATCATCATCTTGATGACAGCAGCAATCACATGAATCATCTTCGCCGTCACAATCGTCGTCGTCATCACCGTCTGGTAAATCACCATCAAAAGGTTCATGGTGAGATTCGCCATTACCACTTACAGAACGGCAAATCAGTGCGCCATCTATTTGTCCATTGTTAAATTGGATGTTCGCCTTTGGCGCTAGAATTGTTCCTTTCCATCCAATTCCACTCATTGAAATGGAAGAACTGTCAGGGAAATTAAAAAGAACATCGCTTGGATCACAGCCAGTTAATGTAGGTTGAAAGTTAGAGAGTTGGACGCTTACATTGTCTGAATTAATCAGAACTGTAGAACCGAACGGAACATCGATTTGCATTCCAGAGAGTGCAGATAAATCACTTTGAGAAAGGGAAAATACATTCAACTCAGAATCGGAACCTGCAAGAGACAGTTGGCCATTTTGTTTTGAAACAATACCAGTTGCATTTTGATCTGCTAAGTTATTTGAGATGTCTTGTAATTCTGTTTTCGCATCTTCAAAATCTATGTCAACAATACTTCCAACGGTACCATTTGAAGTTGTTACATTTAAAAGAGCAGTGGACCCTGATGCTTGAATATTACCGTTGAAATTTTCACCATTATTCCAAGATAGATTTCCTGCAACAATCAAATCATTTCGTGACCCGTCTGAATTTGAAAGATCAGAACCAATTCCAAAGTTGTTATAAGTAGCTGTCCCACCTACAGCGATTCTCCCCGTGCAGTCAGTGTTACTTGCTTGATATCCCTCGGTTGTGAAAATGGTGAAACCATTCGCAGGTCCTAAGTTGCCAGCAGATACAACGGAAGTGAGTATGGTTCCGGATGCGAAAGATACAATAAGTCGTGTGTTAATCATAGAAAACCACATCGCCGCAAAAGTATCAGAGGTTGAGCCTGAATCACGTATAGAGTTGGTCTGTAACGCTAATTCAAATCATTTGCCCAACTGAGCCACACGATAATCACAGAAAGGCTGGTTCCTGATTGCAATAAGAACGCAGGACGCTACATTTATCCAAGTTCGCAAGGTCTCAAGCGTGCAAAAAGCAACATTAAATTGCCTATGGGCAAGCGCCCCATGCTGCAACAAGCGCAAGGACGTCTGGAATATCAACAATGCCATTCCCGCTTAAGTCTGCGAGTGGATCGTTTGTGTCCCATGCTGCAATGACAACTAATAGATCTGCTACTGCAACGGTTCCATTTCCATCCAAATCAGCAGGGCATGGAATGGCAGCGTCTTGACCAGGCAAGTTGTACAGAGTAACTAATCCTGTATTGTTTGAACGGTCAACGTCCGCAAGCATTTCGTCTGGATCAACAACTACTGTAATTGTTGCAGAACCGTTAAGGAACGGTGCAGCGTTTACCCAAGTCCAAGGGATTTCGATATACATGTTGCCATTCATCTGTTGATTAATCGTTGTTGAATAGACAACTTGTCCTTCGGTACCAACGCCTTCATAAAAACGAACATCAAATGGTGTGCTAATAGGAGTTACTCCAGTATTTTCAATACGGGCGATTATTCTTCGATCAAATTCGGCAATGGAAACACTTTTCAAAATACCAACAGAAAGGTCCGCATCAATTAAACCCGATGTAAATACAACATTATTTGAAAGGACATCATCGTCAGTTACTATCTTCACATAGTACTCATCGATTTTATCATTTGTAAAATCAGTGACTGTTGAAAAAGTTACAGCGATTCCTCCGCCCGAAGGAATGGGGCCAACAAAATCTACGGAATCCAGTACGTAACCAGATCCTCCATTTGGGTTGCCATGCCACAGTTCAACAGTACATCCAGAACTTGGGTCATCTCCGTTATTACGAAGAATTGTTTTTAATGTGATGGGTGTTCCAAGGCCGGGATGGTCTGGGCTCATATGTAAAGGGTCATCAAGCGAAAGGTCGTTAAACACTGGACGAACAAGTCGCGCTAGCGAATTTAATCCTGCAACAGGAACTTCGATGTCTTTGACAAATGTTCCAAAGTCTATCGCTCTAACATCTATTTCACTTTTCTGTGAATGGTTCATCACATGCAACGTACCCGATGCATCCATATTTACTGAAATGGGACCACGTCGATCAGCATCGCCTGTAAGTTGCATTGGTTCGGACCACTCTTGGCTTGGACCCCGCAAGATTGCCCACATATCGCTGAGAATTTCACCGCCACTTTGGTATACAACAGCAGTACGTTGTCCGTTTGCACATGCACTAAATTCTCCGCCCACTGCAATACCAATAGCAACAACTTGTGCCGGAGATTGAATGTCGTTTAGTCCTGTACTTACAATAGTTCCATCACTGAACCAAAATAGTTCGACAGAACCATCACTATGCGCAACGAACTGAGGTGAGTCATCAATAATGTTGTTAGTAGTTAAGGAAATAACAGATGACCATACGCCTGAATTTTGAATAATTAACTCAATTTCGATATCGTCTGTTGTATTCGGATTGCCATCTGTGTCACGAGTCCAAGCGATTGCATTTCCACCTGGGAAATTAATTGATGTGTGTTTTTTCAATCCGGTAACACTTGCAACGGCCGTCGGTGAATCCCAAGTAATACCATCTGCAAGTAACTCACTTGCTCCTATATCGATTGGATAATTAACATCACGAATAAAATCACCAGAAGGAAGGCTAATGAATGAGATTAATCCGGTTCCATTTTGCATTGAAATTTCTGGAGATATTTGTGCACCAGGTAAGGCAAAGGATTGATACACAGTGACAAAACCATTCATTGTAGCTACATTAATATCTGTTTTAGACATTTGCACGGCAAGTGCAGTTAGTAATCCTTCGTCTGATTGATCTACAGGTGGATCGCTAGTCGTAGTTGTATTTTCCCAAACAATGACTGGCGCACTATTTTCTGGAAATGCAATTGATGGGTTGTCGTCCCATGTTCCATCATCAAGGACTGGCATAGGTACTTCCCAATTACCATTTGGATCAACTAAGGACCAGACAAGTCGACTGTAATCTAAATCACCTGCCATTTGATCATCTTCTAGCCAACATGTAGCAAGGTAGCCAACACTATCCATATCTGAATCTGGCATGAGCCGGTTACCTGGATTAAGAACTACAGTTTCTTCTGCACTTCCGGATAAATGTTCTTTCCAAACGAAGTTTCGTCCTTGAGGTTTGAAAATATTAAATCCAACTGGGTCACGCAAATAATCTCGCGAGTTTATGCTCCCAATGGAAAATGGAGCAGACGACCATGTTTCTCCTCTGTTTAAGTCCCACGATATACGGTGTGAAAACAGGGTGAAACGAACCCACCTTGTTATCGCAATAATATCTCCTGCAATATAAATTTGCATTGTTTGAAATTCTGAACCGTTGCCAATGTTTGCCATTGTTCCAGCAAAACCGCCAGCAAGACCTCCTTCTATTGCAAGCCAATCTGCAACTCCAACTCCTAGTCGGATGCCAAGTTCAAGCATTGGGTCTAAAAGAATGGCGCCTGCTGAAAGTGTAGGAAATGTATTCTCCCATTCCGTAGAGTAAATCTCTGCAGAAAGAGATGAACGAATTGTTCCATAGTAATAGTATGGAACAGGTACAAAGCCAACCATGAAAATACTCACTTGAGGAGTTTCAGGTATAGGCATAAAGAAGTCTAATCCTACTCTTGCTTCAAGACCTGGATCCCACATATCGGTATTTTCATTCCATGCACCAATCAAATTAGCCTCAGCCCACGCATGCAGTTTCGTGCTACCAACTTGTATTCCAGCTAGTAATGAAGTGTCATTACCGTTTACCTGAGGTTCACTTGGGTAGCGCAGTCCTTGCAATCTGCCTGTGCCCCACGACGTGAAACTCAGACGATTTAGTTGTCGTTGTGAATCTTCTCCCGCTTGTTCAACTTGGTTGCCCCATCCTTTTAATGTAGCACCTATATCGAATGTAGTTGACGTATTATCACCAAGTAAAGGTAAATTCACACCTACAGCGGTAAGTCCGCCACCCACAAATTGAAGTGCTTGTTCAATTTGTGGTGGTTTGTAATAGAGCAATTGTGATTCTACATCAACATGGCTATCGAGAATTGCATCTAGCCATAAAGGTGCAGGTACGACAGTCATGTTTGCAGTTATTGGATCACCAAAGGATTGTCCATTTACGAAAGCATGTGCAACGAGTTCCGTGCCAATTGGAAGAGAACCAAGCGGCACATCCACTTCCCATCGATTGCCGTTTGCATCGGTTTGAATTGGAATCAAATTTTGATTTCCACCAGTAATGGTGACGGTTCCTGGAACGGCATCCCAGATGACGCTGATGACGAGTCTCTCGCTTGCCTCAATTCCATGCAAAAAGAGTGCGCGACGGTTACGATTGAAAAACCGACCCCTGAATTCAGAAATGCCAGGCGTGATAATCATGTCATCTGTGATAACAACAGTGTTTGATGTGCTGTCTGAGTCAACATACGCTTCAGTTTCACCGGGACCATGACCTGCATCCGATGGAACAAAAATAGTCAGAGGTCCTGCAACAACATCTGTCAATAAAAAGTTGCCGTCATAATCGGTGACTGTAGTATCGCCATCTGAAGTTTCGACTGTAGCACTTTCAATCGGTACGCCTTTGTCATCGTACACAGTGCCTCCAACATTTCCCTTTTCATTTAAAGGTTTTAATCGCCAGATGCTTCCATTTCCGTCACAGATAAGCATTCTTCCATTTCCAAGCGGTACGATGTCTCCCTTTAAAGTAAAACCAGTAGCCCTAACAAAAGACGATCCCGTAATCGAAACTGCATACAGATTTTCGTCTGCCAACGCTATGATATCTCGTTCTAAATTTTCGCCATCACCAATAGTTAATGAGGATACACGCGATGGCAAATTAGCAATGAGCGTACCTTGTGTATTTGCTAGATCCCATCGTTCAATTCTGCCATCATTACGTCCGACAATAACATCATTGCCAAATTTCGCAATAGATGTAATTGGACTGGTACCTAGTGCGAAGTTGGAAAGCTTACTCGCGTTATCTACTTTCAATGCATAGTTGTAGTCGTTTAATGCGAGTATCAAAAAATCGCCAACTTGACATGCATCTAATGCGGTTGTTTGGGTTTCAGGCAATGCGAAATAAAATTTTCCATCCGATGAGGCGATGATAATTTTATTTGAATATGGATTCGAACCAATTTGCAAAATTTGTTCTGTACCACTGAAGGCGCCGTCACGATCCAAAATTGCAATGTTTGGGTAAGTAAGAAACGGATCACCATGCGGAACAGTAACATCCCAAGGATAAGGAACCCTTAAAATCGATTGAAGCGTTCCATCGCCAGTTGGACCAACATATAAATCGCCATGATTATCTAGCGTAGCGCGCCCACTGCCATTTAATGTATGTACATTTCTAATCGAGTAATAGTTTGATGTTTGACCATATGCAATGGTATTGATAAATACTAAAATGATGAAGGCTCTTATAAACATGTGCTTTTCTCCTGTTCCCTAGTATGTCCTTATTTATAATTAAATGCAATGTTAGAATCTAGTATTCTTAAGAAAAGTTGCTGTTAATTATGTAAAGAATTCATTTATCAGACTTTATTGAGGGTATCCTTCGCCTATGTTTACATCTTGTTTAATCATTTTTGTTATGTCTGTAACACCTGCTTCTGAAGGTGCAATTGCACCAAACCTCGTCGAAGATAATGGCAGTGCATGGATGACCTGGGTTGAACCCGTTGACAAAGAGAAAAAATTTATGGCGTTGAAGTGCGCGAAGTTCAGTGATGGGCAATGGGGCACGGCTCACACAATTGTAAAAGGGAATAATTTTTTTGCAAATTGGGCGGACTTCCCTGAACTTGGTGTCGCAAAAGATGGAACTTTATTTGTAACTTGGCCGCAACAATCTGGACCTGGTACGTATTCATACGATATTGCAGTAGCACGGAGCGACGACAGTGGCGAAACATGGACACTCATGGGTACGCTTAACGATGACCGAGCTCTTGGTGAACATGGTTTTGTTTCATTACTACCAGAAGGCGAGTCTGGCGTGCGTGCTTTTTGGCTTGATGGTCGTGAAATGACAGGTGATGGACATAGTGGAGAAGGAGGTGGCGATATGCAACTTCGGTCAACACGTATTGATGAAAAAGTTACTAATAGCACGCTGCTCGATGCTCGGGTTTGTGAATGTTGCGGAACAGACGCTGCGTGGGTGTCTGGCAAACCATTTGTTGTATATCGAGACCGAAGTGAAACTGAAGTAAGAAATATTTGCATAACAACACCAGATGAAAACCCAAGACTCATACATAATGACAATTGGTTAATTGCAGGATGCCCGGTCAACGGACCTTCGATTGATGCGATTGGAAATGACAGTGTTGTTGCGTGGTACACAGCACCCGAAAACAAAACGTCAGTTCAAATTTCGTTTGCAAATAATGAAGAGCGTGAAAAACCGATTCAAATATCAACAAGCGTCCTTGGGCGAGTGGATATTGTATTGTTGGATAAGGAAGTGGCGCTTGTCTGTTGGTTTGAGCCAACGGGTGAAACTTCTGCGTTAATGCTTGCAGAAGTGCATAGAGACGAAACAGTTACAAATGTACAATCAATTGCAGAAGTATCATCGTCACGTTCGTCCGGTTTTCCACGAATCTCCAAAGTTGATGGTGGCGTTTTGATTGTCTGGACTGATATAGATCGATTGAACGGAATAAATTCATCTTTAGTATTACTTGAAGAATAAGAAAGCAATACCTGATATGAAAAAATTGATGCCTCTAGTTATAGTTTTATTTGCCGAGGTTTTATTTGCTGAACCAATCACTTTGATGACGTTCAACATTCGTTATGGCACTGCAAATGACGGCGAAAACAGCTGGGAGTTCCGCAGAGACCATGTTGTTGAAACAATTCGTGATTCAAATCCAAGTGTACTCGCAATTCAAGAAGCGTTGCTTGGGCAACTTCAATACATAGACAAACAACTTCCGCAGTACGCAAAAATCGGAGAACATCGAAGTGGGAATACTAAAGGTGAATTCAGTGGGTTGTTGATTGACACAAGAAAACTTGAAATTTTAGAACAAGGTCAACTATGGCTTTCAGAAACGCCCGAAGAAATTTCAACAGGGTGGGATGCGGCACTACCTAGGACTGCAACTTGGGCAAAGGTGCGAGTTGTCGGAACGAGTAGTCCATCTTTTATTTTGTTTAGTACACACTTTGACCACCGAGGCAAAGAATCGCGTATTGAAAGCGCAAAACTCATTTGTAAAAATGCACTCGAGTTAAGTGAAGGCAACATGCCAGTTGCAATCATGGGCGATTTTAATTGTTCAGATGGTAGTGTCCCATATAAAGTTTTTACTGGAAGTGGTTTTACTACAGCAAGAACTTGCAAGGACTGTGGTACATTCCATGAATTCACAGGAAGACAAGATGTACCAAACATTGATTTCATTTGGTTAAACGACAAATGGAAACGAATTCATGCAGAAACTCTTCGGCCTCGAAAAAATGGCAAGTGCGCTTCTGATCACGACCCTGTTACTGCAACGGTTGAACTAAAAATGCCTTCTGGTACGATTGGAATGGCTCGCTCGATTCAACAAGAATGGAAACCCACCAAAGAATCTCTCGTTAGCCCATTTATTCCTGTGGAATTACAAGAAGAAGTGGCGAAAGTTAAACAGTTAATCATGACTAGACCAGAAACGGAGCCAGATTTTCACGAACTGACGTATGTGCATGGTGCGTTTAAGTTTCCATTTCATTTACCCGAATTAGCTGGCGATTTAACAGACCGACTTATGGCTTTGCACTGCGAACCTAGTAATATTTTGGGTCTTTCTGAAAAAGTACTGGATGCAAAAGCGACCAAAGGAAACATTTTTCATAACATCAAACCAACCGTGAATCAAGTTTTAGAATTTCTCGCAATTCCAAACGAAACTTTTTACATTGAAGAAGACCAACTTGTTTCTGCCCTTGAAGTTATCAACTATTCAATGCAGATTGATTTTGACGCACTAGTTGCAACCATTCAAATTCCAAACGATGAAAAACAACCATTCTTTGGAAAAGCGTTACCACCGGGAGTGACAGGTTCGGTTCTTGCAGGGCAAATGGGACCCGATGGGTGGCGAGTCGTTGGTGGTAAGGGTCCAAACACCTATGACATGACATTGATAGCAGAGGTATTCGATTTGGGTGGCGATGATACGTATTTTGCGGATGGCATTGTTGTGGGTAATCGCAAGGTCGTAGACCTAGCGGGGGATGATGTCTACACAGGAACTAAAAAGCAGGGTCCTGCGGCAGGGTTGTTTGGCACGTGGATAATTGATGACCGTGCAGGTAATGATAAGTACGGCGAAGTTGGTGGAACATTTTCAACCGGCGCAGGCTGTTTTGGTGTCGGCATGATTATCGACCGTAGCGGTGACGATTCATATCGAGGAACACAATGGTCAATCGGTTCTGGTGTATACGGTGCTGGTATTGTGATGGATTTGGGAAATGGAGATGACGAATACCTTGGCGAATTTTTATCGATTGGCGTTGGCGGTCCTCGTGGATTTGGTTTTGTATTTGATGAAGATGGAAATGACTTTTACAAATCTGAGGGGCCCAAGCCATCAATATACGAAACGGCGGATGTGTACTGTGCATTTAGTCAGGGTATGGGTTTTGGTTACCGAAAATATGCCGCTGGCGGCATCGGCATTTTGTGCGATGTTGCTGGAGATGATTCATATCAAGCAGGGGAATTCAGCCAAGGCGGTGCGTACTATCACGGTTTGGGAATCTTGCGCGATTTTTCTGGTGATGATGATTACCATGGAAATAGATACGCACAGGGTTTTGGTGTTCACCAAGCATTTGGTGTACTCATAGATGACGCTGGAGATGATACGTATTGGGCAATGACTGCCGCAGACCAAGGATCTGCTTGGGACATTGCAGCAGGTTGCTTGCTCGATAAAAGCGGGGACGATTCTTATACAGCAAATAGTATGACGCAAGGCTCGGCAGCGATGCAGGGGATTGCGTACTTGCTTGATCTTGACGGGGTCGATTCGTACAACGGCACAAGCCCAGCGCAGGGTGAATCAGGAAGTAATACGTACCACTGGGAACCGTTGCATGCATTTTCATTTAGTGCATTGTTTGATTTTGGTGGCGGAGACGATATGTATTCACTCGAACGAAAAAATAATTCCACCGAGATTACTCAATCAAATCCTAAACCAGAAGGTAGCGGTATCGGTTTGTTTATTGATCGGTAAATCGCTTCGCAGAATCTTATCAAAAACAATACCCCGCCGAAGCCCTTGCGGGAACAACGACGGGGATACAGTTTCAAAGCTAGATACACGGGCTTGCGCCCGCAGCACGATCGTCGCAATGAACAGCGGTAGTATTGGTTCTTACAAGCAAGAAGTCAAGTCGTATTTGTGAAGAGTTATTAATTGTTTGAATCAAGTGCATTTTCAAATATGCATGCGAAATTTTTCTCAAATGCGGATAAAACAATTACAAAAAAAGCCCCGACAAAAGTCGGGGCCTTAATTTGATTCTAATGGAAATTAGAAGGATTTGCGAGGTGTAGCTTCGCTACACTTGATTTCTCGACCATCTAATTCTGTACCACCACATTCTGCGATAGCTTTATTAGCTTCGTCGTCGTTGTCCATAGTGACAAAACCAAAACCGCGTGAACGGCCTGACTGACGATCTGTGATTACGATTGCATCTGAAACACCACCAAATTGTTCAAAGTGTGCTTTCAAATCTTCTGTTGTAGTTCCCCAACTTAAATTACCTATATACAATTTCATAACTCTAACCTAACCTTTTCGTTTCACCCCACAGGGTGACAAGCATACCTAGTAAAAAACACAGATCTCGACGCTAGGCCGCCAGAGATGATCTAATTGTACAACAATTTAATCAGATTCGCATTATTTGATGTTGTTTTGTACTTTTGTAACCACGCAAACCCTGTTTTAAGTACGATAAGAGCGATGTTTCGGAATTTACTCTTTATTTTTGCAACAATTTTTTTAATTGGTTGCTCCGATACATATATAGATGCACCAGAAGCCGAAGTGCATGACTCAGTCTTCTCTGTGCTGGGTATTCCAGCAGAAGCAACTGATCGTCCAACAATTGCGCATATCAATATTGTAAATCTTGACCAAGATGGTGTAAATGATGTACTTGTTTGCGATGTTTCGGGGCACCAAGTAACTTGGATTCAGAACCAAGTTGAAAAAGTTATTCTTTCAAATATTGATGGACCTGTGCATGCAGAAACTGCGGACATGGATGGTGATGGAGATTTAGATGTACTCATCGCAGCGATGGGTGTAATTTTACCTTCGACGGCACACACGGGAAAAGTCATTATCCTTGAAAATGACGGTAACGAACTTTTTACAAAGCATGTTATCGCTGAAAATATTCAACGTGTAACGGATGTACAAGCAGGGGATTTAGATGGCGACGGTGATTTGGATTTATCTGTAGCACAATTCGGTTACACACAGGGGCAAGTGCAGTGGTTTGAAAATGAAGGTGATTGGAAATTCGTGCCACACCAACTAATCAATCGAAGTGGTGCGATACACGCACCAATTGTTGACATTGATAACGATGGCGATTTAGACATAGTGACCCTATTGTCACAAGAGTGGGAGACAGTCGTAGCGTTTGTAAATAATGGCAGGGGAAGTTTTATGCCGGAAATTTTACATGATGTTGCAGACGCAGATTTTTCTAGCTCGGGCATTCAAATCGTTGATTTAGATAAAGATGGCGACCAAGATATTCTTTGGACAAACGGAGATGCTTTTGTTTCGGTGGATTACCGACCATTGCCAACCCATGGATTGCAATGGTTAGAAAATCACGGAAATCGCGATTTTGAATACCACCGAATCGGCAAAATGGAGGGTGCGTACGGACCAACAGCTATTGATTTTGATAATGACGGCGATATAGATATTGTGACAGTCTCTGAATTTGCATTTTGGGATAATCCAGAAACACCGAGTGTTGTTTGGTGGGAACAAGAAGACAATATTTCTTTTACAAAACATACTATCGCAAAGAAACCAACACACTTAGTTACTTGTGATGTTGGCGACATAAATAATGACGGCAAACCAGACATTGTTGTTGGCGGCATGGCTTTATATCCGCCGTTTGACAGAATTACTCGAATTGCAGTTTGGCATAATGATGGGAATGAATTTCAAGAATCACATTCAACTACATTGCCGAAACAAATTCAACTCGAGTTACAAAAATTAAAATCTTCAGGTTTGCGTGGAATGTTCTTGCAAGCAAACGGTTTTGAATCAATTAACGAATACAACACCGCATTCCAAGAAGATTCTGAAAATGCAAAATGGCCGTATTACATTGGGTTAATACATGTTACAGAAGGAAATAGTAATATCGCGCTAGACTATTTTAAACAAGCCCAACGGATTGACTCTGCCTATTCTCCTTTACTTACTCGCCTTGGAGAGTTGTATGTTGGAACTGGCGATGTAGAACTTGCCAAAGAGTACTTTGTAAAAGCAGATTCGAATTATGCTCGAGTTGCATTAGCGCAACTTAGTGCAGACGTTGGAAATTGGATTGAAGTTATCGAAATTCTACAAGACACAAATACGCAAGCAGCGTCTTCATTAGTTTTTACTGCAAAAGCGATGTTAGCTGGTACAACACAAAAATCGTTTGCGGCTATTGACATGGGATACCAAATGGAAGATCCATGGCGTGATGAAGTAGAGGCAATGTGCATTCTTGCTCCGCATCTTGTGACGCAAGCACAAACTGATTTTATCGCGGGTAGAGTTGATTCTGCAGAACGTCTATTACGTAGAGCAATCAAAATCGACCCTGATAACAAAGACGCACGGCTTGCGCTAGCAAATATTTTATTGGGGGGTAATCGTTTAAGCCCGGAATCAATTGCAGAATCAATCGCTCATTTAGAAGCAGGATTGAAATCTGACCCGACTTATGTAATGACGCGTACCAAATACGGTTGGGCATTATATTTATCTCAAAGGTACAGTGAAGCTCAAGCAGTATGGTTTTCAATCCTAGAAGATGAACCAAATCACAGCCCAGCATTTGCAAACCTTGCCCAGCTTGCATATCAACAAAAACAATTTGCAAACTCGTATACATATTTCAAGAGGGCGTTCGACGTTCCAAATGACTCGCCGTTTGCAATGTCACAAGACCCAACTTTTAGAGCAGAAACGCTTTATCGATATTCATTGGCTGCAACCAAAATTGGAAATCAAGGGCATTCTAAAATACTTCTTGAGGAAGTGATTGAACTTGTACCAAGCAATGCAACATACCAATTTGAACTAGGCAATTTACTCATCGGTGAAAAGCAGTTTAATGACGCATTGAAACATTTAGAAATTGCAAATGCATTGCAACCGGATAATCCCCGCATGTTGGCAGCACTTGGGTTTATTTGGTTTAAATTAAAAGATGCTTCACAATCAGTTAAGTTTTTAGAAAAAGCAGTAAGACTTGCACCAACATTTGCTTTAGGATGGTTTCATCTAGGCAATTCTCGGCAGGGTTCGACCCATCATCAAAGATGGTGCGCCACAAGCGT
>DTSO01000054.1:0-356 GCA_012965315.1 Phycisphaerales bacterium | reverse complement strand
GGCAATTCGCAAGTTGCTTTAGGTGATATACAATCTGCAACTGAATCGTTTAAAGTTGCAGTGCAGTTGCAACCGACTTTTACTGTTGCGATTGATGCCTTGTCGAAAATAAAAGGAAAGTAAGACCCGCAGTATGACACAAATAATTGAACATTTTATTGATGGTAAGCGCGTTCAAGCCGCGAGTGATTCGCGTTGCAATGTATTGAATCCGGCAACGAAAGAAGTAATTGCTGAAATAATGATGGATGAGGTTTCTGCTTCTGCAAAAGCTGTTGAATCTTCTAGATGTGCTTTTCTGGGGTGGAGTGAAACACCCGTTGGAGAAAAGATTTTTGTATTTAAATAGAACTTGG
>DTSO01000053.1 GCA_012965315.1 Phycisphaerales bacterium | reverse complement strand
GTAGGATTAACAGTGAAATCGAACCAAATGAAATCTTGAAAGTTCCGTTCTCTATACCCTTTGTCTGTAGCAGTAACAAAAATAATTTCGGTGTTTTTGACTGCATTATTATTCTTAGGTGAATTAGGCTTTAGTGTAGGGGGGGCATTCCTTGCCTCTACTTGACTACTTACTTCATCGATGGCATTAACCAGTGCACCAGTAACCAGTATTGCAATTCCAACCGAGAGCCCGTTTAATGCTAATCCTGCAATCGGATACCCAATTCCAGCACCTGCCCGCTTTATAGAGAGGATGAGCCCGATGATTGCTAGTGCGCCACCAAGGCAGCCTAGTAAAAAGCCAATTGTGCCAATGAATGGAATCCAGCAAATTAAAAATGCAAGAATTCCAAGCACTATTGACGCTATGCCAAGGCTGTTTGAATTTGATTTGACATGCACATTTAATGTCGGCATTGAGTTGGCAGGATTACTCATCGAAGCGTTTTGAATTGGTGAATCGTGGTGCGCCACAATCCTAGACGCTTGTTTCGCAGGCATTATATTTTCTTCAATAACTTCTATTGTCTTGCTTGTGTATACAGCCATATTCATGGAGTACGCGGTCTTTTCCGCAGATTCTTTTGAGTCAGCTTCGAGCACAACAACGATATCTTCGCCAGTCTCTTTAGACATCCCGGTTATTTTATATTTCATTTATTCACTCCTTCACTGTGCATTATGCATCAAATTGAAACACCAGGTATTCCACACCAGTTTTCCGCGGTACTGGGCAGAATAGTCCTGCACAGAGATTTATCACTAATCCCGTAACTGTAGACAGTGCAACGAGAAACACCCACATGCATCAGCACGCGGGTGTGGGTAAATGGGCCATACAGGACTCGAACCTGTGACTTCTTCGGTGTAAACGAAGCGCTCTAGCCAACTGAGCTAATGGCCCTTGCTGTTGAGACTTTGCTATTCCAGTTGTTTGCAAGAGTGCTAACTTTCTGGATAAGCATACGGTCTGAAGGGTTCTATTGTACCAGTTTCTTCACTATAGAGAAGGGCACGGTGCATGCCAAGTTTCGAAGCATCAGGCATATCGATAAGATTTGTGGAATCGTTCGCACCCATCTGCAAGAGGACGCGCATATCAAACTCTCGCAACGACTGTCTGTCGAACGCTCTGTTCAGGTTGGAGAGAGTATCGGTTGAAACGATGACATGCATGCCGAGTGTCGGGCCTTCCTTGAGTAATTCAGCAAGCACCTGAGCAGGTGTTTTTTGTTTTTCTTCATCGCCCGTTGAAAATCCGTAATCATCTTCGTTGCGGCGCATGTCTCTGAAGCGATGCAGTGCATTGATGCAAAGGAAAACAGTTGGCGAATCACTCGCTCCATCTGAAAGTCTTTTTTGCAACTCAGCGTAGAGTGTTGCCATTGCCCCTTCAACATCTCGTACGCCAACGAGTGTTGGGGAAATCGACATCGAATGAACAGTATCTGGAAGAATTGAAGCATGCGGTTGATCTTGCGGAGTTCCATCAAGCAAGTAGAAAGTAGCATCTTCTTTAGGGAACTGCTTATCAAGCGATTGCAATACACTCGACAACATGCAAGTTGTTGTTTCATCTTGTTGACCGACAATCAGCAAATTGCTTGCAGAGGCAGTACGGAACGTGGCTGATGTGTCTTCTTTAATAGCCATCGCCCCGCCAAGCCACGCTTTGGATGCGAGTGGTTTTTCAGTATTGCTCGCTGCTTTGTACGCCGGGTTTTCTGCAAGATGGACTGGTTGATTTCCTTCGTACACAACCATATCGCGCTTGATGCCGTTGTCACGTTTGATTAAATCTTTGATGAAAATTTCACGCTCTTTGTCATTCAACCAAACAACTTGGAATGGACTATTACCTTCAATATTACCTGCGGCATCGTTGTAAATGGCTTCGCCAGGCCTTGAAAGAAGACGAGCAGCTGCATTGTCTTCATTTAGAATAATGTAACTGTCTTGTTCTGAACATTGCAACGCAACGCGTACCGCCATCTGTCCCATAGTTGAACGACTTAAGGTATATGCGCCGTCTAGTGTTTGTGAACCCATGATTGCGTGGATTCCAAACGCTCGACCCTGCCGAACTAAGCGGTCAAGTAATAAGCTTGCTTCTTGTGCAACTCTGTCATCGTCAACGAATAGTTCTTGGAACTCATCAATGATAAGAAGAATTCGTGGCATTCGTTCCGTAGATTTGTCTCTAAACCCAGCAATATCTTGTACGCCTAGTTCTCGAAATAATTCACCGCGACGTTTTAATTCAGCATCAATTCTTTGTAAAACACTTATGCCGAATTCACGGTCGCTTTCGACTGCGACGACTCGTGCGTGTGGCAATTTATGTGTTGCGTAGGTTTTGAATTCGACGCCTTTTTTAAAGTCGACTAGATAAAACTCAATTTCGTCTGGGCTATACCAAAGCGCAAGGTTCGTAATTAAAACATGCAAGAGTGTTGATTTGCCTGAGCCAGTTTTCCCAGCAATGAGTGCGTGTTGTGCAGTTCCTCTGCCAAGTGTTAAGTTTTGAAGTTTTGTAGCGCCAGATTTTCCAAGTGGAATTTCAACTTTATCTTTTGTTGAGCGTGACCAAATTTTATCCGCTGCTGGAGAAATGACACTGAACGGAACTTCGACTCGATGCGTGCTGTCAGCAGTTTCGCCAACTTGTTTAACGATTGCTGAAGCAATATCTTCAGTTGGTGGAGATTCAATTGTAAGTGGCAAGTCTCGAAGTTCTTCCTCGTCAATGCAGAATCGGTCATCATCTTCAATAATGCGTACGGGAATTCTTCGTAATGTGTCTTCATCTATACCAGCAGGAAGAGGCAGTGAAATATCTCGATGAATAATCACATGCACACCACAACGAGCACCGCTGGTAATGATGCTGGTTAAGCGTTTGGCGGCTGTTTCAGAAAAGTTGTTCGGCAAATCTGCGATTACTAAAAAGCGATAGGGCTCTGCAATTTCTCCCGCTTGTTCGTTGTACGCATCAATTGATTCAAATTCATTCCGTAGATACTTTTGGATAACAGTTTCCATGTGCTCAGTAAGTCGTGCGAGTTGCGTTTCGATATGTCTTGGTTCAGTCCAAGCGCGATCGAGTAACTGAGATTCTTCGTAATCCGATAAATGAAGCACACTCGCAAAACTTTGGCCGAGACCAACTGGGTCAATTAATGTGAATTTCACTTTTCCAGGTGGAATAGAAGTGAGCATCCGCAACACAGTGTTTTGTAAAAAAGCAATTGAGTCGCTTCTACGTTTCCCTGTTGAAGTTACAAGTACGGATGTGTGATTTGGAAGCGTAGCATTCAAGGGAAGCGATATCACAGTCGCATCATGTAGTTGCAGGGATTCACTGCATGGTAAATTGCCAGCAATGTTGGCAAGGTCTACTTCGAATGCCCCGATTGGAACATGCATGATAGTTTGCACTGGAGGTTTCCAAGTATCCCAGCTAGAATTCCAAGTGGGGTGATTAGAAATCGCACATTGTATTTGGCTGTCTGTGTCTGTATGAAACGATGTAAAGTTGGAGTTCCAACGGTCTGACAGCGCTTTCATCGTGTCGCGTTCGTCAATATCAATGGACTGCATCGTCTCTGTGTAAGTAGTATTTATTTGTTCAATCTCGGCTTTTTCATCATTGTTGCATTTGACAATACTTGCTTCAAAGGATGAGGATGCATCTGCTAAGTCGGCTTCAATTTTAGTAGCAAGTTTGGCTCCGACACTTTCGAATTTTATTTTCTCTTTATCAATGTCTTTTTTGAGAAGTCTCTCAACGTTGTCTAGTCTTGGTTTGTATTTGTCTTCCGCTTTTTTGATTTCAATATCACGAGTAATAGTGACGGCTTTTTCTTCTGCGCGTCGCTTTGTGTCGATTGAATTACGCGAAGTCTCGTAAGAGAGTGTTGCTAATTGAATGCATGATGAGAATTGCGCATACTTTTTCTTGACGGAGTTACGACCAGAAGCAAAAGTGAAAATAATTGCTAGTATTGAGATGAACATTGCTCCAAGTGCGAATGCAAAAAATGGCATCGTAATAGCCCAATTTGTATACGCTCCTCCAACGCCAACTCCAGCGGCTGTGGCAATTCCAACAATTAATACTGGCCTAAAACCGGAACACCATTTTGCTTTAGGATCATTTTGAATAGCGTCTAGGGCTTCGGTTGCGCCTTTGACATAATTTGCCATAGTGTCATCTGCGGTTTTTGCACATTCGCTTACATGTGCGCTTTGCTTTTGACGTAATTTAGATAGCGTCTTCGGTGCTTCCTCAATGAGCAAGTGGAGTGCTTCTTTGCAATCTTCTAGCGCATTTTGTTCTTCTTGAGCGCGCTCTCTTGGAACAGAAATTGCACCTTCGAAAACAGATTCGGCAAGCCAGATTGCTTCGTTTAATTTAGATTCTGTATCTTCAGTTAAGTCTTCAGCTTGTGAATTGATTTCAACAAATCGTTGCTCGTTTTTTTGCTTGAGTAATTCAGGTTCAAGTTCGCGTCGATCTTGAACCTTGGTTATGGTTGCCTCTTTGCGTTGCCCAGCAGTTTCACGCTTTTGCTCAAATTTCTCTTCGCATGCTTCAAGGTTTTGCTTTTGTAATTCAGTAGCAGTTGCACGTTCAAGTTTGATTCGATTTTGCAGTTCTAACTCGCCAGAAGTTGTTTCTTGAATTAACGAGCGAACAAAGGCAATCTGCTTTTTTTGATGTTGAAGTGATGATTCAGTCATGGAAGTTATGCATTGGCATTGTAGCACTCAGGAACACTCATTCTGCGCTTTAGCGATAGTTTCGCCCATTGAATCCATCGCCCCGATAGCACTACGAACGGCTTGGAGAAGAGGCTCGATGTGTTTCTCTTCAAGACGTTTGCTCACGGGGTCATTCCAATGCTCATTAGCTACTTGCCATTGATACAGCATTGCTTTAGTTGCTTTTGTCAGTTGCGCTGTCGCTGTCGGCATGCTCATCGTCGTCCTCCTTTGTTCGTTCTTCGCCTTTTCGTGCGATGGATTTGACTTGTTGTGCATCACCGAGTATTTCGTCTGCAGAGGTAGAGGTCGTCGCGATGTATGCTTCGAGTGAATTGATTGCGCGTTCTAAAATGCTTACGGCTTTGTTCATGTCACCGTCAAGCGAACTGCTTAATGGAGTCATAGCCCCTCGGTATTCATTGAGTTCATGTTCAAGATGTCTTGAGCATCGTTTGGTGCGTTCAAGTTTTTCTTCAGCAAATTTTATTTCTGCTTGCCGTTTTTTTACAAGTCGAATTTGATCTGTTGGCCCTCTTGGATTGTCGGGTTGTGAAATAGTTGCACGAAATAATTCGCTTTTTGCTTGGGCGAGTTTTTCCTCGCTTCTTCGGATTTCATGTTTCCAATGTAACGGTTGTGTAGATTGAAGCCATATTTGTGTTCGAGAAACTTCAGAATCTGCTGTTGAAATTGAACGCTTCGCTTTATCAATATATTTAATAAGCGCTGTACGAAACTCAACTAGCGATTCAAGCGAACGGACATTTGCGGCTTGTGACATGTGTTACCGTTGTTGTAAATATTCTTCGATACGCTGGGCCTTGCGAAGAAGGAATGGAATCTGCTCAGCGGATGATTTTGCGAAGCGATCCATTGCCTTGACGGTAAAGTCGAACTCTTCTTCAAACTTCCGTTGTTCTTGGTCTCGCCAACTTTGTGACAGGGATGACATGCGAGAGCGCATGAGTTGCAACTGATGTGTTAAGTCATCGTTGAAACGCTTTAGGTCGTGTGCAAATCGTCTGATTTCTTCTGGGTCTGCTATTGCTTTTGCCATAAATGGTGTTCCTTACCTATTAGGATACCTACGGGCTTGCTTTTTGGCGAGTATTTCTCTGAAAATGATGAATATTTGCCCAAAAATCAAGGATGCCCACACTTCCCAATACAAAGAAAGTAATAACGCATTGGGTGCTAATGCAAGTTGAATGGGTTTTGAGGTAGGCCTGCTTCTTTCATATCTAGTGAATAAATGCTCCTAGTTGTGACAAGAAATAGGGTGAAGACAATGATGATTGGGATGACAGTCCACGCAACTTCAATAGGGTTACTGCCGTAAATTTGAGGGGGTTCTTTAGTTTCATCACCTTTTGCTCGGTATCGAATAATCGACCAGATAAGTGCGTGTTGGTAGCAAAGAATAAAATTAGTAGTAAAGGAATTCTTCCCAAGTAGATGCCTGCCTCTCAAAACAGATAAGCATATATAACAGGAAAAGTGTATTGCTTGTCAACTCGATTGAGCAGGAACGGGGGAATTTTCTACAGTTGGTCTACCGACTGAGTAGTACGTAAAACCCAAATTTCTCATTGTGTCTCGGCTGTATAAGTTTCGCCCATCAAAAATGAGTGGTTTATTGAGGACATTTTGTAGTTTAGAAAAATCAGGGGAACTAAACTCGGACCACTCTGTGCAAATGATTAGTGCGTCAGCATTTTCAGCAGCTTTGTACATGTCTTTTTCAATTTGTACTTCTGGAACAGCAGTAGAGAAATTTTCTGCAGCTTCTGGGTCGAAACCAGAAATTTCTGCACCTGCTTGAAGAAGTGTTTTTGCAATATCGATAGAAGGAGCATCACGAACATCATCCGTCCTGGGTTTGAAAGCCAAGCCCCATATCGCAATTTTTTTACCTCGAAGATCATTATCAAAGTGTTTGATGATTCGATTTGCAAACCAGTTTCGTTGTCTTTGATTAATGTCGTGGACAGCGGTGTTCACCAAACAAGGTGCGCCTGCGTCTTCGCCCATCTCCATAACTGCGAGGGTGTCCTTAGGAAAACAAGAACCACCGTACCCTAAACCGGGACGGAAAAATTCTGTTCCAATTCGGCTATCTGCACACATGCCAGTTCGAACATTGTCAATGTCAGCTCCGTTGCGTTCACAGAGTGAAGCAATTTCGTTAATGAAACTAATTTTGCAGGCAAGCATCGCATTCGATGCATATTTCACCATCTCTGAAGACTGAATATCGAAGAAAAGAAGAGGTCGTCCTTGGCCTACAAATGGTGCATACAGTTGTGTTAGGACTTTTGTTGCAATATCGTCTTCTACGCCGCAAACAACTCTGTCGGGGCGCAAGAAATCGTCGATTGCACTTCCTTCGCGTAGAAACTCAGGATTGTTAGCAATGTAAAAATCGCCCTGAATACGTTGTGCAATTTGTTGTGTTGTGCCAACTGGAACGGTTGACTTTACGACAACAACTGGTGGGTTAGGCATTGTGCCAAGAGCTGTCGAAATGTCATCAGCAACTGCGGTTACAAACGATATGTCGCATCGGTTATCTTCACCCGTTGGCGTGCCAACACAAATAAAGATAACGTCTGGATTGTCGTATGCTTCGCTTTTGTCATCTGTAAAAATAAGTCGGCCGGCATCAATTGACCGTGTCATTAATTCAGAAAGACCTGGTTCAAAAAATGGCGCTTCGCCAGAGCGAAGGGTTTGTAATTTTTTTGGATTGATGTCAAGGCAAGTAACTTGATTTCCTGCATTTGCAAAGCAAGTGCCTGTTACTAATCCAACATATCCGGTTCCGACAACAGTAATTATCATACGTACATTGTACGCAATTCATGCTCAATAAGGTATTTTTTGCGTTTAAGTTCTTCGCTTTGTGGGTCGGTGGCACCCGCATAGCCGTGCAATGAGCCAGTCGAAGAAATCACTCTATGGCAAGGAGTAATAATTGTGAGGGGGTTCTTTCGCATTGCTTGTCCCGCTGCTCGCATTGCTTTTGGTGAACCTGCTCGTTTTGCAAGTTCGGCGTATGTGATTGTTTTACCAAATGGAATGGCGCGACATGCTTCCCAACATTTTCTCGTAAAGGGAGGTCCCTCTGGCAACACGGCGTCAAACGTTGTCGTGAAATTGCCCCTGAAATATCGTTCGAGTTGTAGTAATAATTTATTTGAAGGTTCACGCTCTGAAACATGTTTGCCAAACTCGCAGAACAGCGTGTTATTTAAATACCCGATTGAGATACAACCAATTTCTGTTTCAAAAATCATTTGCGTACTTTGAAATCTGCAACTAGGGGCAAGTGGTCTGAAAGTTCTGCGGTGTCGTTGCTACTAAGGTTGTATTTTAAAAGTGACTGCTCGTCTAAGTCGAAAGTGTCAAAAACAAAACAATTGGTAAGCGAAAGAGTTTTTGGGGAATACAACATCCAATCTAACCTTCCTGGAGTGAAGGCACTATCTACATCGGACCAGGTTGCGGTGACAAGTCCGTCGGGCTGGAATGCATGTACGATTGAAAGCGTGTCGGCTTTTACTATTTGTAACGGGATGTTTGTGCCAACTAAATTCCAGTCGCCAGCGATAACCCAAGTTGGAGCTTGCTGTTGTTCGATTGACGCTCGAATTACATTGGCTTCTTCTTGTCGTTGCGTTTCCGCTTCGCTATTTGGTCCGCCACAACAACGAAGATGTAATGAGAGGAATTGAATGGGTTGTTTACTAATCACGACTGTGTTTAGAACTGCCTTTAGTTTGCCATAGTCAATTTCTTTAGTAACGTTGAATTTTGTGGAAATAGCGCTACGTAATTTGTGGTGACGTTCAGTTCCGTGCACCACCGACATGGAGGTTAGCCATGAGCCACCGATAGAAGTCGTTAAAAAATCGGATAGCTCTTCGGGAGTGTCATCCCCGTCGAGTTCTTGGAATAAAATGACATCAGGCTTTAGGGCATTTAAAATTCGTGCGCTTCTGTCCCTGTCATTGAGAACATTTCCGAGTTGGACATTCCAACTTACAACCCGAAAATCACCTGTTGTCTCGAGGCAAAACGTCTTTGTAGGTAATGAAAGTTTTGGTTTATTGACTCGTATCTCAAAAGAATTCGATGCAGTAGTTGGCGCAAAAATGACGCCGGCTTCGTATGAGGAAATCGATGTGTCACCTAATTTGCAGGCAACACCGTGTCCCTTATCTTTTGGCGAAAATATAATTGTGTATTGTCCAAGTTGGATTACTTTTTGCTCAGGTAATTGTTGCAAGCAAGCAACGTCCTCAAGAACAATGCGTTTATAGACAAATTGCGCATCCTCTTGGTGCGTGACACCATCTGGCCAATCTTGAAATAAGCCATCTATTTGTATTTGTGAAGTGAGTAGAAATAAAAGGGGAAGAAAGTGCATACTCTGTGTAGAATACACGCTATGACAAACACAACAGAATCGCCTATTCTTGATCCAATTTCAATTGAATTATTGAATGCTTTAGAAACTGCAGATCCAAGCATTGCAGAAAGCATGGCAGCAGAAGCACAACGCCAACAATATACGCTCGAGTTAATCGCATCTGAAAATCACGTTTCACCTGCGGTTATGCATACCATGGGTTCGTGGCTTACAAATAAATATGCAGAGGGGTATCCAGGCAAGCGATACTATGGCGGTTGTGAACACCACGATACGATTGAAAATATCGCACGCGATAGAGCAAAGGAATTGTTTGGATGCACGTACGCAAACGTGCAGCCACACAGTGGAGCAAATGCAAATGTTGCTGCCTTTATGGCATTGTGCAAACCTGGCGACACGATTCTCTCGTTGCCAATTTCTTCCGGTGGACACTTAAGCCATGGTTTAAAGCCAAATTTTTCAGGAACGTTTTACAACATTGAAAGTTACGAACTTGATTCTGAAACTGAAACATTGGATTATGATCACATTGCAGCTCGTGCTCTTGAAACAAAGCCACACATGATTATCTGTGGCTACAGCGCTTACTCGCGAACGATTGACTTTAAACGCTTCCGAGAAATTGCAGACTCTGTTGGTGCCTATTTAATGGCAGACATTGCGCACATCGCTGGGCTTGTAGCAGGTGGGCAACACCCGTCCCCATTCCCGCATGCACACATTGTTACTACTACGACACACAAAACGCTTCGCGGACCTCGTGGTGGATTAATAATGACGAATGATGAAGAAGTCGCAAAATTAGTAGATCGAAAAGTATTTCCTGGAAGCCAAGGCGGTCCACTGATGCATATTATCGCTGCAAAAGCGGTAGCTTTTGGTGAAGCGCTTCAGCCAACTTTTAAAACGTATGCGCAGAAGATTGTTGAAAATGCAACGGCACTAGCAGACGCGTTAGTCGAGCAAGGGTATCGACTTTGCAGTGGTGGCACAGACAACCACTTGATGCTTGTCGATTTGCGACCTAGGGATGAAAACTTAACAGGTGCTGATGCTGAAGATTGGCTCGGTACAGCTGGCATAGTTGTAAACAAAAATGGAATTCCAAATGACCCTCGTAAACCTATGGTGACAAGTGGCCTTCGATTGGGAACAGCGGCGTTGACAACTCGTGGACTCACCGCAGAAGATATGCGTACGGTGGCTTTGATGATTGATAGAGTTCTTGTTAGTGGTGGCGATGCTCAAGTTTGCCAGAGGGTTAATCAAGAAGTCCGCGAACTCTGCGAGCGGTATCCTTTGTACGGACATTAATGGCAGAACCACTTTTTAATATTGTATTGCTCGCTCCGCAGATTCCAAACAACACGGGTAATATTGGTCGTACTGCGATGGCGACCGGTTGCCGTTTGCACGTCATTCATCCGATTGCATTTGATATGGATGAAAAGGCAGTACGAAGAGCGGGCTTAGATTATTGGCATTTGCTAGATATCCGGGAGCACGAATCTTGGAGTGCATTCTTAGAAAAAGAACATCCAAACAAGTTATGGTTGTTTACTACCAAGTCAACGAAACCACTTTGGGATGCTAGTTTTACAAAAGGTGACTACTTGCTTTTTGGTAGTGAACAACATGGCGTCCCTAAAGAAGTGCACGAATTTGTTGGGGAAAAAGCGCGGCTCACATTACCGATGGTAAGTGAAGCGAGAAGTTTGAACCTTGCTACAGCAGTTTGCGCCGCTGTTTATGAAGGATTTCGTCAAACTTCAACCTCCTAAACTCTTTTAAAATGCTATAGTCGTAATCGATTACGTAACAATTTTTTGCAACGCCTCTACACGGAGATGAGAAGCCATGGCCAAATACACAACGACTGATATCCGCAACATTGCAATGACCGGCGCAGCAGCCGTCGGAAAAACAACATTAGTTGAGGCGATGCTTCACACTGCAGGCGAAATTGGAAGTATTGGCACTGTTGAGCATGGGACAACCGTTTGTGACTTTGATGATTTAGAAAAAGAATATGGGCATGGCATTGATAGTGCGATTGTGCATTTTGATTACAACGGCGCACATGTAAATATAGTCGACACTCCCGGAAGCCCTGGATTTTTTGGTAAAGCGGTAGCGGCACTTCCAGCAGTTGAAACGCAGGTCATCATGATTGATGCGAGTGTTGGTATTGAGACTGCAACTCGAAAACTTTTTAACATTGGCAAAGACCGCCAGTTACCTCAAGTAATTTTAGTTAACAAAATAGACAATGCAACAGACCTTGATGTTCTTCTTGAGCAAATACAAAAAACGTTCGGCAGTGAATGTCGCCCAGTGAACCTTCCTGCAGAAGATGGAAAATCAGTAATTAATTGTTTCAGTAATGCTACTGGCGACTCTGACATCGGAGACGTGGCAGATTTTCACACTGGTATTGTTGATCAAGTTGTCGAAGTTGACGAAGCACTTATGGAAGCATACTTAGAGCAAGGCGAAGTTAGTCCTGAACAACTTCATGGACCATTTGAAGCGGCACTTCGCCAAGCACACTTGGTTCCTGTGATGTTTATGTCTGCAAAAGAAAACATCGGCGTAGTGGAATTCATGAACTTCATAGCGAGCCTCTGCCCGAATCCACTTGAAGGAAACCCAAGAACATTTGTTATTCATGAGGGTGAACTTCAAGAAGAATGGCACGCGACGAACGATGGAGCACATCCCGTTGCGCATGTCTTTAAAGTTTCAGCAGACCCATATGTTGGAAAACTTTGTGTATTCAGACTGCATCAAGGCGCATTGAGCCCAAGCATACATCCTCGTGTTGGTGACAACAAGAAACCACTTCGTTTGAGCCATGTTTTTAAATTGCAAGGTAAAAACCACGTGGAAATCCCAGAAGTCATTTCTGGTGATATCGGCGCGGTAGCAAAAGTTGACGAATTGCATTACGGAAGCGTCATGCACGATGCTTCGATTAGTGAACAAATGAAAATTAAACCGTTGCCAATGCCAAAGCCAATGTATGGCCTTGCAATTGATGCAGCGAACCGAAATGCTGAAACAAAACTTGGTGAGGCGTTGACAAAGTTGCAAGCGGAAGACCCAACACTCGAAGTGGACAGGGTTGCTGCAACCGGTGACCTCGTACTACGAGGGTTAGGCGACATCCATTTGCGCGTGAAACTTCGATTGATGAAA
>DTSO01000052.1:28878-33314 GCA_012965315.1 Phycisphaerales bacterium | reverse complement strand
GGGAAGTGGCATTGCGCTTACTGCAGCCACAAATGGTATTGAGGCAGTTGTTGTTGACATTAGCGACGAACAAATTAGTCGCGCAAAAAAATACCATCAAAAACAACTTGAAAGATCTGTTGCCAAAGAACGAATAACACAAGACGAGGCAGATGTTGCGATTGCAAACCTTTCATATAAAACCTCAATGGAAGAGGCGGCAGACGCAAATTGGGCAGTTGAGGCAGCAACAGAAAACATTGATGTTAAAAAGTCAATTTTCAAACAAATGTTTGATGTGTTTGGAGATGATGTTGTTTTAGCAACAAATACCTCATCTATATCAATTACAGATTTAGCATCTGCAATTCCAGAAGCTGAGCATCGCGTAATTGGTATGCACTTTTTTAATCCGGTACCTGTTATGAAACTTGTTGAAGTGATTAAGGGTAAAAAGACAAGCGAAGAAACAACAGCAGCTACAATTGCTTTGTCCGAACAGATGGGGAAAATACCGGTTCCCGCGAACGATTTTGCCGGTTTTGTTTCTAATCGAGTGTTAATGCCAATGATTAATGAGGCGTTTCACGCATGGTCAGATGGTGTAGCAGACCCAGAAGCGATTGACTCAATCATGAAACTTGGTTGTGCTTTTCCAATGGGACCACTGCGACTTGCGGATTACATTGGGCTTGACGTTTGTCGAGACATCATGATGGTGATGTACAACGGACTAGATGAAAACCCTAAATATCTACCAAATCAAAAACTTATTGAACTCGTAGAACAAGGCCATCTTGGAGACAAGACAGGGCAGGGCGTTTACAATTACGAAAAAGGCTAATTCCATGACTAAACCGGTACACCCTTTTTTTCGTTGGCCGGGAAGCCTGTTTTGGCTTCTTCCACTCCTTGCCACCCTCTTGTTATTTTGGCGAAACGATAGTCTTGGTTCTTTGTGGTCTTATCTGGTTATCTCTCCTTTGGTAGCCCTTGTTTTCATCGATTTGTTTTCTACTGTTTGGTTTGGAATAACAACACTCATTCTGATATTTATATATTGCTCTATTGGTTCGTCTGGCGTGCCGGTAAGTTTTGCGATTTGGGAGCCGGCCGCGTGGGTTAATCTCCGTGAAATGCGGGCATTTGAATTAACAGAGTTCGAATGGTTTCATTGGTGGCCGTTTAAATGTCTAATAGCAACTCTATGTTTGAATATGACCACAGTCACCATACGAAAAATTAAATTCACCATTCTTACGGTTGGTGTTTGGACAATTCATACCGGAGTGATTGTTACGGTGCTTGGTTGCCTTGTGTATTTTTCACAAAAAATTGAGGGCGACGTCCTTGTTTCTCGAAGGCAAGTAGTTGTTCAATCGACCGATGGCGATATGGTTTCAATGGTTGTCACCCCAGAAAATTCTATGGTTGTCGATAACACTACGTATACTATTACGGACATTAATCCAAGTTGGATGCTTATGTCGGGAGTGGACAAAGGAGACAAGGTTTATACAGTTACCGTAAAGGTACAAAGCCCCGAACACTCCTTTATGCGCCAACTAATTGCGGGCTACCCAGAATATACTGAAGACATTATTCCTAGCAATGACCCAAATCAACCAATGGCGCGAGCAAAAAAAGTGATTGGGAAAGCGCTCTTTGATGACGAGTTAAAAATGACTCTTGCTTACGATGTTAAAGATGTGTTTTATTTAACACAAAGCGGTGGACTTTATATTCGGGAACTTGCAAGTGATGGCACACCACTCACAAATTGGTTTGAAAGACCAATTACTAATTTGCCAAGGTTTAACGACTACATTTCTGGTCGTGATGAAGTTCGACAATCTGGCGAAGACAACTCAGAACTTCACCCACTTTCAATTCCAATCAAGAAAGCAAACGCCAACGACCCACTTGACCAAGACTTAGTTGTTGAAAGTTACCTTCGCTACGCGTATTTAGACACACGGACGACTTCGGGAGGTTCTGAATTGTTTCCGGTTGCTTGGGTAACCCTGCGCAAAGGCGACGAAGCAATGCAGACAGTCGAAATGTATGCGTTTGACCCTTCGGCGAACACCGCGGACAGTGCATTGATGAGTTTTCATTGGCTTGATAAAGATGAAGATCTTGAAAAACTGCAAAAAAAATTAACACCAAAGATGACCGCAACGGTGCTTGGCACGCAATTTGAAATTTCACCCCTAGCTAACGATGAGTTTCAGAAAATCGGTGATACGGGTTATTTTTATAAGATTAATTCGGTTAAAAATAACTTAGTTATTAATGAACAAATTATTTCTTTAGCAATAGTAGAAATACAACACGGTGACAAAACTTGGGAAAGATGGGTTTTTGATACCCCCGGGATGAACCGCGATGTAGTTGAAGGTTCTGACCACGAAGATAAAACGACCAGCACAGGGATTATCGACACAGACATTAAGTTCTCTTATTTTGCTGGATCATCACCAATTACAATCGTGGGTGGTTTTGAAGACGGTTCTTATGTGTTGTTCACATCAATTGTTGGCAGTGAAAACACAAAAAACAAGTTACAGGTTGGAAATCCGGTTCCCCTAAATAAAGAAGTAACACTTACTCTTAACAGAGCAGAGACGCACGCAGTGTTAAAAACAATGCCAACAGTTATTCCAGTTGCGCAACGGGAACCAAGCGCAAGCAACATGTACTCGATGATTAAAATTGTTGTTCCATCAGAATCAGGTTCAGTTTCTGCGTGGTTGCCCTACCACCACTATCCAATTGAATCTGAAAAAGAGGTGGTTCATCGGTTCCAATATAAACCAACAACATTAAATCTACCAAATGGAAAAACAATTGAATTGTTGTTTTCTAGAAGGCGTGCTCCACTTCCAGCCCCGGTTTCTCTTGAACGCTTTGAAGTAGATTCTCACCTTGGTGGTTTTACCGGAAGTACAACAAGTATTGTTAACTGGCGAAGTATTGTTAATTTTAATGACGAGCAAAATACCGAACTATCAGTAAGCGTCAATGACCCACAATCTCTTGGTGATTTTTGGTTTTTTCAATCACAATGGGACCCACCAGACAGCAATTCTCAGGGGTTGAACTACACTGTTCTTGGTGTTGGAAATAGACATGGTGTGTTCACTATGCTATTAGGCTGTTGCCTTACTGTTACTGGAATGCTTTGGGCGTTTTATGTAAAGCCAATGATAAAACGAAAGAGGCAACAAGCGGTGTATGCGGAGGTGTCGAAATGAAATATCTAGTTTTGGTGTTTGTATTTTTAGTAACCCTTAGCACGAACGCAAACGAACAAAATTCGTTTGAATCACAAATAGACATGACCCCATGGAGCGATAAAGTGGCCGTGTTTACCAGTGGAAGGGTTAAGTCATTCGAAACATTTTCGCGTTCCTTCATGACCTACATACTGGGTTCAAAAAACTTTGAAGGGCAAAGTCCAACATTTACTTATTTTGATATGTTACTTCGACCAGAGAGATACTTTGGAAAACAAATAATATTTGTAAAACACAAAGCACTCAGAGCTGCAATTATTGGAGAGGTAGATGTTCGTGATCCCGTTGTAAAAGAAAACATGGACTCCTTTATGAAGTCCGGTTTAGTATCGCGCGAGGTTCTACAAGAAACCAAAGTTCAAGAGTTGCTTGGTCGGCTCCGTCAAGACGTACGGCGATTCGCTACTCCGATTGAGACTATTGAAGCCGCCGTTAATGCGAGTGATCCCAGATCACTTTGGAGCGTACTAAAAGTTGTTCCCCCAACAAGCGGCTCTTTTGACGAGCAGTGGTCAACACTCGAGAATGTTGCCGGTTCCGATGTTCCAGACGCTTGGATAAAGATGCGCGATGCTTGGAAGGCAGAAGATGCCAAAACCGTGAATGAAGAACTGGTAAAACTTTCAATTTTATTGCCCGAACTTGGAAAAGGCGGAACCATTTATCCAAGCTCAACCAAACTTAAACTAGAAAGCTTCTATTTTAAAATGGGGAATTTCACAAGCATATGGCTTGTGTATCTTGTAAGTACCGTTCTATTGTTGATGGCGTTTGTTTATAGATTTAATAGAATTGGGAAAATTGGTTTAGCACTATTTGCACTTGCGGTTCTTCTAAATACAACCGCGGTAATATGGCGGTGGTATGTTTCTGGTAGATATCCAAATACAAACATGTTTGAATCAATAACAACTGCCGCTTGGATGGGCAGTGTGTTTAGTTTGATGATGGAATACATTCTCCGAAAAAACGCAATGAAATATGTTTTTTCGATTGGCGCTTCAATAGCAGCGATGGTTGCTTTGTTAGCGGTGCGTTTATATCCACTTGAGTTAAATCCACAAATTACTAACAAAATGCCTGTTCTTCACGATGTATGGCTTTATATTCACGTGAACTTCATCATTTTTTCTTATTGTTTAATTTTTGTTGCCGCCG
>DTSO01000052.1:7273-28864 GCA_012965315.1 Phycisphaerales bacterium | reverse complement strand
TCAACCGCCTCGTTTTCTCCTGTACTCGCTCCACTTGGAACTTCATCATTTTTTCTTATTGTTTAATTTTTGTTGCCGCCGTTTCGGCTTCTATATATTTAATTCGAAGGTTCATACAAAAATGCAGGGGGCAAGACGGCAAAAGCGATTACGCAAGATCTGGGGGGGTTGCCTCACTTGTTGAAATTCGACCAGGCAACAAAAAAGCTATTACAAACAACATTGGTTCTGTACTTGATGGTGCAACTATGATTCTTGTAGAACTATCGTTCATTCTTCTTTGGACAGGAATTGTAATGGGCGCGATTTGGGCAGACCATTCATGGGGTAGGCCCTGGGGGTGGGATCCTAAAGAAGTGTTTGCATTAAATACATTTTTAATTTTTGTTGTACTAATACATTCGCGTATGAAGGTTAAAGATAAGGGTTTTTGGACCGCGTGGTTAGCGTTAATAGGTTGTGCGGTTATGATTTTTAACTGGGTTATTATTAACTTTACAATCTCTGGATTACACTCATACGCTTAATTATTTATGAAACCAATAGTTGTTCAAACCGAAAACTTACCGCAAATTTGCAGCGCTTGGCTTGCGGAACACTGCGAACTACATATTTGCCCAGTCGATTCTCTGCGCTTCAAAGAGTTGCTACCCGTTGTTGAGGGGCTGGCAATTCGCACCTACACATCAGTTACTAAAGAACTCCTTGATCAAACACCCAAGCTGAAAGTTGTTGGCAGGGCGGGCGTGGGCGTAGACAACATTGACCTTTTGGCGTGTGAAGAAAAAAACATTGCAGTGGTTCATACTCCCGACGCAAATACAGGTTCCGTTGTTGAATTTGTGTTAACAACAATGCTGTCTCATTTACGAAACCTAAAAATTGTTGACAAATCCTTAAAACAGTCGGAATGGAATACGCTTCGGGACTCTTGCGTGACACTGAAGGAGTTTTCAGAAACAACAATAGGCATTATTGGTTTTGGAAGAATTGGAAGCCGGCTGGGCAAACTTTCCAAATCGCTTGGCTTCAACGTTGTCTTTCACGATTTATTAAAAATAGAAGAGACCCACGGTTGCGAGCAAGTAGAATTGGCTCAGTTGCTTTCTATGAGCGACGTGGTTTCGGTTCATGTAGACGGGCGTATTGCGAATAAACACCTTTGCAACACATCTGTGTTTGAACAAACAAAATCCACCTTGCTATTTATTAATGCATCAAGGGGTTTTATAGTCGATGCGTATGCGCTTGCAGATTTTTTGTTGCACCATCCCAAAGCGAATGCGATTTTGGACGTGCACGATCCAGAGCCAATTACAAGCGAGTATCCCTTACTTCATGCACAAAACGCGAAGTTGTTTCCGCACATCGCATGCAAGACTGCAACAGCAACAACAAACATGGGCTGGGTTGTGCGGGATATAGTCGCGGTCCTCCAAGGGAACACGCCGCAGTTTGAAGTTAAGAAGTAAGCACAAACAACCAAAAAATAATGTTGAACCAAATAATAGGAAGCACCAATCCGGCGGCTCCTATGAAAAGTTTACTGTTGTTACTTAATTCGTTCGCCCATTTTCGCGCTTTCCACCACAAGACAATTCCAGCCGCAATTAGCACGAAGAAAAACAATTCAGGGAGAACCCACGCCCACATTATTGGCGATCCTTGGTATACCCTGGCCGCAAAAAACAGTCCTGCTTGATCTATACAAACACCAAGTGATGCTATTAGCCCAAACAAAAATAAATGCCACGAGGTGCACTGAAACGGTTTTTTTAGTGTAACCAAGAGAATAAATCCACACTCTGGGCAATTGTTTGATGTTGGGTGATGTAATTTGAACCCACAGCGTGGGCACGGCCCTTCAAAATGAGCAAGAAATGAAAGAGTATTTCTGTTTTTGTCAGCGTGTTCCATGAACCATAGTATGATTCCGTTTTGCGAAAGTTTCTCCTAATGACAACAATAATTTCAAAAATTCATGCCCGCCAAATATTAGATTCAAGGGGCAACCCAACTCTAGAGTGTGAGGTACACCTAAAAGGGGGTGGTTTTGGGCGAGCGGCAGTTCCAAGCGGAGCGAGTACAGGAGAAAACGAAGCGGTTGAACTTCGAGATGGTGGTCAAGCGTGGTGTGGAAAGGGTGTTTCCAGCGCCGTCAACAACATAAATGGAGAAATTGCTGCCTCTGTCATTGGAATGGATGCTTGCAATCAAGAAGGTATCGACGAAGCGATGATTGCCTTGGATGCCACAGACAACAAAGGAAACCTTGGCGCGAACGCCCTCCTTGGTGTTTCCATGGCGACCGCCCACGCCGCAGCAAATGCCGCAGGTGTACCGCTTTATTCATATTTCAACTCAACCGCATCCGTGTTGCCTGTGCCAATGTTCAATATTTTAAATGGCGGAAAGCATGCTGATAATACTGTTGATTTTCAAGAATTCATGATTCAACCAAAAGGGTTTGATACTTTTGGCGAGGGTTTGCGTGCTTCCGTGGAAATTTATCACACACTAAAAGGCGTGTTGCACGATAGAAATCTGTCAACAGCCGTCGGGGATGAGGGCGGCTTTGCGCCGAACCTGACCGACAACGAAGAAGCGCTTCGAGTTATTGAAGAGGCGGTAGGTCGAGCCGGATATTCGTGGGGTGAACAAATTTTTGTTGCCCTTGACCCCGCAACGAGTGAACTTGTTACAGAAGCGAGAAAACTCGGCAGGGAGGGATATTGTTTTTTCAGCAGCGAACCCGACAAAGTGATTTCATCAGAAGACATGATTGACCTTTGGGCGGATTGGTGTGAACGCTATCCAATTTGTTCTATCGAAGATGGTTTGGGCGAAGACGATTGGGATGGTTGGAATAAACTAACTCGGCGCCTTGGAGAAAAAATTCAACTTGTTGGTGATGATTTATTTGTCACCAATCCACGTTTTTTAGAACGCGGTATAAAAGACAAGTGTGCAAATTCAATTTTGATTAAGGTGAACCAAATTGGAACGCTTACCGAAACTTTTGCTGCGGTGACGATGGCACAGGAAAACAACTATTCTGCTGTGTTAAGTCACAGAAGCGGTGAAACTGAAGACACAACTATCGCCGATATTTCAGTTGCAACAAATTGTGGTCAAATTAAAACTGGCGCCCCGTGCAGAAGTGATCGAACCGCAAAATACAATCAACTCTTGCGAATAGCAGAGCAACTTGGCGAGAACGCAAGTTACGGCATTTGATGCGGCGCTCATCGCTAACCAATTTGATTGGGTGGCGACTGGTTCAACTTCCATTTATCTTACTTGCTGTTTATACGATTACTTTTTTGTTAGCGTGGCAAATTCCAGGTAACCCCTTAGAAAAAGACGGTCGCCGCCCACCTAAAGAGGTAATGGAGCAAATGCAAGCGCAATACAATTTGGATAACCCGATGGCCTTTTATACAGACTATATTTGGAAAGCTTCAGGTTTAGCGTGGGTTTCTGGTGAACGAGACGGGCCCGTATTTAATTTAGGCCCAAGCTTACGACATGAAAATTGGACGGTAAATGACATTTTGATTGCACAGTTACCCGTTTCTATTACGATTGGTCTTTGCGCAATTTTACTCGCGTTGTTCATTGGTTTATCGGCGGGGGTAGTTAGCTCAATTAAACCCGGCTCGTTTATAGATGTTCTTTCATTTGGAATCGCAATAATTGGTATTAGTTTGCCATCATTTGTAATCGGTGTACTTTTATTAATTACATTTTCTGTTTGGTTGCAGTGGTTTCCAATAAGCGGGTGGGGCACATGGAAACACCTTGTTTTACCATCTGTAGCACTAAGTCTACCCTTCGCCGCCTACATTGCGCAGTTAACAAGAGTTGGAATGATTGAACAATTACGAAGCGACCACATTCGCACAGCCCGAGCAAAGGGTCTTTCTGAGAAATCAGTAATATTAAAACACGCAATGAAAAACGCGCTTTTGCCTGTGGTTAGTTATTTAGGGCCAGCAACAGCCGCCGCAATGACAGGCTCGTTTGTAATAGAAAAAGTATTCGCAGTGCCCGGGATTGGTACACACTTCGTAGACGCCGTATTAGGAAAGGACATTACGGTTCTAATGGGAATTGTGCTGGTTTATTCAACCCTGTTAATTTTGTTTAACCTTGCAGTGGATGTGATGTACACATTTTTAGATCCAAGACCATCTTAATCAGCGACATTTACTCGCCAAAGGTGTTGAACCAATCGTGGATGCGAAGTTAAACCAGTAACTCGGCTCGGTTCATACATATATAACTGTAAAAGTTGACAAATTACTAACATCGGAACCTCTTCTGTGAAAAGTTCTTCTTCAATTGAACGAAGCATTTCCATTCTTTTGTCGGGGTCGCGTTCTAAGGCTGCCTCATTAAGCGCCGCATCAATTTTTATGCTTACAAAACCACGATCGTTGTTTCCATTGTCCGATTTAAAGACATCTAAAAAAGTAGTTGGGTCACCATAATCCCCATACCACCGACCGCGCGCAATCATAAAATTTCCTGAATGTAAATCAGAACTAAAAAACTTATTGTCAGTGCCACGCAATTCAACCCGCACACCAAGGTTTTTTTTCCACTGGTCACGCAGTTCGAGCGAAATCCACTTGTAGCGCGGTGTATTTGTTGTGTATAACAAATCAATTGGAGGAAACAAAGTACCGTCAGCATTTTCCAGCACTCCATCGCCGTCACGGTCACGCCAACCAGCCAAGGCAAGCTCTTCTTTTGCTCGTTCAGGGTCAAAGCCAAGTCCTTCAACACTACCGTATCCAACAATCGAATTTGGTGGCACGAAACTAGTAACAGTCGGTTCGTTTAATCTTGTTGCGTGTTTTACAATTACCTCTCGATTTGTTGCAAGTACAAAAGCTCTTCGCACACCAGCATTTGAAAATGGATTTAATTTACCATTAACCAATGTTGGTCTACAATTAAACGAAAAGAAATCGGTTCCAAATGTTGGGAATGCGTGAATGTTGGTTCTCGTTTCTTCGTCTTTTTGACGAAGCATGTCCGATTGATACTCTACATTTACACTGCTTAACCAATCCGCTTGTCCACCCTCAAACGCAAGGACAGCGGTGTTGGCGTCTGCAATAGTAATACCCTGTATGGTATTGATTGTTGTAATAGATGGCGAATGGTAGTGTGGGTTTCGAACCAGCCACATATCTCTTTTGTATCGCCATTCATCAAGTACAAACGGCCCGTTACAAATGATATTTCCTGGTCTCGCCCAAGTATATTTCTGTTTTATTCTTCCGCTCTCTTTGTCTAAAGAAACAAACCGCCGGTTTTCCATAGTCGGCGGTTCAACGGAGTACCAACCATTTTCCACGACCAATTTTTTCTTTGAATCATCAATAGCCCACCCTTCAACAGCAGGCTTATAAACGGGGCTACATACTGCAAGAGCTATTTGATCCAAGAAATACGGTACGTTTAAATCAAGTTTTACTTTTAGTGTGAATGTATCAACAACTTTAATTTCAACAATAGAACCAAAGGATTCTTCAAGTTCTTCGAGCGTAACAAAAGTCCCATCTTGTAGTTGTTTAGTTCTTAAATCCCAATATTCTTTCGCCCCGCTAATGCTATAAAAAAAACTAGAGTAATCAGACGCCGTATCTGGAGTTAGCAATCGCATCCACGCGTACCTAAAATCATGCGCAGTTACGCTTGCACCATTACTCCAGCGCGCATCATTTCTTAAATGAAAAATGTATTCAAGACCATCGTCTGAAATTTCATACTGTTCTGCAGCCGCCGGTTCAATTGAAAAGTCTTCTGTATTCCACCGCACCAGACCCTCGTACAGACAATATCCAATTTGTAAATCTGAAAGCCAACTCATTCGTTGTGGGTCGAGTGTAAATACATCTCCGCTACTTACAAAAACAAAATCTGCTCGAGGTCTTGTTCTTTCAAAACCCACAATACAAACAACAACCGCAACAACAAATGCTACAGGAACAAGAAGCCTATACATTAGAAATTAATTCTTGGAAAGTTTTTTCCATGTTTTCACACATTCTTGAATTGCATCCACGTTGCCGTTTTCCCACAAATCAACGATGGTTACGCTGTTTTCGGTGTTTTGTTCAAGAATGTAATTAATCACGATAGATACAATGGCCACACTTTCTTTATAAGCCGAATTTAAAACCGGATTTGCTTCTACAGAGGGCGCTTGGGAAGTTGATGTTTCAACAAACGCAATTAGCTCAGGCAGAATAATCTCCTTTGCGTCATCTTTGTTTCTATCGTCAACGCCCGACTCGCTAAATTGCAACAGCAGCGATGGCAATATAATTGGCAGAGCCTGAACACGCGCATCTGCACCATCGCCATTATTAATGTTGTTAAGTAGCGCAGCAAGGGTTGTGCTTTGTAAATCAAAGGATGCAATTCCCATTTCTTCAAGCGCTTGTTTATCTAAACCGGGAACATCTTTAATAGAAGCCAATGTATCAAATTGCCTAGAGATAATAAACCAATCACTTTCTTTGTTAATAAATGTAGCAACCAGTTTGGCGATTGATTTAATTCTTCGGACATCCAACACGCCGATTTGGAAAGTGTTTTTTAGACCAATAGAAGACCAGAGGCGTAACGACGCTCGCTTTTCGGTCATAATGTCTGCGTGGTTCAATAAAACCGCACACCCTTCTTCGGTTCCGAGAAGTGAGACAACCTGCAAAGCATTTACCCCAGCCATTTCATTGTCGCAGTCTTTTGCAAGGTATTGATTAATGTTTTCATTAAGAGCGTTACCGTAAATTGAGCGTGCATACGAAGTCATTCCCACACTTGGTTCAAGCGGGTCTGCGAGTTTTTTTCGCGCGTTGTTGAGCGCTTCGCCATCGGTGGTTTCTAGGGCGTTGGACCAAAATTCGGCATACCCTTTAATTTTTCGAATTTCACCATCATTCAGAGAGTTGTTATCAACAATTTTGTTGATGCTTCTCCCCTGAGCAGAAGCGATGTTGCTTACTGCAAGAGCCAGAATTATTGAAAACAAATGTACTTTACGCATGAAAAACCTCTTATTGATATTGGAACACTAGAACTAATAATCAACCCATTATGGATACGCGGCCTAAGATTACCACCCACGAACAAGAATTATATACACCTTTATTAAACCCCACCATCTTCAATAAATGGAATATCATTCTTGCTAATGCGAATCCACATTATTGTAATTTTGCTTTGGGCAATTATTCAGCCAAAACCCCTTCTGGCGACCCAAAACTCCCAAAATGAACAACTAGAAAAATCCGCGGCTACGCGTCTGGCAACCGAATTTATCAGGGTAGCCAGAAACGCAACTATGACGGAGCCACTCACGACGAACGCCATTTCCACTTCAGTCTGTCTTATTCGTGAAGCATTGAAATTAGACCCCACTAACCCCTCAATCTGGAGGGCGGCTCTTCAAGTGGCACAAATGGCGGACTTGCCCGATTTTGAACGAGAAGCGGTTCAAGGATTGCTCGCAGTAACCCCAAACGAATCTACCGCACAACTCGCACGACTTAGGTTGGCAATTGAACAAACAAATACCGTCGACCAAAGAATGGCAGTCTATGAACAACTTCTTTCAAATCAAAATAAAGATTTGTTAGATTATCGTGTAGCGTCTCGCCTTGCTTTAGACGCCGCACTTCTTCAGCGTCAGCTTGGCGATGTAAATCAGTTTGCAAGGTGGTTAGCGGAATCAGTCGCCCTCGACCCTTCGTATTTAGACGCAACACTTTTAGCAGTCGGATTTTTTGGTGACGAATCAGCGGACATTTTTACACGCGCAGAATTATTAAGTGCTGCAGTTTTAGCCAACATTAGAGACCTTGCGCTTCAAGTTTCACTTGCAGAATTTTTAATGTCCTATGGCGACTATAAAGACGCATCAATGGTGTATCAAATGATTTTGGGAAACGACGCTCGTAATTACCATAAAATTAGCGACGGTCTGTTGGCAGATATTGCATTAAGCAAATGGGCCGCGGGAGACTCAGAAGGCGCACTGGAAATTATTTCTGCGAGACAAACCTCGGTCGATGTAGATTTTAGAAAACAAACAAAAAAACAACAACCACGGCTGACCCCCCTTGAAATTGCAAGAATTCACGCCCCGCTAGTTCCAAAACTAGCGACAATTCGCGCAGCTATTTATCGAGATCTTGAAGATGAAGAAAATTCAGAAAATGCCATCGGCTCTGTACTTAGCTCTCTTTTAACCCTTGCACAAATTTATGAATCGCAAGGTTCTGCAGCAAAAATAAAAGTTGTTGAAATGAATTTGCAAGCAGCCTGGATATCGCTTTGGTTGGGTAATGATGTAGATTCATCAGAGCGATTACTTGCAGCAGTAGAAAGAGACGCCGACATTCATGCCGTTGAAAAGCAGCGGTTAGAAGGGTGGATTGCGTTGAGGCGCGGTGACATAGAAGGTGCAATTACCATTCTTTCTGCGTTGCCAAATGATATGTCTTCACAGGTCGGGCTTGCGGAAGCATATAGATTGACAGGAAACAAACAGGCCGCCGCAAAACTTCTGTTAAGCGTCGCTCGTAACAGCGGTGGAACAATCCTAGGGGTTTGGGCTCGAAAACAATTAGAAAAAATGGTAGGAACAACATTTTTGATTCGATCAGAGGTTGTTCAATTACAAGAACCAATGTCTGGTTTGCAGAACACCTTTGATTTAATAATTTCTGATCCAAGACCCGTTGTGGACTTGCGCCTTGTGCCAGATAAGAATACTTACGCTCCATATACCCCAATGTTGTTACAAATTGAGTTGACGAATAATGCGCCCGTTCCGTTGGTTATCGCAAAAAACGGTCCAATTCAACCGCTTTTATTAATAGAATCAATGATAGACATTCCCGGAGTTGAGCTTAGCTCAGTTCCACCAATTATCGTGCCAATAAATATTGAGTTATCACTGTTACCAAAAGAGAAACTGATTACAGAGATTAATTTACGCCAATATTGGCCGGGCAAATTGTTAGATATATTTCCACTCAAAGGCGCAGCATTAAACTTGCGTGCAAAGCTAAATTTTGTGGCAAGAGAAACAAAAACAAGATTTGGAAAACCGGTGTTAGTGTATGAATCGGGGCGGCTTGGCTCGAGCGCAACGGTAAACAATTTACGAATTGATGGCGTTCGTCTCACTGACGAATGGATTAACGATGCAATTAACAAAGCCAAAGAGATTACTACGATTGACGATCTGACCTCACTGGTCTTATTGACATGGTGTGTAGACTTAGAATTACCCGTGGTAATTGTTCCTCCGTTAATCCCATTACCACCAAACGAAGTATCCCCACTTAGCGACACCGAAAAAGTTAATAAACTAAAAACCGAAGCGATTACAACCATATTAACCACCTTTCCCAAACTGGACCAAATGGCACAGTATTGGGTTCTGGCGACAATGTCGACGGACCCCTCATTGGAAGCAGTTGTTGGAATGTTAAAAACACCAGACACGCAACTTGCAACACTGGTAAAACTAATCCGACTAATTATTACAAAGAATGGGGTTGAATATTTAGACTCTGTTTGGTTACAAGACGCCAAAAAATCTGACAACGAGACGATTAAAACGACTGCAAACTGGGTTTATTCTCGACTTGAAACCGAAGCAAAAAATAATACCCCATAATGCGGGGTAGGGCGGAGATAATAAATCACTGATATCATGCTTGGTATGAATCGAGCAGAACTCGCACAAAGAATCGCAGAAACCGCAATCCTTCACGGAGATTTCACTCTTCGCAGTGGTCGAAAAAGCACTTGGTATATCGATAAATATTTATTTACAACGAAACCAGACATCCTCACCGAATTGGGCGCGCTGTTTTCAGAAAAAATTCCACAAACAGCAACACTTCTTGCTGGCGCAGAATTGGGTGGAATACCACTTGTGACAACTGCCTCGATGGCAACGAATTTGCCATGCATCTTTATTCGAAATCAAAAGAAAGAGTATGGCACCTCAAAGCAGCTTGAAGGAAAATTAAGCAACACAGATAAAGTTGTTATTGTTGAAGACATCGCAACAACAGGTGGGCAGGTTTTAGAAGCAGCAAAAACAATTCAAGAATTAGGCGCAACAGTTGTTTCAATAATTGCGGTTATCGATAGGTGTGAAGGCGCAAGGGAAAATGTAGAGTCTGCTGGTTTTGTATTTGATTCTTTGTTTACAACCGCAGACCTTGGAATTAATGAGGTCTCTTCAAAGTGAAAATTGTTTCGACCCAACTGTTAATTGGGATGGAAATCCACGTTGAACTTGCAACCAACAGCAAGATGTTTACGTCTGCTCCAAATGGCGCAATACCAGAACGCTATGACGCCGAACCAAACACGTTGGTGAACCCGCTGGTGATGGCTTTGCCCGGATCGTTACCAGTAATAAATAAGTCGGCGGTGGCAATGTCGATGCGAGTTGGTCTTGCTTTGAACTGCACTATTTCATCTTTCACAAAATGGGACAGAAAAAATTATTACTATCCAGATCTACCAAAGGGATATCAAATAAGTCAATTCGACAAACCACTTTGTTTAGAGGGCGCGATAGAAATTGAAGTTGACGGTGAAATAAAACCAGTTCGAATTACACGCGCACACCTTGAAGAAGACACCGGAAAACTCGGACACGAACTTCCCGGTGGCGGCCACTACGACGGTTCACTTGTTGATCTAAATCGTGCAGGGACTCCGTTGCTTGAAATAGTTTCTGAACCCGATATGACAACCGCGGACGAGGCTGTTGCGTATGGAAAAGAAATCCGAGCAATTTGTAGGTTCCTCGGTGTAACTGAAGGCATTCTTCAACGCGGGCACATGCGGTTTGAACCAAATATTAATGTTGTTATTACAACCGAAGATGGTGTTGAACACCCAACACCAATAGTTGAAGTGAAAAACTTAAATTCATTCAAGGCACTACACGGAGCAATCGAACACGAAGCAGTACGGCAAATTGAAGCATGGAAAGAAGATGGTCTTGAAATGGGGCCAAATGCAAAAAGTACGCGTGGTTGGGATGACCAAAATCTAGTTACGGTTATGCAACGGGAAAAAGAAGATGCACACGATTACCGTTTTTTCCCCGACCCAGATCTTGTACCGCTTACTATTTCCCAAGATTGGATAGATGAAGTTAATGAATCTATCCCCGAATTGCCGGCATCAAAACGAGCCAGGTATAAAAACGAATATTCTATTTCTACAAAAGATACAGAAGCGTTAATCGCAGAGCCCACACTGAGCCGTTTTTTTGAAACGTGTGTTGAAGCATCGAACGATCCGAGCGAATGTGCAAAATGGTTATTAAATGCTGGGGCAAAAGAAGCGAACGAACAGGGGTGCAGGGTGGATGCTCTTGGCATTACTCCTGAGCAGATTGCAGGTATTATTTCATTGCGGGGAGAAAACAAAATTGGTTCTTCCGCAGCGGGAACGCTGTTTGTAAAACTTTGTTCTTCAGATCAAACAGCAGAGTCGCTTGCCGAATCAGAAGGACTGCTTCAAGTTAATGATGAAAATACTCTTGCAACATGGGTGCAAGAAGCAATTGACGCACAACCACAGGCAGCAGACGATGTACGTCAAGGTAAAGATGCTGCAATCGGTCGCTTGATGGGCGAAGTAATGAAACGAAGCGGCGGATCTGCGGATGCTGGAGCGGTTAGAAAACAACTTCTTGCAACGCTTCGCCAATAAACGGAGAGTGCAATATGTTTTCAATTTTAGTACTAGCAGCGCTTCTGTCGCAACCAGTTCTACCCCTACATACATACAACGGAATTAACAATGGCATAGTTGTTCAGGTGGAACTGCCAGAAGGCGAAGATGTAGGCCACCTCGTTTTGAAAAGTCACGATGGGCAACAACTTTCTAATCCCGCCGCAGTAACAAAAGGCACACACAATATTGTTGCTCGGATTCCAGAAATTAAAAAACTGGAATCCGCAGTTTGGCTAGAATTACTTGTTAATGGAGAAACTGTAGGCGAGTCACTCGTTATTCAACCACTTGCATCAAGAGAAGTACCGGTTGTTGAAGAGGTTTTTCGTCAGGATGGAAAAACGTCCTACACAAAAATAGTCGGATGGCAAAACGAGGCAGAAGAGGACGGTGTTGAAGGAGCGTTTATCAGCGGGTGGCGAGTGTATGTTGCAAAAGACATATTGATTGAAACAGATCACGGAAATATCCTAGTTGCAATGCGACCCGATGCCGCACCAAATACGGTTTGGAATTTCCGCGAACTTGCAAAGGGCGGTTTGTATCAAAACACAAATTTTCATCGAATCGTTCCATTGTCGAGCAAGGGACATCCGTTTGTAATTCAGGGCGGAGACCCAACTGGAACAGGAATGGGCGGCGCAGGAAGTTGGCTACCAATTGAAAATAGCTCCCTCGAGCATGATTTTGGTGTAATTTCGATGGCGAGGGCAGGTGACACAGATTCTGCAGGTTGTCAATTCTTCTTGTGTTTATCCCGCGAAGGCACCGCTCGACTGGATGGTCAATATTGTTCGTTTGGCGAAACTATCGAAGGCGAAGAAGTAATTCGTTTGATTGCACAGTCGCCTTTACGCGATCCATCAACCGGCGAACCAATTACACCACCGCGGATAAACTCAATTTCACTTGTGCCAAAAAAAAGCATAGATTCCATTCCCGAGTAACTCAGTTTTCGAGTGCTACATTCTTTACGGAATGTGGAGTGTGTTATGCACTGGTCGCCAACCACCAAGTGCAAGAAAGTGGTGACCGTGATAATTGAGAACCTCACCAGTAAGCAACACCGGTGTTGCATCATCTTTATTGTCAAGATAGTCAATAAGATGGCCAAAACTAGTTCCCGGTAAAACGGTACACGGTGGGTCGCTTAATCCCGTTGCATCACTTACAAAAACAGCAATCCAAGCACCTTCTTTGTTTCTAACTAGGTGGCACCTTCTTGCTGTAATCCGAAACCCCTCAGCTCTTTGCGTAGGATTATTGATTGGATTTTCTGCAGCATTTCGAATGCTTCGTACAAGCGAACCCGTGGCTTCTTCAAGGTCTCTAACAATATCAGCGACCGAATCTTCAAAGTCTTCTCGGTCAATCGTTGTTTTGTTTGGGTCAATTGGTGCGGTGGTTGGGTGGTTTCTTTGCGCGTGCTTTTCTAATGAGACCGCTTCTTTAACAAGAAGAAAGTTTCTATTTCCAAAGGCATATACATCTCCAGAAATTCGAAATCGGCTTTCGGGTTTTTTTTCGGTTACAGCTTCCATTTCCGCCAACCGCCGGTTTGGCAAAATAACCATTGTGCTTAAAACAGCATCATTTCTTTCTAAAGAGATTACAAGCGCTCCCGTATCTACCTCCCGGGTGAGTACACCGGTTGCTTCAACAATTCTCGAACCCTCACGGATAAGCGGAATTCGCTTGACCGGTTCCGTTTGCGCGAACAGTTGTGCAGATGCTAGGAATATAAACAGGCATATTTTCATATCAAAAGACATCCTACAGCAAAAACGCACGATTTAGGATAATTCTGGTCGATATACAGGTATGCGTTTACTTATCTTATCGTTGTCAATCGCCCTTTCTGGTTGCTCGTCAAATCCTTGGACGTACAATTCTCCGCCAGGTGCTGGATTTATGAGTGCAGAGTCGGCGCAAAAACCAGTCATTCTTTTAGAAAACTTAACGCTTGGTGCCGGCGTGGATTCTCGGTGGAATGGGTTGGCAGGCGAGATGAAAAAATCACTCTCGCGGGCTCTTTTGAAATCTGGAAATTTCTTTGTCGTGTCCGATCGCTCACTTGCCCAAGATGCCACAACAGCATTTAATGTTGAAATAAAAATTACAGATTTTCTTCACACAAGCGATGCGCCCGAGAGCGTTCGACGACTTTCTTGGTTTAGTGAAGCGAACGATGCAGTTGTTGCATTGGATATTACAGCAACAGAAATTCGCTCTGGACGAGTGGTACTTTCAGATCAAGTTGTAGCAACCGTTTCAGCTGGCGATGCAGAAACTGACCAATATGGAAATTTGGAATTTGGTTCTTATTTATTCTGGTCAACACCCCTTGGAAACGCTTCGACAGAAGTTATCAACAATACTGTTGCCCAACTTTCAGAACTTCGTGGCTCAACCCCAGGAAGCGTAACAATCACCCACTTCACAACGGGTAACCGCAACGTGACGCTCGACGGTGGCGACTTGCTCGAAGGCGGAAGTGTTTACTTTGTGGGTATTCAAGACAAAAGTTCTGGTAGTTTTGTCGCCATAGAAGACGATCTCGGAAGGCCGCTACGAGTTCGGGTAGAACACCACTTTTGGAGTGATTCAACGGGGTGGCTACTTTCAGAGCCCTCAGAGTACGCAACGATTTCCGGTGCGACACTTTCGAAATCACCTCTTCCAGCCTCAAATAAATACGTATCAGAGCCAAACACACACTAAAAAAGGCCAACGGCAACGCCGTTGACCCCCTAGAAGGCCGAGGTGGGATTCGAACCCACGAATCACGGATTTGCAATCCGTTCCCTTAGTCCACTTGGGCACTCGGCCAAGAGAGAACAGGATACTAGGCATTTAGGGGTATGGCAACTGAACCATCAATTTTATTTAATTTGCTTCATTAATCAGGCACATTCTCACCCCGTATTTGTTACATTTCGCGCGAATTAACAAATAGGAGAAATCAAATGAGTATATCAATAGGCGCATTGGTATTAGTTGCAGTAGGAGGTCAAGACGACCAAATCAAAGTACTGCAAGAGATGGTTCATGAACTTCGCGAAGAAGTTTCAGAACTTAAAAACGAAAAATCAGATCTCTGGATTACAAGTCAACGAGCGGATGAAATTCAATCGTTGGTGCAAAATATCCTATCGGATGCAGATTCGCGTTATGCACTGCAAGGCAACAGTTCAATGGCAGGTTACGACGGCGGTGCGTATGTATCGTCAGCTGACGGGAACTGGAAGCTTAAAATAAATGGTCAGATTCAGGTTCGCTGGTTGTACAACAACGCTGAAGGCCAAACCTCACAACACGGATTTGATCAACGGCGAACAAAAATAAAATTTTCTGGTCACGTCCTCGACCCCACTTGGACCTTTAAAGTTTCAACAACCTGGGGACGTGCCGGTGGTTCAAACACGGAAGACGCGTGGATTGCAAAACAATTTGATGATGGTAGCTGGTTTAAGTTTGGGCAATTTGGCTCAAAGTTTTTACGAGAACAAATTGTTTCTTCGGGTGCACAACTCGCAGTTGAGCGCTCGATGGTGAATACAGCATTTTCATATTTGTGGACACAAGGAGTTGAACTCGGTTGGAGTAACGATGACATTCGGCTGACTGCTCAATACACCGATGGTCCAGGACAAAGTAATACTGCGGCACTCACGAATCCAACAGATGCTTGGAATATTCGTGCTGAATTTAGATTTGGTGACTCAAGTTGGAAAGACTTTAACGCTCTCACTTCTAAATCTGGAGCAAAAGAAGGACTTCTACTTGGCGTTGCTTACGAAAATTACAGCAGAAATACGGGCACGTTTGAGTATGGAAATGCAAACGGAAATAAGAGTAGCGGATTGACCGTAGATGCATCGTTGCGCGGGGACGGCTGGAATATGTTCGCGTATATGGTCGAAGCAACCGCAAAAGATGCGGGTGTAAAACAAGATTCTTCTGGTTGGCTTGTTCAGGGCGGCTATTTGATATCAAACAACGTGGAACTATTCGCTCAGTACCAAAGCGGACAGATTGACAATGCAACGTTTGCTCAAGGGTCAAACGACATGTCTGCAATTCGATTTGGTTTTAACTACTGGCCAAATGCAGGGAACAACAGCGTAAAGTGGACTACAGATATTGCTTGGTCGCAACATTCGCTACCAGATGGCGGTGGAAGTGGAATTAGTTCAGCAGATTGGGTGACAACAGGAAACGGCTGGCGCCAAGATTTGGCCGGCGAAGATTCACAAATGCTCTTAAGAACGCAATTACAAGTATTATTTTAAACATCATTATGCAAAGCAAAGAAACTTTGTTGGAGACAACACATGCCCATTAACGCAATGGCCCGACTATTTGGACGGTCGCCCTTTGTTCCGCTCCAGTTACACCTCGATAAGATATCCGATTGTGTTGAAGCCTCAGTGGCACTGCTTAAACGCATTTGTGCAGGCGACACAACCAACATAGGTAAAGAGGCACGTGCTGTGTCAAAACTTGAACACAAAGCGGACCTTGTAAAAAATGACATTAGAAATAACCTGCCTCGTGGATTGTTTATGGCAATTGACCGAGGTCAGCTTCTTGAAATTTTAAGTTTACAAGATTCAATTGCAGATAAGGGCGAAGATATCGCCGTGCTCATGAGCATACGACCCGTAAAGATATTGGCAGAATTGTCCGAGCCTCTGAAGGAATATATTGAGGGTAACCTCAACGCATTTCACAAAGTAAAGGAAGTTATTCGTGAGTTAGACGCACTCATTGAGTCTGGCTTCGGTGGCGCGGAAGCAAACAGGGTTGATGGAATGATTGAGGGGGTTGCAATCGCCGAACATGAGTGCGACATTATGCAACGCAAACTTATGAAAGGTGTGCTTGATCACGAAGACGAACTTTCAGTTGGCGACTTTTTCATTTGGCAACAATTGCTTCGTGAAATAGCAGGGATAAGTAACTACTCAGAAAAATTAGCGAATCGCGTTCGAATGTTGTTGACGTTGAAATAATTCTAGGTACTAGAAATGATGGAATATTCAACAGTCTTAATTGTCCTAGCACTTGTATTCGGTTTTTACATGGCTTGGAATATAGGTGCCAACGATGTTGCAAATGCTATGGGAACAAGCGTTGGTTCGGGTGCGCTCACATTTAAGCGCGCAGTTATTCTCGCTGCTATTTTAGAGTTTGCAGGGGCCTTCTTTGTTGGCTCCCATGTGTCGGACACCGTCAGGAAGGGGATTGTAGACCCAGTCATTTTTTCAGGTGATCCGCAGGCATTTGTACTGGGGATGCTATCGGCTCTACTTGCTGCCGGGGTTTGGTTGCAAATTGCTTCGTATTTTGGCTGGCCAGTCTCAACAACACACTCGATAGTTGGAGCCATTGTTGGATTTGGCATTGTATTTGGAGGCATGTCAGCGGTTGAGTGGAGTGAAGTTGGAAAGATTGCTGCGAGTTGGATTATTTCTCCGTTGATGAGCGGCATACTGAGCTATATCATTTTTCAAATTGTCTTGCATAAAGTCTTTTACAAGGCGGATCCAGTTGCAGCTGTTCGAAAATTTACGCCATACATGGTGTTTCTTGTGCTTGCAATCATGACACTGGTCATGGTGTTCAAGGGTCTTAAAAATCTTCACCTTGACCTATCGTTGCCAAACGCGCTGCTTGTTTCTTGCGGGGTTGGTCTGGCAGGATCGCTACTCTCGGTTGTGTTACTACGAAACTATAAATCTGATGAAAGCGACGAAGAACAACTTCAAGCGAGGGAGATGTATGTGTCACGCGCCCTAGAGAGGGCGAAGAAGCACTTGCTTCGAGCGCAACGAGCGGCCGACCCTGACACTCAAGCTTCCATTGATGATATTTTGAAGCACACAGCCGCTACAACTGACACATCAATAAATCGGGCAACGCTAGGTTCAGGCAGATCTGAATTTCGCCGTACCGAGCGCATATTTATCTATTTGCAAATTTTGACGGCTTGTTTTATCGCCTTTGCTCATGGTGCAAACGATGTAGCAAATGCAATCGGGCCACTCTCTGCAGCAGTCCAAACAGTTCAAGGGGGGATTGTCGAAGCAACAGCGCAAGTTCCCCTGTGGGCGCTTTTGGTTGGGGGCACAGGCATTGTGATTGGTCTTGCAACATACGGCTGGAAGGTCATGGAAACAATAGGAAAGAAAATCACAGACCTTACACCCTCGCGTGGATTTTGTGCGCAGTTCGGAGCGGCGACTACAATTGTCATCGCATCAAAGATGGCACTTCCAATTTCCACCACGCACACACTTGTTGGCGCCGTGCTCGGGGTCGGTCTAGCACGTGGTATTGGCGCAATCAACCTTTCAACTGTTCGCGACATAGCAATAAGTTGGGTCATTACAATTCCAGCTGGCGCACTGTTGGCAATTATTTTTTACAAAACACTCGATCTAATCTTTTGATTGAAACAGCAAATTGTTTTGTTAGATGTTTGTGGTTAAAATAAAACGATGCCAACCTATGAATATTATTGTGAAGAAAACGGTCGCACAGTTGAGGTTTTGCATGGGATGAACGACACAATTAACACATGGGGAGAATTGTGTGAAATCGCTGGTATTGATTGTGAAGATGTGCCTAAAGATACGTCTGTCGAAAGAAAATTATTTGCGGTTTCTTTACTTCCAAAAAAAGGGGAGGGACCACGCGGTGGCGGAGGCGGGGGTGGTTGTTGTGGAGGTAACTCCGGGGGTTGTGGGTGTGGTGGGCACTGACAAATTACTGTAAAATAAGTAACTCACGTATGGGCCTGTGGCGGAATTGGCAGACGCAGGGGACTTAAAATCCCCCGAGGATAACACCTCATGAGGGTTCGAGTCCCTCCGGGCCCATTAGTTCAGATATACAAAGCGATTGCTACCGAAGCACCAAATCGCTTTTTTTATTTGATTGCTTTGGACCTGACTCCAAGTAGACCTTAAATAATCAAAAATCCCAGTCCAGTGTTGGCGCGGGGATAGAAAAAATTGAATCAATGCGAGAAATCAGTTCTTTGTCTGCCTGTAAATCACCAACCGTTGTGAGTGCTTCAGCAGTTGAAGCACCAATCCAAAGGCGAGATAAATCATTTACCGAACACAATAGTGTAGGAAGCGAATCGTCTGCGCCGCGGCGTGCATTAGATTCTTCACCAAGTTGCACTATCCACTCTCCGGCAACACCTTTCCACGAACAATCGCTGGGAATATATTGTTCGATTGCATCAGTTAAAACCAGATTGAACGATACAGATTTACCACAGAGCTTTAGCGCACCAATACAAATCGGAACATCTAAAATTCTGCACTGTATCCACGCAGCACTGTTTCCTGCATTGTCGTGAATCCCGTTTTTTCGTGAACGAATAGTTGCAAACGGTCTATCTAAAAAATCTTGTAATTGAAATCCAGGTGGTTCGCCAAGTCGAACGCTGTGCACCTGATCAGACAGAGATTTTAATACTGAAAATAATTCAATAAGTTGTTCGTGTGTTTGCCAACAATAAAAACTGCACTGGTAAGGTCCATGTTCATCTTTTGCGATTAGCCACAAGAAATGTGTAAGCTCGCCATCTTTATTTTCAAAACCAAGCCCAAACCCATTTTCAGTCCAAACTAATTCACAACTCGTTACACCATCGCCGTCAAGGTTGCATCCACCATGGACTCGCTTTCTGTTTCGTCTACAAGCGTGAATGGATTCGCCGTCTTTCTTTGTCAATCGTTTCGGCGCCCTTGTTAGTTTTGGAACTTTTAGTTTTGCAGGATCAATCGTAGACAAACGTGAATATCCGAGTGTTCCAAAGCCAAGTTTGTCATAGTATCCTTGATCAAAAATACCTAAAAAAGAAACCGCAGCACCTTTTTCTGCTGAATTTGCAATCGCAACAGCGGTTGTTTTTAAGGCGTGCCCTTGCATTCGAGCAATTCTGCTGGCAAGCACTCCAGTAACAACAGACATCTCGATATCTTGATTTTGGATGAGTACTTGGCCTGGATGAGTGAGAACAAGCACTTCGGCATCGCCATTTATTTCAGTAACAAACGAAGGCGAATCACTAATATAGCCATCAAAAACCTCGCTATCTGTTGATTTGCCCTCCATCCAGCCAACTTCACATAAAATTTGAATGCAATTATCTTTGTCTGTAGGGCGGTATGGACGAATCATGTCCTACATTATATAGAATGGTGCGAAGTTCCATAAAACAGAGTTGACATATAGAAAGATATCGATATACTAGATATATGGAAAATACAACAACAAAGACTGAATTATTGTGTATGGAAGCACTTGAACAAGCCGCGGGTTGCTTGAGGACTGTGGCACATCCACATCGTCTTCGTATGATTCAAATGCTTCTCGGTGGAACGTACTCGGTTGGCGAGCTTGCTGATGCTTGTAACATTCCACCTTCGGGCGCTTCGGAGCACTTAGGTAAAATGAGAGATCGCGGCTTGCTTAACGGCAGGCGAGAAGGTCGAGTGATTTATTATGAAATTTCGGAATCTGGTTTGTCCAGCATTATGAATTGCATTGAAAAACGTTTTGGTGGTTGAACGTCCGGATTTCAGTTATTAAAATTTCAGTAACACGCAACTAATGACGTAACACGGGGATACGTTATTATGTCGTTATGAAAAAGAAAATTGTAAATGGTCTGTTAGTTGCTGTGATTTTAACCATTGCAATTTCTGTCATTGGAATTATTGTGCTCGACGGGGTTGCTCAGTCTGTGATTCAGTCAAAGGGAACTGAGGGTCTTGGCGTAAACGTCAAATTAGATAGTGTGCATGTTGGTTTTTTCACACGGACATCTTCAATCAAAGGATTGAAAATTGCAAATCCGGAGCCGTTTTTAACGGAAGAGAATCCAGATTTACTTACGGTTAATGAAGCTACTGCTGATTTCAGCGTTTTCCAGATGTTCGATAAAGAAGTTAAAATTAATAAAGTCTTTGTAGAGGGTGTAACACTTTACTTACAACAAGAGTCCGGTTTATCAAATATTGAAACCGTCATCAATACAATTTCAAACGACGAAACCCCAAGCGGTTCACACCCAGAGCCATCGTTTACTATCGCACATTTTATTATCAGTGACATCACAGTCATTGCTAGTGGCAAATTTACCGTTCTTGACACAGGGACCGTTACGGCACACATTGACCAGATTGTTATGCACGATATTGGTACCGATGGAGACGCAGAAGTAGCAACCGAAGCAATTACAAGCGCAGTAACACACGCCATTTTGCAACATCTTTCCAATCACCCAGCTGAAGGGTTTTCAAAAATTGCATTTTCACAAGTGACTGAAGTGATTAACAAACTTCCAGTTTTTCATCAACTTGGTGTCGGAACGGCAATTCAAAACGTAACAGACACAGCCGGTAAGGTAATTGATGGCGTAATCGGCGGCATTGGTAATCTGCTGGGTGGCAACAAAGACAACGGCAAAAAATAAATTAACCCTCTGCTAATTAAATTAGAGCCAGGTGTCGTCTCGATGAAACCATGTAGGTACGTTTTTCCAGATTCGCCATGGGACTGCTAAAGCAATAAACCCAACCCCAAATACAATAACAAGCGGGCTAAGTGGCTCTGGAATTTGTTCAGGCAAAAACATTGCAACAAGTAGTGAGGCCACGCCAACGATGACGAGCAACCTTCCCCGAAACACTATCCATTGACTTCGCTTATCCATGCGCTTGCCACTCCTAGTTGCACGCATACTATACGAAATTAATTATCTACGGT
>DTSO01000052.1:0-7263 GCA_012965315.1 Phycisphaerales bacterium | reverse complement strand
TGCATTATGGGCAGTTTCCAAGCGCTCCGACTACCGCAAGCACATCTGAAACATCGATAACATCGTACGGCGCAGCAACTTCTGCTCCACTTCCTCCCGATCCCCAATCAGCTATGAGCGATAAAATATCACTTACATTTACACTTCCATCAGCATTAATATCTTCTATGCAGGTGATTAGAGCACTACCAATTACCGTTTGCCAACCTGAGTTGTTTTGAACTTCCCCGATGTACCAAAAAACAGTGTCGTTGTTTGGGTCGACGGTCATGTCAAAATAATCACCCCACCGACCACTTGCGCCAGAGTTTCCAACAACAATAGAGGTCGACAGCCCCATTACGCCCAATACATCGGTGGGTTTTCTTCCGACAAGTTGCAACGATGGGTTTGTTGAACTGTTCGCTGACGCTAGTACCATAACAACCTCACCTCGTTTGTTTGCACTAATTGCAGGGAAGAATGTTGACATTCCTGAAACCACAGCATCACCACTTTGTGTAAGCGTTGGAGGATTAGTTGGCCAGTTTGCAAGATCAATTTCATACCACCTGGCGATGGCATCAACATTATTTCCAGAAACGCCATGTGTCGTCCACAAACTCCCATCCCGATAGTGAGAGTTCATTATTCTTCCGTCTAGAGCGCTAACGGTTCCACCAGGATTTGATACACCAGCGCCCGGTGATCCATGATCAGGAACCGCGACAAATTCACTGACAACAGTTGGGTTTAACGGGTTATTAATGTGCGAAATACGAAGCTCGGTGTTGTTTCTTCTGCCAATAAAAAAGGCAGAGGGCGAACTTCCGTAATGTTGCGTGCATTGCATACTTGCGTGTCCCGCTTTGCGAACATCTGCAATTAAAACGGGGTCACCAATTAGCATTGGCGCTTTGTCGAGCACACGGTATAAAACCCCACCCCAACCACCGTTGTTTAGTCCAAACAAATTTCCGGTGACATAATAAAATCCGTCATCAAAGCCAAATCCGGGGTAATCAACCCAAAAAGTATTACCGTTGTCGGTGTTTGTGATGACCGACCATGTCCTATATTTGTACCAAATGCCATTTGGGTCACTGTCATCACTAATAGCAATGGTAATCCACGATTCGTCGGGATCATATTGCTCTAAGGCGAGCACAACAAATCTACCAGCGTGTGCGTCGTAAAAACATTTTGGGTCAAAGGTGAAACCTCCAGCACCAATGTCTTCAAAGAAACCAGGGTTGCCGGTGGAATCTAGTAAAGACGAAAATTCTTCGTTTCCATTTTTGTCATAAAAAGCAATTGCCATATTGACGGTTGCGACAATGTGGTTTGGTCCAACTGCAAGCGACGGATCTGGTGGGGTCCATGCAGTGGCCGAAATTGCATCGAAGTGGCTTTTATCTTGAACTATCGTGCTTGAGTTTCCAAAGCCAGAACGCAAACCATTTGGTGGACCAACCTCATCAAAATGTGGCTTCTTGTGGGGCGGTAAATAATTTGCAGGTCGTGGGTGTTTGCCAGGAATGGGGCCGTGCACCTGGTGTTTATCTTTGAATTCCAGTGTGTTAATAATGGTAGGTGTAACTGTCCAAAAATCAGGCACGTTATCTTGAGTTAGATCAATAGTAGGAACATTTTTTGGCGTAATCCAAGTTTTAGCATTTGGCCTAGGTCCTTCTGGACCCGCAACAATGCTATTTTTCGTGGTACTGCATCCAATAATTAAAATAAAACCGGTGATAAAGAGCGTTTTCATGCTGATAGGGTACTCTAAATTGTTACAAAACCCAAAGGTATTCACGTTTCTTGTAGAATATGCGGTTCGATGTCCCCGCTACCACAAAAGATAATGCTTATTACCGCCGAAATTGGCTGGGGTTCTGGGTTGCAAGCCGCTGAGCGAGGTCCAAAATTATTACTTGAAGCGGGTTTGGCAGATGCATTGCAAGCAAACGTAACCAGAATTAATGCAATTCCATCTATGTTAGATGGTGCTTTAGAGGGCACTGCATTAGAAACGGCAATTATGGATCATGCTTGCCGAGTATCAGACGCTGTTTTTGAAACAGTGCAACAGGGGATGTTTCCAGTAATTATTGGTGGCGATCACACCTCTGCCATTGGATTCCATGCGGGGCTTGCTAGGGCGCACGGTGCTACAGGGATTATTTGGGTGGACACACATCCAGATTTAAATACACCAGAAACAAGCCCGTCAGGAAATATTCACGGCATGCCTCTTGCTGGATTGCTTGGTCGGGGTTCAGAAAAAATGCTTGAAACAACCGCCCCATGTAGAACTTCAGAAGAGCATGTTGCGATGGTTGGTACTCGCTCGATTGACGAGGGCGAGCAGAAGTGGCTTGATGAGGGCACTATTAATTGCATGACGATGGATGTCGTAATAGAGCGAGGACTTTCAGCGTGTTTGGCTAGTGCTGTGAACACAGCAAACCAAGCCGAAGCCGGTTATGGATTAACTATTGATATAGATGCAATCGACCCATCTCAGGCACCATTCGTTGCTACTGCTGTTGAAAATGGAATTGACGCAATTGAATTAGCTCAAGTGCTTAAAGACCTTCCTAGAAAAGACCGCTTACTTGGCATGGAGGTGACTGAGTTTACCCCGCGAGATGGTAAACCAAGCGACGCAAAAACTGCATGCGACCTTGTAGCGAGCCTTGTTGCCGCAATATAGGTATCCTTTTCATTAGTTCACATGTCGATAAGACAAGAATATTTTGATCTTCTTGCACACGTTGGCAATACGTCAACGATAGCAACGCTCTCCGGTTCTTCTGTCGGTGAACAAATTATCGCTATGCGGCACGACGTTGACCACGACCTTGAACTAGCACTTGAATTGGCACACTACGAGTGGCGACTTGGTTGCAAATCTACGTACTATCTTCTGCACACTGAAGCGTACTGGAACGACCCGAAGTTTCCGCTACTGGTTCGGCAACTCAAAGAGTACGGACACGAAATTGGTTTGCATGTGAATTTTCTTACGCAATGGATGCGCGGTGAAATCGATGATGTCGAACTTGAAATTGAGCGGGCTCTAGCGCACGTTCGTGCTTGCAACGTTGAAGTAACAGGCGTTTGCGCTCACGGCGATAAACTTTGCTATGAAAATGGTTTTGTAAATTACTGGTTGTGGAATGAGTTGCGTGGGGATAATCCAATGGAATCGGAGGATGGAATTTCTGCGGAGGGAATTTCTGTTGATAACCCAAATTATCAAATCCCATACCCACCAAATCACGAACTTGTTCGAGAGGATGGTGCGAAGTTTCCGCTTTGGTCTATTTCTATGGAGAAGCATGGACTCACCTATGACGCTGCAAAACTGCAGCAAGAGCACTATTGGTCGGACTCGGGAGGTTCTTGGGTACGCTCGGGCGATCCCATGGAAGGCGACTTTTCGCAAGGGCGTCACCAAGTCTTAGTTCATCCGTGGTGGTGGCGCGGTGAGCCCAAGAAGATATTTGTTATGTCACCCGCAAGGTCTGGCTCAAAGTGGCTTGCAAACTATATTGACAAAGCAACCTCGGCAGTGGGGCTTCACGAGTGGACGCTCAACCATGTTCGTGACGGCGATGAGTTTCCCCTTGACAACCGAACAACAAGGGAATTTGTGTCTCTTTTAGGCGATGCGTCAGAAATTACAAGCCGTCTTCGGGCTGCGAGAGCCCACCATACACTTCTCAAACAAGACGTCGTCGAGTGCAACGTGTACGTTGAAGCAGTTGCGGAAATGGTACAAGCAATTATTCCAGACGCTGAGATAGTGCACCTTAAGCGAGAGCCAACAGATATCGTACGTTCCATTCTCAACAGAGGTTGGTACGAAGTGACGCAAGACCATAAACACCGAAGCGACGGTTCAAAAAAGTGGAATTCTTCCAATCAACTTGAACGTGCCTGTCGTTATGTCCGTAGCGCGAACGAAAATATTGCTGCGATAACCGACAACGAAATTACGTTTAATAAAATGGTTTCGGATGCAGACTATTTGCCAGAAGAACTATTCAAACTTGGAATTGTTGTGCACCCGCTTCTTGCAAGAGAGTTGTTCAATGAAACGGTTAATAAAAACAAAAACGAACCAATTCCATCCTTTGATGAGTGGAACGAAGAAGACCAAGAATTTACAAAAAACATTCTCTTTGGCGATATGTCAATGCACAAAGAAATTAAGTTCAAAAGTTTTAAAAAGGTCAGAACGCCAAACTGGAAAAAGACCAACGCAAAAAATATGCACTTTACTCGGTCATTGAAGTCAGTTTCTTTTTCTGCGATTGACCCAGAAAAACCCGCATATATTGTGTTCTTTGGGGCAAGTTGGGATACATCAAACGGAATGGGGATTCCATCAAAACCAAACCGAGAATATAAAATATATTTAAAGACACACGAGACAAGCGTTAGGGTCTTTGCCGTTCAATACGACGATGACGGCGGCTTGCTGGAGAAAATCGAGTTGGCACCCTCACATTTTAACAAAGTGGAATCGGATATTCTGCTCCAGCCGGCAACGCGTTTTTTTTCTGTAGCGCTTCTTCTCGAAAATCAAAAATCAACCCAAAAACAAACAGTGCTTAAGATGGATATCTTTGCAAGAAAACTTACCCCCAACTACTCTACAATTGCTGACCTATGAAAATTTTTATCAAGCACTTACACAAATTCATTACTTTAATTGGTGGTATTACGCTTCTGCTCATCAAAGAGAGACCATTCCGTGTTATTACATCCATGGTTCTTCTTTTCGTGTCAGCGAACCTTGACGCTGGTGCCATCTTCTTAATGGCATACCCATTTAGGTCCATGGCTGTTTCAGAAGCAACAAGCACAGTTGCAAATACCGATTTTCAGTGGATGGTCGCATACTGTTTTGGCGGAGCGATAGTTGTATTTATTGCCGGCGCCTGTGCAGTTGTAGTCGCTGTTTCCCTAACGGTTTCTGCGGGAAGGTCTGTCGCGCTTGGAATCGGATCAGATATTGCTTCTCTTATTAAAAAAGACGATTTCAGAGAGTTGTCCGAATTAGAGAGAGCGCTTTACAAACAAGGCGGTATTGAAAAAACATTGCGAAGGTCAATCAGGTCTTTAATTCGGGCATCCTTCTTATTGCCCAGAATGATTAACTTTGCTCTTACTGCAATGGTTGGATTCGGCGCGGTTCTTTGGCTTGATCCAAGGTTTGCAATATTCGTTTTTGTAGGTATGTTTTTTGTTGCAGCACCTCTTTATGCAATGAACAAAGGTGTTCTTAAAAAAGTACCAATAATGGAAAAAACTATGCGGCAATCCCAGAAAAAAATTGCGGCAATATTTTCAGGCGACGGTACCAAAGCCAACATGTTTTCAAAAGACGGCGAGTTTTCAAATTCTTTAAAAATAATGGGTCACCTCATGACAGTTCGATACCGAGCCGGGGTTATTAAATCGGTATTTATGAGTGCGTGTCTTATCGCAGTAGGTATCTATATTATTACCGCTGACGACATTGACTATGGAATTGTAATTCCACTGCTAGTAGCATTAAAATTGTTTGCAGGAAGTTTACAAGGAATGACACAAATGTCCGTTGGCGTGAGCAGGACACTTGTTGATGCAATTCCAGCCCTGTATTCAAGGGTTCCACCCAAGAATCCGCCAACTTCCAGCTTGTCTTGGCCGCTGTATGTGGAGTTGCTTGGCAAAGATCGGCTAATTTCACTCGATGAAACCGTACAATTTTTCTCGAAAGGGTTACAAAAAGGAATTGCAACGGCACTCGTTTGTTCACGTATGAAAAATGATAATGGTTCACCCGTTGACCTATCCCTGTTTACAGTTACTGAGCAAGGGGTGGACTACAAAGATAAGGAAGGAAACACGTTTTCTTTGCAATTGGCAGACAAAGTCGCAGATGCAAGCCTATTAGTTACACGGAGAGAAATAACCATAATTAGCAAGGATGATATTGTCGGTGATTCAACCGGTGAGACGGAAAGAGAAATTGAAATGGAATTAGATATCGGCTGACTGAGGAGGTTTTATACTCTTTGGAAGTACGTTGTGCCGCTTGCACATTTTTTTATACCACGGAAGTGATGCGAGCAGGGGTGTGAAACTAGGATCCACATTTGTTCCCCATCGCTGCGGATGCGTTAATACGAATCCGCGTTTTCCAAGTTCTATAGACGGCAAAAAGTTTTCGGTTAGATTCAGTTGATGCAGCCGTTCAACATCAGTGCACTTTCTTAATCCACCGTCGCTGATTCGGTGCGAAAACTTCATTCCGTATTTGTTGTATACCCATCGAAGACTAGAGCGCAGGGATTCGGGAATGTTTAAATCTTTATTATGGATAACTGTTCCATTTACCGTAGTACCCTTACCGCCGTGTGGTACAACATAATTGATGTTGTACATTTTCCGTAATTGATACACGTCGGCTTCGAATCGCTTAGTAGCCTCCTCTACGTCGAAATTCGAAAGTTGCAGTGCATTTTGGTGGTACCCGATAACGAATCCTCTTTGCTCTGCATCTTGTAAAAATTGATGGTTTACACTGTAGGGGGCTGGATTTTCTGTCAATGACCAGCGGGATGCGAATATAAAAATATTACTCCGAACGCCAAATTCCATTTCCAATCGAACGACCTCTTCTGTGAGTCGGGGAGAGTTATCTACATCGTGTTGTATTAATAAATAACGTTTATCGGGATCGCGGTTTTCTTTCCAAGTCAAAAACTCCTCTTCGAAGTACGATTCGTGGTCGCGATCGTCACACTCCTGGAAAAGATCGTCGTATGTAATTACTTCGATTTCGAGTTTATCTATTTTTTCTAGGAATTCTCTATAGAAACCTATCGGAAAATTGTTTTCTGGTTCAATCATAATTTAAACCCCCATTATAAGGGCTAGGCCATGACTCCTCTACTGCTATATAATTATGGGATGTTGACCCACCCAAAAGCAGTGCAATTGATACAAAATGCCAGGCAAGCGAATGTCGCGAATCCATGGAGATCCATACGGGACTTTGAGCACATAATCCAAGACTTCTTTTCAACTCGTATCGAGGAGGGGAGGCTTCAGGGCACAAAGATATGCGATTTGGGACCCGGCCAATACGATATGCTTCGGTTATTTAGAGACGCAGGGGCAGAATGCACAGGGGTAGACAATGACCAAGCGGTATTGGCTGTAGGAGAATGCCTCGGTATCGAAGTGATTGAAATGGACATGAAAAAAGAGGGCGCTTTTAAA
>DTSO01000051.1 GCA_012965315.1 Phycisphaerales bacterium | reverse complement strand
CTTTTTGGTATTTCGATTCGAAATGGTATTTTACTTGTCAATCACTACAACCATTTAATGCAAAACGAACATGTTCCCATTCGTAAAGCAATCATCCAGGGATCTATGGAGCGTCTAGTTCCAATTTTAATGACCGCCCTCGCTGCAGCACTCGGGCTTGCACCACTGGCGTTTGCTGCAGGGAAACCAGGTAGCGAATTACTCGCACCTCTTGCAATTGTCACCCTAGGGGGACTACTTACATCTACAATACTTAACCTCATCGTTATTCCTGCTGGATTCTCACTTGTGTTTGAAAAAGCGGCGATGAAAAACTTAGGAGCATCCCATGCGTAATTACACAACAATTTTAACTTTCACTTCTACTCTCATTTTCCTTGCATGTTTTGGATGCAACAATGAAGCAGATTCCACTGCGGTAACCCCACCATCGCCAGCGCCAGCGCCAGTTACTACTACGGTGGAAACTCCTGAAGAGGACACTCTCAAAATAGATAGTAATCAGCAATACAAACAAACAATAACCCTCGCTGGCATTACTCTTGAAGTAACTGTCCAAGGAACTATTGCTCCAACTGCGATGCTTGATGTCAGCATTCTGCAGACTGCCGGTGGACATGCATCTGCAATTCGACTTTGGGTAGGCGATGAATCTGGAGTCGGCTCGATTAAAACAAAAACACATTCCCACGGTGCTGCATCACATGCTCATGTACAAGCCCCTGCAAAATTACCAGTTGGCAGTGCTGTTTGGGTCGAAGTACAAACACCATCTGGCGAAAAAGAGAGTGGAAAGATTGAATAATAAGGGTCTGCCCTCATAGGACCAGTCCCCTTTTTAAGCATCCCTGTTCGGTCGTGGGCCGTAATTCAAAAACGTTCCAGTTGCTTGCCAAAAAACTTCCAACCGGTCAATTCGGTTGCGCGCTTCATCGCGAAGTTCACTGACAACTTGAGCGACAAGAAGTTCCGCAGCAATAACCGCTGGAACAGAACTATCAAAAGGTCCTACTGCTGGTATTTTTAACTCGCACCGAATTTGTGTCAGTGACGAAAGCGGCGAAAGTGGTCCATCTGTAATCGCAACAATTGTCACGCCAAGATCAGAGAGCGTGCGTGCTGCGATGACTGCGTTTTTACGATACCGAGCAAAATCAAATACAACCGCAACATCACCGGGAAGTGCTCCACATAATTCACGTCCAGTTGAGTGTTCTTGTATTAGTCGAACGTTTGGACGGATCATCGAAAGACCACTGTAAAGCGCGTGTGCTCCAGCCATTGAAGTTTCACCCGATAAAATCCAAACATTTGGTGCAACGACAATTGGGTCAGCCATCGATTGTAGACATGTATCGTCAAGTTCAACGAATGCTGCGTGCATCGCATTTTCGATTTCGAACTGAATCGGCGCAGCTGGACCATCTTGGTGTCGAACCCTGTGGCTTGGACTAGTCAGTTGTTGTGATACACCATCTCGAACACTTTTTTGCAAATCGCTGTACCCCTCAAAGCCAAGTTTTGTTGCAAATCGGACAATAGAAGCACGACTCGTCCCAACACGATCGGCAAGGCCGGAGACGGTTCCAAAGGTGAGTAACATCGGATCGTCCAGTACTGCCTCAGCAATGCGGAGTTCCGTTGGTGTTAAACGCTCATTTACAGATGCAATCAGATTTTGAATGGACAATGCTGGTACTCCAATGGTCAATGTGTTACACTATTTTTATTATATTGTACAGTTTGTTACAAGTCCACCCCTTGCCGATAAAGAGCGATAAAGACCCAATACGTTGAGTAAAACTATGACTACAAAACTAAAACATGTCCCCACTGATAAAGAACAGGCATTTCTCGACACTGTCGAAAGCCCCAGTTATAAACGCGAAAATGTTAATGGTTTGTTTCCCTTCTTTGAAAATAAAGCGCCTGAAGAAATGCAAGGCTTTTACACGACAAGCGAAATTGATGCATTGCGAATTTTGAAGGACACCGACCGGGATGTTGAAAAACGAATGCCAGTCAAGTTAACAAAGCACTACTTTGAAATTGCAAAGAACAGCAAGCCAATCCAGCACATCGTCAAAGCAACACCTGAAGAAACAAACGACTTGGATGGTGCAGAAGATCCTGGCAACCAGATGGACTACAGCCCCGTCGAAGGTCTTCTTCACAAGTATGAGATGGGTCTTATGTATGTCGTTTCAACATGCTCTGCGCATTGCCGTTTTTGTTATCGCGAAGAATTAATTGGTCGCAAGGAAATCAAACGTCAAGATGGAACGGTCGCAAAAAAGGGAATGGCGAAGATTCCAGAAATCACTGCATACATTCGTTCGCACAATGAAATCGTTGCAAATAATGGCGGCGTTCACCCTGAATCAGGTCGTGAAAAGTTACGTGAAATTCTACTTTCTGGTGGTGATCCGATGGTGCTCGCCAATTCGAAAATCGCCGCATGGCTTGGCGCGTTAGCAGAAGCTGGCATCGAATCCATTCGTATTGGCACAAAGGAAATGGCGTTCTTCCCGCAACGATTCGACGAAACTTTTCTTTCCATGCTCGATCAATTCCACGAGACCTATCCAGAAGTTGGATTGCGTTTCATGGTGCACTTCAATCACCCTGATGAATTTCTCGCCAAAGACGAAGATGGCAATTACATTGAAGATTCCTCTGGAATTTTACAATGGAATCCTGCATCTGATAAAGCGATGAAGGGTCTTGTTTCACGCGGTTGGATTAGTGTTGAGAACCAATCTCCAATTATCAAAGATATCAATGACGACGCAGATGCATTGCGAATTATGCAACGAGCATTGAAACGCGTCGGCGCAGAGAACCACTACTTCTTCTGTGGTCGCGACATTGTTGCGCACCGTGCATTTAACGTTCCGATTGAAACTGCATGGGACGTTCTAAACGAATCGCAAAAAGGACTTTCCGGTGTTGAGGCGCATGCAAAACTATCCATTACACACTATCTAGGCAAGACAGAGGTAAGTGCAGTGACAAATGAACCAATACCCGGACTTGCAGGTAGTGAAAATGGCGTGGTGATTTTGAAACTTCTTCGGAATGCTGCAGGTGCTCCACTACGTGGAAAAATTTGTATCGTCGGCCGTAATCCAGACGCAATCTGGTTTAACGATTATGAAGACCGTGTTCTGTTCGATGAAGCTGGGTTGTTCGATTACACTCGTGTGAAGAAGCAAAGTTAACAATGATTAACAAGCAACTTGCCAGCGCCGAAGAGGCGGTAGCAGATGTGTTCGATGGTGCGACCATCATGATCAGTGGGTTTGGTGAAGCTGGCAGTCCAATCGAACTCATTCACGCTTTGATTGATCACGGCGCTACAAACTTAACCGTTGTAAATAACAATACAGGAAGTGGCGAAGTTGGACTTGCGGCTTTAATAAAAGCTAAGCGCGTGTCTAAAATGATTTGCTCGTACCCTCGGACAGCAAACTCGACGGTGTTCCCAAAACTGTACCGTAGCGGTGAAACCAAACTCGAACTCGTGCCTCAAGGAACACTCGCTGAACGCATCAGGGCTGGTGGTTCTGGCATTCCCGCTTTTTATACACCAACTTCAGTCGGCACTCCACTGGGCGAAGATAAAGAACATCGCACAATACATGGTCGTGAGTTTGTTCTTGAATACGGGCTAACTGCAGACTTCTCGCTCATCAAAGGCCGAATAGCCGACACACACGGTAACGTGCTTTACAATAAAACTGCTCGCAACTTCGGACCTCTCATGGCAATGGCGGGGAACGTAAGCATTATCCAAGCAGAACATATCGTCTCTCCTGGCGAAATCGACCCTGAAGTGATTATCACTCCGGGCATCTTTGTCAATCGTGTTGTTGAAATACAAAAGCCAGCGGTTGAATCTGAATTGATTGCAGCAGGAGTGTCTTACCCATGACCAATTCCACGGAACAAGTCGGTCGCACTAGAGATGAAATGGCGATGCGCCTCGCGCAAGACATTCCTGACGGCTCGTATGTAAATCTTGGCATCGGCATTCCAGAATTAGTCGCTAAATTCGTACCCGAAGGTCGCGAGTTTATTTACCACACTGAAAATGGTCTCCTTGGAATGGGACCATCACCTGAAGAGGGTTTTGGAGATCCAGAATTAATAAATGCAGGCAAGCGACAAGTTACTGCGATCCCTGGCGCTGCTTATTTTCATCACGCAGACAGTTTCGCAATGATTCGCGGTGGTCATCTGGACCTGTGCGTACTTGGCGCGTTACAAGTATCTAGTGATGGTAACCTTGCCAACTGGTCGACTGGCGCGCCTGATGCTATCCCCGCAGTTGGCGGTGCGATGGATCTAGTCGCTGGTGTCAAATCAATTTATGTAATCACGCAACACTGCACCAAAAACGGCGAACCGAAACTCGTACCGTCATGCACATTTCCATTAACTGGATGTGGTATTGTCAATCGAATCTATACCAACCTCGCTGTCATCGAAGTCACTGCAGAAGGATTCCAACTCATCGAGTTAAGTCCTGGAATCGATTTCGATTATGTGAAAGAACGAACTGGTGCTCTCCTGATTCCACTGAAGGTCAATACGAAATGACACGAAGCGAAAAACTGTACAAACAAGCACTTGATGTCCTGCCGGGCGGAGTCAGCCGGAATACCGTATTGCGAACGCCGCATCCCCCGTATGCAGATTTCGGCAAGGGTTGTCTTTTAACAGATCTTGATGGCGTTACGCGAATCGATTTTTCGAACAACATGGCTTCACTCATTCACGGTCACGCTTGCCCTGAAATTACTCAAGCAGTCACTGAGCAACTTGCAAAGGGAACTGCATTCACAATGGCAACCGAAGTCGAAGTGCGGTATGCGCAACACTTATGTAGTCGCAACCCTTCTTTTGAGAAGTTACGATTCGTAAACTCCGGCACCGAAGCGTTAATGGCGGCACTTAAGGCATCGCGTGCTTTTACTGGACGACCAAAAATCGCAAAAGTCGAAGGTGCGTACCATGGACAATACGATTACGCAGAGGTAAGCCAAGCGCCTAATCCTGAAACTTGGGGAAGTATCGACCAACCAAAGAGTGTGCCTTTGGCGCACGGAACGCCTGAATCTGCACTTGGTGATGTCGTCATCCTTCCATTCAATGATCCCGAACGAGCCATTGCAATACTGAGCCAACACACCAGCGATTTGGCGTGCGTGCTTCTTGACCTCATGCCACATCGCGTTGGCTTGCGACCTGCAGATGCAGATTTCGTCGCAGCGATCCGAGAATGGACAACGCAACATGGTGTGTTACTTGTTCTTGACGAAGTCATTACATTTCGCTGCGAAGTTGGCGGGTTGCAAGAACGATATAACATTACGCCCGACTTAACTGCTCTTGGCAAAGCAATCGGTGGCGGTTTCCCAGTTGGTGCTATCACTGGTCGCGCAGACGTGATGGATGTAATGAATCCCCTTGCTGACCAACTTTTGTTCCCTCACTCTGGAACGTTTTCGGCGAATCCAATTACTACTACTGCTGGACTTGCAGCCATGGAGAAATTCGATGCACCTGCTGTTGCTCGTTTGAATGCGCTGACACAAAAAGCGATGCGTGGAATCGAAAATGCAATTAGTGAAACTGGTGTCAAAGCGTGTGTAACTGGTGGTGGCTCGATGTTTAGAGTGCACATGAAAGAAGAAGCACCGAGAGACTTCCGCGAAGCATTCCTCACTCCTGAAGAAAACCAGAAACTTACGATGCTGCTCGATCACCTTTTTGATGCAGGGTTCTTGATGATTAATACATGTTCCGCTGCACTATCAACCCCAATGACTGAAACTGAAATAGATGCATTGGTGAGTGCGATCAAGACTGGCTTCCAAAAACTGCACTAGTCTTGTTTCTTTTGTTCCTCTGAGGCATGTCCATCCCGCGCAAACCTAGGCTCCTGACGTATAACTCCCCCAATTGGACTCGAACCAATGACCTAGCGGTTAACAGCCGCTCGCTCTACCAACTGAGCTATAGGGGATCAGGAGCGTGGAATTATAGCAAAACAACAGCATTTGAGACAAGAGGGGTTGAACTAATTGGAGATGAATCCTACAATATGGGGCTCCCCTGCAAAAGCACGGGGCATTGGAGCACTATTATGAAGAACGAAACTCATCCTGAATACCACAACGACTGCAAGGTCTTTTTCCGTGGTGACCACGTCATGACTGTCGGCGCAACTGTCCCAGAAATGCACGTTGACATTTGGTCTGGATCACATCCGTTCTACACCGGCAAGGCATCATTCGTTGACGCAGCTGGCCGTGTTGAGAAGTTCCAAAACAAATTCAAAGGTGATTACTTCAAGAAGAAGAAGTAACGTCGGGTCTGACCCAATTGTTCGGATTCCCTGCACCCGAGTTGTTGGGTACTATGCGCGTATGTCTGAGCGAATTCCTGAAAATGTTGCAGAGATGTTACGTGCGATTGTTGTGCAATACAACAAACTCGCTGCGCAACTCCTAGACCAAGAAGTGCTCACCGACCACCGGAAAGTGACGTCGCTTTCAATAAAAAAATCTGCGATTGCACCAATCGTCGCCCAGTTTGAAACATATGAATCTGCCATATCTCAAGTGCAAGAATGTAGCGAGTTACTCGGTGGAGACGACGCTGAAGTCTCAGCGATGGCAAAAGAAGAATTACAACAACTCGAATCGCAACTTGCTGAACTTACTAGGGCAATTCAAAAACAACTTGTAACCGCAGATGAACAATCGGTCGGTTCGATTATTCTTGAAGTCCGCGCTGGCGTTGGTGGCGATGAAGCAACTATTTGGGCGAACGACCTTGAAGACATGTACCGCCGGTTTGCTCAACTTCGAGGGTGGAAAATTGAAGAGATTGGCGGTACCAAGGCAATCACTCTTTGCATCGCGGGTGAAGGTGTTTGGACAAACCTCGGATTTGAATGTGGTACGCACCAAGTCAAACGCGTTCCGGCAACTGAAACGCAAGGAAGGATTCACACGTCCACTGCGACAGTTGCGGTGTTACCTGAACCAGAAGAAATTGAAGTTGACCTCGATCCAAATGATGTTAAAGAATCAATCACCACTTCAACAGGACCAGGCGGACAAAATGTAAACAAGGTTGCAACTGCAGTGCATCTTATTCACGAACCAAGTGGCATCGAAGTTCGAATGCAAGATACAAAGAGCCAGGCGCAAAATCGAGAAAAAGCATGGAAATTACTTCGTGCTCGTTTATTTGAAGTGCAAAAAGCAAAAATTGACGCTGAGCGTGCACAAAAAAGAAACTCAATGATTGGCTCCGGAAGCCGAGCCGAAAAAATCAGAACGTATAGGTTCAAAGATAATCTCATCGTCGATCATCGTGTAAGTGGAAATTACAATTTATCCGACACCATGTCAGGAAATATGCAGCCGATGATAGACCAACTAATTGAAGCCGAAACTGCACAGCGCTTAGCGGAGTTATAACTTGCTACACCCAGATGAAACAGTAAATCTTGATACTATCATTCCAATCGTAGTCGGTACACATCTTCGCGCAGAACTTGGTGACCGCAGGCGTGGTTATTACCTCGGCGAAGCAATCGTTGCTTGGATGGAACAACAAGAAATTCCAGGACCGCCGTGGCCACTTGTCTGTAGTGATTTGTGGTACCTCAACGATCCAGAACTGAGAACGAGACCAACTATTTGTATTGGGCAACCAGAGGTGAACGCTGCAACCGCTGCGCTTTCCTCCAAACTTGGAATTGTGCTCCTTGAGGACAACGCATATCGCATACAAGGGGATCCCGAATTTATTGAATTAAAATATTGTCTTTGGGGTATAGATGATGCACACACGAACCAATGCGTAGAACAATTCATTAAAAACGCCCTTCCGAACTTCCTTGGAGCAATTTTCGGAGTTTCTGTTGAAAAATAACTCCAAGTAGCGTACCCTGTCATTGCGGATGAGCGTGGCGACCCGGATTTTGGTTTACCCCGTAAGCTTTGGATTAGGAAAACATTTGGAACTACGCTCATGACTACTCAAAACATTAAACGCCGATTCGGCTTCACCCTTATCGAAATCCTTGTTGTTATTGCAATCATTGCAGTCCTTGCAAGTATTTTGCTCCCCGCGCTTCAGAAAGTACAAGAAACCGCGAAAAAAACGAAGACATCAAGTTTGATGCAAGCATTCGCACGAGCTTGTGATGAGTTTGCCCTAGACCACGGTCGGTATCCAGGATTACTACCTGATTCAGCCGTTGACGGAACAAGCATCACGTCTGCTCAAAATGCGCTGCTTGAACTAATGGGCGGTGTTCGTGCGATGAACAATCAATCACCTCAATCTGTTGTAAATGAATACACTGATTTTGCAAACTCCGCGGGTGTATTAAATACTGTTAACGACCCAGCAAGTGGGTTGATTTGGGAAATCGCATTTAACGAAAGTCGCTTCGGCGAAGGGCCATGGATCAGCGGTCGTGTGTACGAACCATATTTCAGCCCAAAATCCAGCGACTTAAAATACACACCGTTTGACACAAACAATCCCGGAACATTTGAATTCCCCTCTCTTGTCGATGCTTGGGATATTCCAATTATATACTTTAGGTCCGGTCGAAAAAATGGTGTTATTATTGATGTTGCTACAAACGGCACACTGCCTCAGTTTGACCTTGCAGGAATGGACGATCACTTCCAAGATGCATTAAATACAAACGGTAGTATCATCGGACCAACTATTTCCCCAACGAACCAAGCAAAACTTGCGTGGATTACACTTCTTCTCGCGCACCCTACATTTTGGGAAATTGATATATCAAATGCAGGAACTGAATTTACGATGGGAACTGCGTGGGGAACTACACGAGGCAGTTACATGTTGCTATCAGCTGGTCCTGACAACATCTTTTTAGAAATTGGCAACGAGCAAGTGCACACGAACCAAACGGTTGACCCTCAAAACCCAACTTCTAGTCTACTTGCACCTGAAAGTGGTATCGTAACTCCAAAGATGATGGAAACGTTTGACGATGTCGTCGTTTATGGTGGTGCTTAAAAGAAAAGAGCCCCACCTTTTCAGGCGGAGCTCTTTTTTAATTTAAGTGCATTAACGTTTAGTTAATTAAGCAAATAGGTTTTGAGCATCAATAAACTCAATAACTTTTGCAACACATGTTTCAAGGTTGTCTTCATGTGTCTTAATGTGAAGTTCAGCATTTGTTGGTTCTTCGTAAGGATCATCGATACCTGTGAAACCTTTGATTTCGCCAGCACGTGCCTTCTTGTAAAGACCCTTTGGATCGCGTTCTTCAGCTGCTTCGAGGGAACAATCAATATAACACTCGTAGTATGCGACTCCAGCTTCAGCGTGGAGTGCACGAACTGCATCACGGTCAACTGTGTAAGGACTGATGAAACTTGCGATTGAAAGAATACCTGAGTCAGCGAAAAGTTTTGAAACTTCACCGATTCGGCGAATGTTTTCAGCTCGGTCTTCTGCTGAGAAACCTAGGTTCTTATTCAAACCCATTCGGATGTTATCGCCATCAAGACGATATGCGTGTTGGCCACGACTTAGAAGCACTTGCTCAACTGCAACTGCAATTGTGCTTTTGCCTGAAGCTGAAAGACCTGTGAACCAAAGAGTTGCACCCTTTTGTCCCATGTTTTTCACGCGTTCTTCAGGAGATACTGTGCCTTCATGAAATGTAATATTTGTTGCTACTTGTTCAGCCATTTGTACTAGTTCCTTGTTTTGAAATTAAATAATTTCGGGGGTTATGCGGTTACTGTTGAAGTTGCCCATTGAATGAGGACATCTGCTACTTCTGGACGTGAGAATTCGGCTGGTGGGCGTTCGCCTTTTTCAAGAAGTTCGCGAACTTTTGTTCCTGACAAGAAGATTTGATCGCCTTCAAGTTTAGGGAAAGTTTTTGAACTAACCATGCCTTGTGCTTTCTTTGAGTAAGCAGCATGTTCAAATTTAAGTGGAACGATACCAATTTCTTCAGCAGTAAAGTTGTCGAAGATATTTTGTGCATCGTATGTGCCGTAGTAATCGCCAACGCCAGCGTGGTCGCGACCAACAATAAAGTGTGTTACGCCATAATTCTTACGAATTAAAGCGTGTAATACTGCTTCACGTGGGCCAGCGTATCGCATTGCGCCTGGCATTACTGATAATGCTGTGCAATCACGGACAAAATAGTTGTCAATAATAGTGTTGTAACATTCCATTCGAACATCTGCTGGAATATCGCCTTCTTTAGTTTCGCCAACAAGTGGGTGAATCAAAAGACCATCACAAATTTCTTGTGAGCATTTGCAAAGATATTCGTGTGCACGGTGAATTGGGTTACGTGTTTGGAAAGCAGCAACTGTTTTCCAACCGCGTGTTGCAAAATCTTCACGAGTTGCAGCAGGAGCAAGGCGGTATTCAGTGAACTGTTCACCTGGTTCAACTTCTGGTGTAACTGTTGCAACATGAATGTCGCCACCAATTAGCCACTGGCCTTCATCCATAACTTGCTTAGCACCTGGGTGAGCATCATCTTCTGTTCCGAACACATTTGGAATTTCAAGAGCTTTATCGTGAGCGTAAATTTCATCACAATCAACAATAGCTAGGAAAGTTCCGTCTGCATGGTAAAGAGCGGCTTTGCCACCTTCAGTCAGTGTGCTTTTCACGTCTTCATTAACTGCAAGTGTTATTGGAATCGGCCAAACTGTGCCATTTGCAAGACGCATGTCTTTACAAATTGAATCGAAGTCTGCCTTTTTGCAGAAACCTGTTAACGGGCTAAAAGCACCGATTGCAATCATTTCAAGATCACATGCTTGCTTGGTTGATAGGGTAATTGATGGAAGATTTGAAGCTTCTTCGGCAAGATTGCCGTCAGCAAATCTGTTTACCAATGTACCGCCGTGAGGGGCGATGAGGTTGTCTGTTGACATTTCTGGTGAACTCCGTTCTAAAGTGGGATAAAAAGGTTAAAAGTACAATTAGATTCTTGCGTGGTTCTGCAAGAAGTGGCACAAAATGTGCCGAAACGACCGATTTTAGAGAGTTCGCGACCCTAAATCAAGCCCTTTAAAGAAAAATTGAGAGAACACTTTTATTGGATGTAAAAACTGCGTACATATACCCATTTTTATGGTGTAAACGGGGGTCGCGTGGGTAGCGCAATTTGCTATTTTTAAAGAATACTCTTGTACACTTCAAGTAACTCTAAAGCGTACGCATTCCAATTCCATCGGGATGAAATATCTTCCTTCGCTCTTTCGCCCATTCTTAAAAGTTTCTCTTGATCTGCAAGCATTACATCGAGCGCGTTTGTCGTTGCATCGACATCGCCAAGTGGCACAAGGCACCCCGTTTCGCCCTCTAGGATGAACTCAGGGTTCGACCTTTGGTCGGTGGTAATAATCGGAACACCCGATGCGAGTGTTTCTGCGATAACAAGTTGTGGGTCGATACTCATGTGTCGAATTGGCATTACGACGCAAAGCGATTCAAGCAGTAATTTAGGAAGCGTAATTCCATCTGAATATGGAAAATGGTACACCGTAAAATTTGGAATCCTGTTTTCTACTTCTTCGACTCCTTCAATTGGTTCCCAGTGTTGCCGTACAGCAAAATTAAAACTAACTTCTGGATACTTTGGTGCAATTTTTTCAAATGCTGCAAGCGCAATATCAGCACCGTTTTTAGTTGTCATATCACGCCAAAACAAAACTCTATGCTTCGGAAGAATTTCACAATCACCCTTCTCTTCCACAAGGTCGCGAATAACGCCGTGTCGAATTTGTTTGGTTGGAATCCCATTCGACTCAAGTTTATTCTTAACGAATTCTGTTGCAGTTACGACTGCATCAATGCGATTCCAAAGTCTCTTAGTCAAAAAAGAAAATCGATCTGGAAAAACTGCACCAAACATGGTGACTACAACTGGAATTTTCAAACCGAACATCCGAAGACCGCCAGCTAAATGCGCAGTCCTGTTATAACCAAATAAATGTAAAACATCTAATTGTTGTTCTTTGCAAATTGCTTTAATCTCTCGTACTTGTTTACGTAAACGAGAGAAGCTCATTCCGCCGGCTTGTTTCCCAGTGCGTTCAAGCACACCACCGCGTTCCCTTGCATCTGCAACGTAATGAATGTTCATGCTGCTCTCATCTAAACAAAACGGCAAGGAACGCCCCTCGCCAATTTCATTCGTAATCAAATGAACTTCATGCCCTGCTCGTTGCAATTCTTCGATACTTCGAAGAGGTACTTGAATATGCCCTGACACATTGTTTTCAAAACCTTTTTGCCCCGCAATAACTGAAACATAAATACCAATTTTCATGTATTAAATCTCATCCCATTTGGATAAATCTCTATCAAGAAATATAGATAGTTTTTTGTTATACGGAGCGAAGTGTTTAAGTAACTTC
>DTSO01000050.1 GCA_012965315.1 Phycisphaerales bacterium | reverse complement strand
ATCTTGCTTTTGAATCCAGAGGTCACAAAGTCACAACTGTAGTTCCACCAAACTCTTGGGCTAAGACTATTCTTTTATCGTTTACTTCTAACATCATCGATTTTAAAAATGCTGGCGAATGGGATCCCATTGCTGCATACAAATTGTCGAAAATAATTAAACGAGAAAAACCAGACGCAATTATTTGCCATGGAAATCGCGCCATTCGCATTTGTCTAAAGGGTTCAAATGGAAGTGCGCCAATTATTGCTGTTGCGCATAATTACAAAAATAAAAAATTTGATAAATGCGACGCCATCTTTTGCATCACAAAGCAATTAGTAGAACGAATGCATTCCTTTGGAATTCCAGAAGAAAAAATCTTTCATATCCCGAACATGGTTGCATTTGCCGAAGCCCCTAATCGTCCGACTCTTAGGACTCCTCCAGTGATAGGTGCATTTGGCAGGTTTGTCGACAAGAAGGGGTTTGGGGTGTACATCAGGGCCCTCGCAATCCTGAAAAATGAAGGCATAAAGTGCAATGCAATTCTTGGCGGTGATGGCCCGAACAAAGAAAAACTGCGCTCTGAAATAAAACAAGCGAATCTCACAAACGATATAACTATGATTGGTTGGATAACTGACAAAGATGCGTTTTTTAAGAGTATTGATGTTTTTGTTTTACCTTCTAAACATGAAGCATTCGGTATTGTATTAATTGAAGCGATGAACGAAGAAGTCCCATGCATTTCCACTAGAAGCGAAGGACCCATTGAAATTCTCACAGATAAGATGGATGGTTTACTTACCCCCATTGATGATGCGGAAGCATTAGCGAATGCAATTAAATTACTACTTTCCGATTACTCTCTCTGTACTCAATTTGGTGAAGCGGGGCGAGAGACCGTACGCACTAAATTTACCATGTCAGTTGTAAGTAAACTTCTTGAGTCATCTACCACTAAACTCCTACCTCAATTTTACAATGCAAATTGAAACACATAAAAAAAGTTACAGCCCATGCCTTCACTGATTTCAGAAAACTTCCTTAAAAAATCAATATTCTTAATGCCCGCCCTCTTTCTGTTTTGGCATACAGGAGCAGATGCAATAGCAACCGTAATCGCTATTCTATTTCTTTTTCATTCTGGAAATAGAAAAAATTGGGAGTGGACTAGAAAGCCATGGGTAATTGCTGCTTTTTCGCTTTGGGTGTATGCAATTACAATAAGTTCACCCCTTGCAGTTTACCCAGAAGCGTCTTTCAAAATTTCATTTTTATTCATACGATTTATTATTTTCGGCGCTGCTCTTGCGTACTGGATTTTACAAGACAAAACAACAAAAAAATGGTTTGAATATGGTGTAGTTTCAGTAGTTGTTTTCATAATCATAGACTGCTTCATACAAGCATATTTTGGTAAAGATTTGTTTGGCTATACAAAAATTTCGAACAGGCTTTCGGGTCCATTTACGGATTTAGTTCCAGGCATTTATGTAACAAAATTGATATTCATAGCACTGGCAAGTATTTTTTACACTACTAAATTTAGTTCACTTAAAATCAAAAATTCTTTACTACTTTCATCAATGGTTGTTGCCACTGTGTTTTTATTGCTGACAGGCGAGAGAACAGCGCTACTTAACTTTCTACTCGGTTGCGCAATTGTATTTACAGGTTTTTTTATTATCTATCCTAAACTTAGGTTTTGGATACTATCCGGTTGCATCGCGATGATCATCAGTGCTGGAATAGTTGCCGTTTCAAACCCAGCCATGAGGAAACGCAGCATAATTAGCACGTATGAAACAATAGCGGATTGGCCTAATTCTCCATATGGAAATATTACAAGGTCGGCAATTGATATTTGGATGAACACGCCTGAAACAAATATTTTTTCAGGTGTAGGGCTACGAAATTATCGAGAAATAATTAATGACCCAAAAAATGCAAGCATAAAAAATAAATTCCACCTCAATTTAGATAGATACTACCTTCATCCACACAATTTTTATATTGAATGGCTTGTCGGAGCAGGAATAATAGGATTTATTGGATTCTCTACAATGGTTGTGCTTATCTTAAAAGATTTGATTTGGCGCAATCTTAACTCAACAAAGCCTGCACTCCCTGTATTTGCAACAGCAGTTTTTATGACTACCTTTTGGCCGTTGACTTTTAGCATGAATTATTTCACAAACAAGCATGCCGTAATTGTTTGGATGACTGTTGGCTGGGCACTTGCAGTAACTATGAAAAAGAAAAACAAGAATACTTCCTAGTCAAATAACTGAAGTAGAAATTGTAATTAACTATTTAATTACAATTTATTGGCGAAAATAACTAATCGCCTTCATAAACAGCGAGCACACCTTTACACATATTTTCCAGGGTGTACATAGAATTTTCCGTTGGAAATTGTTCTTTCGCAAGCAATACTTCAGTTTTCGAAACAGCGTTTTGAACTGAACCCAAAGGAATCAACCCCATTGGAAACATAGATTTCAATTGTTCTTCAACACCACCGTGGGAATAGCCAATAACTGGCTTCCCAATACTCAAAGCTTCCAAAGTTGTGCGGCCAAATGATTCTGGTGTTTGCGAAAGTGAATATACAATCGATGAAATTGCAAGGATTTCTTTTACATCAGCTCTTTGTCCAACAAATGTAATTTGAGATTGCAAACCCAATGCACGCACTCGTTCCTGAAGTTCAATTTCATATTTCTTTTTCTTAGGGTGTGCCCCACCCACAACTATTCCATGCACGTTTTCTCCTGCTTTTACAAGAGCATCGATGATAGCAATAAAATCTGCATGCCCCTTTAGCCTAGTCAACCTGCCAGGAAGTGTTAGCAATTTCTTGCCACGCATCTGCGGATAGTTCGCAAACCAGGCATTCTTCCAATCAGCATTCGGCTTATATCCAAATGTATATTCTGAAGTATCGACACCCCGACAAACTACTTTGATTCGCTCTGGTTCCACAAATGGATAATTTTCTAAAATGTACTTTTTTATCATTTCAGAGACTGCTATCACCGTATCGCCTCGCATCATAATTCCACTATATTTACTTACGGAGTATCGTCCATGCACCGTTGTAATTAATGTTGGGCGATTGCATGTAGGAATTTTCTTCCACGCAAGGTAGCCAATCCAGGCAGGCACTCTTGAACGAAGATGCAACACGTCTGGTTTTTCATCTTGCATTATTTTTTTTACTTTAGAGATGTAGCGAAGCGTGCTTAATGATTTCTTGCCAACTGGTAATGCAACATGTTCACTTCCTTCTTTCAAAAGTTGTGCTACCATCGAACCGCCAGCAGAAATCACAATCGAACGGTGCCCCTGGCTTACAAGGTATTTTCCCATCTCAAGTGTACCTAGCTCAACTCCACCACTTTCAAGCTCGGGGAGCATTTGTATGACCGTTAATGGCTTACTCATAAATTTGAATCCAGAATAACTTCAGCGACTCTTGCTGACTCATCAAATTTTTGTGGTACTTGGTCATCCATTGAGTGTAATTTCCACTCATCAAACGTCCGAACAGTTCCCGAGTCAATTAATTGATCTAATCCAGCACGAACGCGTGATGACTTTTCTTTTGGCAAAAGAGAAAATACGTTTGCTACTGCTCCCGATGATAGCGACTCGTACACCATAGACACACTATCCGGCGTAATCCAAATCCTACCAGCATTTTTGTATTGCTCGTGCAACCACTCTTTGTCCGTATCTTCAAATGGAACAACGGTCATTTGCAAACCCTTTAATAAAGACAAAAATGAAGCTGGTGTTCTTCTTGATGTAGTCAATGTCCACGCGACTTGTTGATCGCTTTTAATTATTTCAACGATTTGTTTGACAACAGAAGCATTGTCCCATTCAAAATGAGTCGAATCTCCGCCAATAAGCAGTAACCCCTTCTCCAAAGATTTATGTTCAACAAACTCAATTGCATTCAATACACCTTGTATCTCAATTGTGTTTGTTCTCGGGGTAACGCCGTCATGTCTCGGTACAACAACAAAATCAAATCGTTTCAATGGCAAGGATGGTTTCATCAATACAATTGTTTTGCCACCGCAAAGTGAATTTGCCAATAGCATCGAAGCATGTGTCCTGTGACCTGCTCCAATTATAAAATCGGGCGTGTTGTTTGGGAAAATGGCTGGTCGCTTGCGAAACAACCAACTAAAAAACATGAAAAATGCATTGGGCAACTCGTTCACATCTACGACAGACTCAACTATATCGTGCGAGTTGCGAATTGCCGCAATCAACCCATCAGTCTGACTAATGTGTCCTTGCTTTCCATCGGTGAATTTCCAAATGTTCAGTGTTTTTTGCATACGTACTTATTGATGTTGAACAAAACGACTAAGCCCATAAAAAATCGGGCTGAGAGGATTTGAACCTCCGACCTCCTGACCCCCAGTCAGGCGCGCTAACCAAGCTGCGCTACAGCCCGCGGAAGTGCATGATAACGATATTCAAAAGTGATAATTGACTACCGTGATTATTTACTCTGCGTCACGAATAATTCGGATTTCGTTTGCGGGAATCAGTTTGCCTGTATCCATACCAGGGCAAGGAGTATCGTCCTTCGCTCGTTGCCAAGCTGCCTCTGAACGTAAATTTTCGCGCCAAAAAGGCCACGTACGACATTGCAAAGGGCGAGCTTCATAGAGCGAACAAGTCGCTTTCTCTGCTGTCCTATCGAGAAAAACGCAATCATATTTTCCAGAGATAACATTTTCTGTCAATGACCAACGAATGCCAATTTTGCGAGCGTAACGACCATAAAAATCTTCCAAGCTAATTTTGAGCTTTTTCGCCATCGCGACACCCTCTTCGTCAGTAAACCAAACCGCCCCTGGAGGACCAGTGCAACAATTGCCACACTGGGTACAAGAAAAACTAAGTCCGTCTTTATACCATTCGCTCATCCCTCATATCGTATATCATCAATAAGGAATATAAACCCACGTTCACTCAAAATTACTTAGGAACTCGCTGGCCATGGAATTCACCACAAACGATGTCATCAATGCAATCAACGGTATCTTCTTTCACGATTACGTGGTGTACGCCCTTTTAGCTACTGGTGTTCTCTTCACGCTTTGGACTGGCTTTGGTCAGTATCGAGCCCTGACACATGGCGTCGATGTAACTCGAGGCAAATACGACAAAAAAGATGACCCAGGTGCCATCAGCCATTTCCAAGCTCTTTCAGCGGCGCTCTCTGCAACTATCGGGCTAGGAAACATTGCTGGCGTTGCACTTGCAATTGCTTTAGGTGGTCCGGGTGCCGTCTTCTGGATGTGGGTGATTGGGCTTCTTGGAATGGCATTGAAAATGACAGAAGTTACGCAGTCAATGCTGAGTCGAGATTTGTCTGATCCGGACAATCCGCATGGTGGTCCGATGTACGTTGTCGATTCTTTATTTAAAAAAGCTGGCGGGCGATTTGGTGCAACCATTGGTGGCATTTTTTGTCTCACGCTCATCTTGTCAGCAATCACTGGTGGCAATATGTTCCAAGCATGGAATGTTGCAGCAGTAACAACGCAATATTTCGATATTCCGGGTGTCTCAGGAATAGAGAAAGCCGAAAATGGATTCAATCCTGAAACATTCGCAATCGGCATCTTGCTCGCCATTATCGTCGGTAGTGTCATCATCGGTGGTATCAAACGAATTGGTTCTGTCGCGAGTAAACTCGTCCCATTCATGTGCGGTCTCTACCTTATCGCCGGCATCGTCGTTCTTCTCATGAACATCTCAGCAATTCCTGCAATAATTATGGACATCTTTAAGTACGGTCTTGGGTTTGGCGACGCATCGGCCGGAGGCGCTTTCATCGGAGGAACATTTGGGTATGCAATGATGTGGGGAATTAAACGAGCACTCTTTTCTTCAGAAGCAGGTCAGGGCTCTGCCCCTGTCGCACATGCAGCAGCGAAATGCAAGGAACCAGTCCGAGAAGGAATCGTTGCGGGCATCGGACCATTCGTTGACACGCTTGTCGTCTGTACTGTTACAGCTCTTATCATCCTTGCCACTGGCGCTTGGAACAGAGGCGCGGAAGCTTCATTTGCTGACGATGCTCCCGTAGCACTAACCCTCGATGGGGATGCATGGCATCTTTCAACTCCTGTGCTTCCACATAAAAATGAAGAAGCAAAAAAAATCAACCAAGTTGAAGAAGGTACCACTGGCTGGTCATTAAATGATTCCGTCTTTATGATGGCACACGCAAATACAAGCGAAGATACAGGAACCAATATTCAACGAATAGAGGGAACCGTCGTAAATGGTGATGCTGGAGAACTTGCTGTCAAATGGAAGACTATTGGCCTTGAAGAAGATGAAGACGGAAATACGGTTCCTGTGACCCTCGTGTCTAACGGTATCTGGACAAACTACCCTGGAGCAAGTCTTACTGCACATGCGTTTGATCGTTCAATTCCTGGTCTTGGCAAATGGCTCGTCGTCATCGCATGTTGGCTCTTTGCGATTTCTACCATGATTTCATGGAGTTATTACGGAGAACAAGGTGTCATTTATATCTTTGGTAAAGAAGGAGCGGTGTCTGTTTTCGCAGTGACTTTCTACAGATTGGCGTACACCGTGCTCGTTGCTGTTTCAACCATCGGCTTCATTGAGACCGATGCCGAACTTGATATGTGGACAACACTTGGCCTTGGAGCAATGTTAGTAGCAAATATTCCAATCATGTGGGTTTACGGACCAAAAGCAATGCGCGCTTACCACGAATATATTGGCAAATTAAAACGAGGCGAGTTTAAGCAAAACTCAGAATAAGTTCCGCAGCTTCCTTGCTCGGATTATGTTCTGTATAGACAGACGCTTCTTGTTTGAGACGATTTCGCATCGCTTTCATCGCCTCTTCATCTGCAAGTAATTCAATTGCAACATCCGCAATGGCACGAGGTGTGTACTTACAAGGAATGAACTCTGGAACGATTCTTTTTCCAACAATTAGGTTTGGCAATAATCTATGTGGTGTATTCAATACGATTTTTGAACATAACATCGAAAGTGCATTCACTTTGTACATCCCAATCATTGGTGTTTCATGATTCATCACATGTAATGAAACTGTACCCGAAACACAAAGTGCTAAATCGCCCCACTCTAAAACGGCTGGCAATGCATCTGAAATAATTTGCACATCGCTTGAACACGCTTGAACTCGTTCAACATCTTCGCCCCTACAAGCTATAACTGCGGTAGTTTCGGGAAACTCCATTTTGATTCGACGCAAAATTTCCTGTTGCATCGGTAAGTTCTTTTGAATTTCACTTTTGCGCGAACCAGGCAAAAGAATAATTTTCGGCTTACCGGTTGGAAGTTGCACTTCTTCAATTTCATTTTTTTTCATTGCGGGATGGCCGATAAATGTTGCTGGCATTCCTCTTGATTCAAACCATTCTGGTTCAAACGGAAGCAAGCACATGACATGATCGCTGAGTCGTTTCATTTTTTTGATTCGCCACGGTGCCCACGCCCAAAGTTGGGGGGCAGCAAGGTGAATAACTTTGCAACCATGTTTTCTAGCTACTTTACATACTGGCCAATTCGCAGCAGGCGAATCAACCGCAACGACAACATCTGGCTTGTTCTCTTTTATCCACGCACCAATAAAATCTACCAACCTTTTAATACGCTTGATTTCTGAGATAGCGCCGACACCCATCGCTGCTTCTTTTGTAGTGTGCGCAAGCAATTCAACCCCGGCTGATTTCATCAGAGTACCGCCAAGCCCTACCACTCTAATGGTAGGGTCTATTGCCTTTAAACCCGCAGTAGCCATTGCGCCAAGAGCATCGCCGCTTGGCTCAAAAGCTGTGAGTAAGATTGTCTTTGGTTTGCTGTTATCCACAAGTAACTCGATTGCTCTGATACGATACCCGAATGCTTAAAAGAACATGTACATGTGGCGACCTACGGAAACAAAATACTGGCGAAACTGGCATACTCAGTGGCTGGGTCAACACCTACCGAGACCAGGGCAAAGGGCTTGTTTTTATCGATTTACGAGATAGATATGGTTTGACTCAAGTTGTCTTTGATGCAGAAGATACACCTGAAAATATTATGGAACTCGGAGCGTCGCTTCGGCGCGAGGATGTTGTAACCGTTAAAGGCGAAATACGCCTTCGAGATGGCAAGCCAAACGAAAAACTTGCCACTGGGGAAATCGAACTTGTAGCAAAAGAAATAGAAATAATAAACAGAACAGCAAAACTTCCAATTCTCCCAGACGATCACGATGCAGACAAAATTGGGGAAGAACACCGGCTTCGCTATCGGTACATCGATTTGCGCAGACCTAAAATGCAAAAAATTCTACAAATCAGGCACAAAATTACTCAGTTCACACGTAACTTTTTTGCTGATCGCGAATTTCTTGAAATCGAAACACCCCTTCTCATTACCCCAACACCAGAAGGTGCACGTGACTTTATCGTTCCATCAAGGCACCAAACAGGACAATGGTATGCGCTACCCCAGAGCCCACAGATTTTTAAGCAAATCTTAATGGTCGCTGGCTGTGATAAGTATTTACAAATCTGCAAATGTCTACGAGACGAAGATCCTCGCGCGGATCGACAAGCTGAGTTCACGCAAATCGACCTCGAAATGAGTTTCGTCGATCAAGATGACATTCTTGAATTAATGAGCACGTTTGCAAAAAACTTATACAAAGAAGTTGGTGGAATCGACCTCGGTGACCTTCCACAAATATCTTGGAAAGACGCAATGAACCAGTATGGTTCTGACCGACCAGATATTCGTTTTGATTTGCAATTGAAAGACATTACAGACATTGCCAGCAAAACAGATTTTAAAGTTTTTAAAGAAGCATGCGATACTGGTGGTAATGTAAAAGCGATGCGTGTTCCGGGTGGTGCTGAAAAATTATCACGAAAGAAAACTGATGCCTTCGCTGAAGTTGCTAAAACATACGGCGCTGGAGGCCTTCCAGTTGTGAAGTACCAAGGTGGCGAATTCTTAACTGGTGTTGCAAAGTTTGTAGAACCAATAAAGGACGAACTTGTTGAAGCACTCGGCCTCGAAGATGGCGACATCGTGATGTTCGGCGTGGGTTCCTACCGAGTTTCTTGCATCGCCCTTGGCGAAGTACGCCTTGCTGTTGCTAAAGAACTTGCATTAATTCCCGAGGGCTTGTTCCGAGGGTTGTGGGTTGTTGACTTTCCAATGTTTGATTGGAATGAAGATGCTGGCCGCTGGGTAAGTGAACACCATCCGTTTACCGCACCACTTGAAACGCACATTGACATATTAGAAACTGACCCAGGAAATTGCCTTTCGTCGGGATATGACTTAGTCATTAACGGCGCTGAAGTTGGAGGCGGTTCAATCCGTATTCATAACCCAGAGGTACAAGCAAAGGTGTTTGGTCTCCTTGGATTATCCGCAGAAGAAACGGAAGACAAGTTTGGTTTCCTCCTAAACGCACTTCGTTTTGGCGCTCCTCCACATGGCGGTGTAGCGTTCGGATTAGACCGCTTGGTTATGATGATGATTGGCACTGACAATATCAGAGACGTCATTGCGTTTCCAAAAACGCAAACTGGTGCAGACCTTATGTGCGAAGCGCCGGGCGCAGCAGATCCAGCTCAACTTCATGAGCTTGGAATCATTATGCGTGAACCTGCGCAGACCACAAACTCAGAGTAAGTAAAGCAAACAATTCTTTTGAATAATCTTTTGTTTCTTGATTGTGCGCACTAAAAAGTTTCAGCACAACAGAGTTATCAATAGGCAAATTGCCAAATGGATCTTTTGACGAAAATGTGTCGCCCGCAAGTTGCCCAAGACTACTTTGCGGGCTTCGCAACCAAGATGAAAGAGGGAACGATTCAATAGGGTTTGCACATTCGTCGCAAATTTCTAATTCAACTTGAGCAAGATCAGCTGCTGCATCCATCCCACGAAATACCGAATCTGGGTTTCGGACTTCGTTATCGTACTGTTTCAGTTGCTCCTCGATTGAACCCATGTATTGTGGGTTAAACGGCGAATCAAAAGGATGTGAAGTAAGTTGTTCAATACGCGCAATGGAAAAAATCGAATCAAAAGTTGTAATGCCAAACATTGCCCAATCTCGCGCTTTCGTTTGTTTTGGAAGTTGAGACAACATGCCCTGCCATCTTGAAAGTTTTACCGATTCTTTTATTCGCACACTTGAATTTTCAAAACCGTCACAAGTAGATTTTCCTTTACTGCTTGCATTTCTATACTTCCATAATTTAGATAAAAGTGTGTAGTCTGAAAATGGCAATCCAATTCTTGAAACTAAAGAGATTAAATCTTCTGCTACTGAAGAACTCCTCTCAATTTCACTCTCGGTTTGGTTGCATGATGAAAATGCCAAATCGATCTCAAGTGGAACACTTAACACCGGTGACAAGAGGGACTCATTTCCTGTTACAAATCCAAGTTGTAAAAATTGCTGAGTAGCATTCAATAGATTTGTTGCTTGCAGTTCTAACTCTGAAGCAATATGCAACAACGGCATCGGATTTGAACAAAAAACTACACCATCCCCAGCTTTTCCTAAGTTCAGGACATAAAGTTGATGATTTCCAATACCATTTCTAGCAAAAAATAACTCCAGTGTTTCTTTATTCCAGAGTACGGAAGTACTTTCATTCCCAATCACACAATTATCGCTCATTTTTGTATCAGAGATAAACAGAAGTTCTGCGCTTCCTTCTGAAAGTTCAACGCTATCCTCAAATCGCCAAAGTCTGCCCTGCAACGAATTTTCAAGCTTGGCAACCCAACTTTCTTTAATTGGCTGACCATCACGTCTTAAAATTCCTGCAATACCGCTCATTTCGGATAGGGTACATCGCATGACACATCGAAGTACAAATTTATTGACGATACTTATACTCATAGGCCTCGTTGCAGGCGCACTCGTCGGAGAGTTTGCCCATGGTTCTACAACTTCAGTTGTAGACGGCGAACATTGGTACAAAGTTGCTGGCGATATCATTTTAATCCGACCTCTGAAACTCCTCATCATTCCACTCATCTTCTTTAGTGTGATTTCAGGTATTACTCGTATTGGCGATCCATCAAAACTAGGTGTAGTTGGTGGCGCAACGCTGATATATTATTTAGCAACAATGTTTATGGCCGTCAGCCTTGGCACTGTACTTGTAACTTGGATTTCTCCGGGGATTCTCCCACAAGAAGTGCAAGAGACATTGCGACAAACTGCGGGCAGTTTTAGCGCGGGGGAAACTGCTACACGCTCGCTCGGTTCTGCGTGGATGAATATTTTGTACCAACTTGTACCTGTCAACATTCTTGATGATATGGTGAAAGTGCGGCCACTAGGAATCATTGTGTTTGCAATCGCATTTGGACTTGCATTAGCAGCGGGCGGAGATAAAACCAAAACTGCACGAGACCTTTGCAACGCTTGCTTTGAAGGACTTATGATTCTTGTTCGATGGGTTATTTGGCTCACACCAATTGGCGTGTTCTTCTTAGTTGCATGGACAGTTGAAAAAATTGGATTCAATTCGATTTACGGTCCGCTTGGCTGGTACATGGCAACCGTTCTAATCGGTCTTGCGATTCACGGTTTCATCGTTTTGCCACTGGTTTTATATCTCTTCTCACGCAAAAATCCATTTACTTTTATGTGGCAAATGAAACGGGCTTTGATGACTGCTGTCGGCACAGATTCCAGTTCTGCAACATTGCCTGTCACAATAGATTCTGCTGAAGGCGAAGGAGGTTGTTCAAAGCGAGCAGCCAATTTTGTATTGCCTCTTGGAGCAACAATCAATATGGATGGAACCGCCTTGTATGAAGCTGTGGCAGTCGTCTTTCTATTCCAACTGTTTGGGATTCAATTGGAATTTGGCCAACTTGTCATAGTTGTCATCACAGCAACCCTCGCAGCAATTGGCGCCGCTGGTATTCCTTCTGCAGGTCTTGTCACGATGGTCATCGTCATCTCTGCTGTGAATACGAATTTAACTGGATCGCCAAACGGACCACTTCCAGTGGCTGCGATAGGCATAATCATCGGAGTTGACAGAATTCTAGATATGTGCCGAACTGCCGTAAATGTATGGGGCGACGCCGTTGGAGCAAAAATCATCACTCGAATCGCGCCAGACGATCCCCTTGAATCAGCGTAGGGACTGTCCCCCAATTAATCTGAGAGTGCGCTGAGATAATGTTCAGCATCTAAGGCTGCGATACAACCCATCCCTGCTGCACTTACCGCTTGGCGATAGACTGAGTCCGCTACGTCGCCAGCGGCAAACACACCTGGAATGTTTGTTTTGCTACTGCGAGTTTTCAATTGAATATATTTTGCATCATCTAATTCGATTCCAGTGCCATCTAAAAATTCAGTTGTTGGAGTGTGTCCAATAGCGACAAAAAGTCCGCGCAAATCAAGTGTTGATTCTTCGCCAGTCACTGTATCTTTCAAGAGCACGCCTGTAATCACATCATCGCCCAAAACATCTACCACTACTTTGTTCCAAAGTGGTTCTGCATTTGCAGAAGCAAAAATACGTTTTTGCATTGCTTTGGATGCCCTGAACTCATCACGTCTATGGATAACATAAACCTTAGAAGCAAACTTAGTTAAGTAACTTGCTTCTTCGAGTGCACTGTCACCACCGCCGACAACAGCCAGTGGTTGATCACGAAATGCCGGTAATGCACCATCACAGACTGCGCAAGCGCTAACACCACCACCGCTTCGAGCTAATCGCATTTCATTTTCTAAACCCATCCAATTCGCAGTTGCACCAGTTGCAATAATTACTGCTTTCGCAAGAATTGTTTCGCCTTTGTTCGTTTCAAGTTTAAATGGTTTTTCTGAGAAGTCACAAGATACGATATCATTACCACGTATACGTGTGCCAAATCGCTCCGCTTGCTTTTGAAAATCAGCCATCATGTCTGGGCCAGTAATCCCGTCAGGAAAACCGGGGTAATTTTCGACTTCGGTAGTCAACATCAGTTGTCCACCAGGTAAAACAATTGCTGGTGACGATTTTGGTACTCCAATACAGACCAATGGTCGAAGGTCCGCACGAGCCGCATAAATTGCAGCTGTCCATCCAGCTGGACCACTACCAATAATTACTACGTTTTCAATTTCTGCCATCGTGGTTAATCCAACAATCCTGCGTTACGTTCAAGTGATTTAAGTGGAGGCCAAATGATTATGTCATCGCCTGCGCTCAATCCGCGATCATCTTCATTGTTTTGCGAAACACTATACAACAAACAATCGCCGTCTTTAAGTATTACTTCACCTGCGAGCGTTTGAATTTTTGTCGTTTTTTCAATTCTTCTAAAATGAAAACCGCCAACTGGATACGTGTATAACTCCCATGCGGCATCAGTACGTAAGTCGAGCGGGCGCAGGTAATCCAGATTAGAGGAACGATTAAGAAGTTGTGCATACATTTTCTTAATTGCAGATGGATACACTTTGTAGTGATTGATATATCCGCAAAGAGCAGCAGAAACAGCAGTCCCATTTATTTGCGTTGTAACCAAATCACGTTGAACGAATAGCTCTTGAATATCCCGAATGATTAAATTCACCGCAGCGTATACCACTGGATTCGAGCGTTGCAAAGCCGTATCCACTTTCAATTGTGGATGAAATGCACGCATTTTCCATCTTCTCCACCAATCATCATAAATAAGATGTAGGCGTTTCAATGAGTCATCACGACCTCGATGTATTGTTGCAATTGTTGCCCAGTATTTCGATGCACCAATTCGTGTTAATGGTTCACGTGCTGATTGCACATCAGTGAGAATTTCTCTAAATTTCGCAGGGTGTGGGTCTCCGTTTGGCAAGAATAATTCCATCACCAATGCCTCGCCAACCACTCGGTCGCCTTCTGGCATCAATAATCGATTTGGTCCTGTTTGCAAATATGGAATCCACTCTTTTGCAAAAGTACGAAATTGGATTGATGAAATAGATTCGAGATATTTGAAAAACATATCTCTCGTATTTTCTAGCGCAACTCCAAGCATTGGCATGAATACCAATTGTTCTTTAAGAAAATCTCTGTCACAAAATTTTCGTAAAACAATTAACTCTGACATTAGTAAACGAATCGCACGATCAGTGTCACCTGCTTCAAACAATCGGTAGGTTTCTGCTGTTGCCCAGAGACAGGCAGCTCGTACTGTATTGATATATTCAAAATTAAAATGTTGCAAACTACCATCGACGCCTATCTCTGCAACTATTCCAGCCGTCTGATATGCATCTGGGACATGTTCAGAACCATATGGCAAACCAATGAGCGCACGTTTTGCAGATTCAATAAAAGCATTCTCCATGTGCTCGTTATTTGAAGCCCAATCAGATACTGTTGACCAGTCTGCCATGCCTGGCCAGACCATTCCCATATTGAACGATTCTCCAACTGCGTGCGGCGGAGGAGACAATAGAAGACAAGCATCAAAAAATATTTGCCATGATTTTGAGTCTTCACTGCCCTCAGTCGAAGCACCAGAGTTCAGTTTTTCTAAAACGTCCTCTCTGTTGCCAGCAATCGCAGTTGTGGGTAGTAATAACCCAATTAGAAGTAATGTTATAAATCTACTTGTCATCATTTATTCCTCTCTTGAAAAGTCATCTCCAAGGTTGCGTGAGTGTACCAGATGCGATGTACCTCTGGTCGAGTTGCTCACATGCGGATATCATGTCCAGTTGAGAAAAAGGAGCGTCATTATGACTATTGTTGGAGTCCCAACCGAAGTAAAAAAAGATGAATATCGCGTAGGCCTACGCCCTGTAGGAGCCGAAATTCTGATTCGCAACGGCAATTCAGTGCTTGTACAAGCAAGTGCTGGAATTGGCAGTGGCTACGACGACGCCCTCTATCTGGCAGTCGGAGCTCAAATCGTCCCAACAGCGGAAGAAGTCTGGGGCACTGCTGACATGATTGTCAAAGTGAAAGAGCCACAACCTCAAGAAGTTGAACTAATAAGAGATGGCCAAACCGTATTCACTTATTTCCATTTTGCTGCAGATCGCGAGTTAACCGTTGGTTGCCTTGAACGAGGATGTATCTCGGTTGCATATGAAACACTTACAGATAACCTCGGGCACCTCCCACTACTCACACCAATGAGTGAAATTGCGGGAAAACTTTCTGTTCAAGAAGGCGCTAAATATTTAGAACGGCCACAAGGCGGGCGAGGAATTTTGCTTGGCGGTGTACCAGGAGTTGAAACCGGCAAGGTGCTTGTCCTTGGTGGTGGCGTTGTTGGAACTTGTGCAGCTACGGTTGCCGCAGGCATGGGCGCAGATGTCGTCATGATGGATATCAACATTGACCGCATGCGGCAACTCGATGAATTTATGCCTGCAAATTGCAGAACTATTTATTCAGACCCAGAAGCAATTCGTGACCACTTGGCGTGGGCAGACCTCGTCATAGGTGCAGTACTAATTCCAGGAGCAAAAGCACCAAATTTAGTATCTCGTGCTGATTTATCCCATATGAAAACTGGCTCGGTAATTGTAGATGTTGCTATTGATCAAGGCGGATGTGTTGAGACTGCAAAAGTTACAACGCACAGTGATCCAATTTATACCATCGATGGCGTTGTGCACTACTGTGTCGGCAACATGCCAGGCGCAGTTGCAAGAACTTCAACGCAAGCATTAACGAATGCAACGATGCCTTGGGTTGCGAAACTTGCATCATCTTCGGCAATGAAACTTGCAAAAGACGACCATCACTTTGCAAATGCAATCAACACACATCGTGGAGTTCTCACAAATCAACCTGTTGCAGAAGCACACGACTTGCCATTTGAGGCGATGACTGTCTAATCAATGCAACTGTACTTTGATAACGCTGCTACTTCATTTCCAAAACCAGATGTTGTTTTAGATGCCATTGTGCAGTACCAATACAACTGTGGTGCCAGTCCAGGTCGAGGCGCCTATTCGCAAGCGGTTGAAGCGACAAATTTACTTGACACTTGTAGAAAACAACTTTGCAAAATCGTAAACGCGCCATCTACTAATCACTGCATTTTTACAAACAACTGCACTGATGCGCTGAACGTTGCAATTAACGGCATCGCACAGCAGCACCTTTCAAATAATTTTCCTGTTCATATTGTTACAACAGCAATGGACCACAATTCTGTACTTCGCCCAATCAACGAGCTTTCAAAAACTGGTGTTACATGCACAATCGTAAAAGCGAATCCAGAAACTGGCGTTGTCGATCCTAGTGCAATAAAAAAAGCTATCTCAAGTACAACTCGGCTTGTAGTTGTTGCGCATGGTTCTAATGTCACAGGAACAATTCAAGACATCAAAGCCATTGGTTCTATTTGTGGCGATATTCCGTTCCTCGTTGATGCCGCGCAAACAATGGGTCACTTTCCAATCGATGTCCAAGAAATGAACATCGATTTACTTGCATTTCCTGGACATAAGGGATTGCTTGGTCCACTTGGAATCGGCGGTCTTATTTTAAAACCAGGGGTGGAAAATATACTTTCTCCTACAAGAACTGGTGGAACAGGAAGCGAAAGCGAGCACCCTGTCCAGCCATCAACTATGCCGGACAAGTACGAGGTTGGTTCACACAATATGATTGGCGTCGCTGGTCTTGTCGCGAGCACAAACTGGATTTTATCCAAAGGAATTGATTGCCTACTTGAGAAAGAAAAAGCACTCACGCTACAGTTCATTAACGCACTGAAGGAGATTGATGGTGTGAGAATTGCTGGTCCACAATCAACTGAAAATCGCTGCGCAGTCTTCTCTCTAGTTTTTGAAAATTGCCCGCATGCAACTGCAAAAAAACTAGAAACTGATTTTGGTATTTGTTCTCGCAGCGGTCTACACTGTGCTCCTTTTGCACACCAAACTATTGGCACAGACGTACAGGGCGGCACGCTTCGTGTTTCATTCGGACCGTTTCATACTCCCGAAGATGTACGGCAACTTTGCAAAGCGATTTCGTACTGCACAGAACAGTGTTTAGTCTGAATTGCGTTTTAACCCTCGCCGCCTTCGCCGCCTTCGCCACTTGGACCATTACCGCCATCACGCGCTCCGGTGAATGTATAGGGTGGAGGCAAGTGTTTACGCCAGTCGTCTGCAGATGTGAAATTCTCAACGACTTCTCGACCTTCGCCTTCAGCATCTTCCATCCATCCTTCTGGACGCATTGCTGAAATTTTGTTGGACCCTTGTTGCCAATTTTCTTCGTTGCGAAGATAGAGAGTACGAGTTGGGAAAGCAAACTCAACTTCTAATTCCCCTGCTAATCGAATAATGTCAAGCATAAATCTGTGACGTTCTCTTAATTCAGTTTGCCAATCTGGCGCTGTCCAAAAAACATACACAAGAATATTCAAACTTGAACCCGCAAATTCATTCAACCAAACTTGGTAATAATCTTTTCGTGTGTACGGGTGCACTCGAAGCAATTCGCGAATTCCTTCACAAAATGAAGCGATTTTCTCAGGAGGCGTGGAATATCCTACGCCGACCATTTGTTTCCAACGTCGGTACCGCCGCTTTGAATAATTATTGCATTTTGAAGTAACTAAAATTGAGTTTGGGATTGTCACGACTGTGTCATAGAACGTACGAATGCGTGTTGAACGCATTCCCACAGAAATAACTGTTCCCTCAACTCCGTCAATAACCACCCAGTCACCAATTTCAAAGGGCTTGTCGAGAATAACGGTGATGGAACCAAAAAAGTTTTCGATGGTATCTTTCGCTGCAAATGCAAACCCCAATCCGCCGATACCCAATCCTGCGATAATCGGAGTCAATTGAATTTGCATACTATCAGCAAGATAAACTACACCGAATACAACTACGATTGCTTTGAGTGTTTTTCGCAAAAGCGGAACAAGTAAATCGTCTAATTTGTTATTGGTTTTATTTGCTTTTTGCTCTGCCACCCAAGCGATTAAATCTGTTCCTCTAAATCCAAACCAAATACAAGCAAGAGTGATATAAATATGAACGGCGGGTTCTATAATTTGTTGCACTCCCGATGACAAACTAATAAGAGGCAACATGAGAAGCCAAGTGGCACCGCCAGCTGCACTGCCGGCGGGCTTGGGAACTCGCTTAATAATTTGTATTAGCTCATGGTCTTCTTGGTCGGCGTGTGTAAGTGTTCGAAGCACACTTCGCAAAACAAATCGCACAATTACATTCACTGCAAATCCAATTGCAATAGTGATGACAATTGCCGCCCATCGCCAATATTCCATCCCTATGAAATCAAGATGAAACCAAGAAGACAGATTCGTATTCGCCCAACCTTCGACTGAACTTAGAGAATTAGGCACTGTACTTAAAATTAATTGCGTCAAATAGTGGCTCAACATGCCCCGCATAGTACGCTAGAACCAATTTTTGAGTGCAAGCACATCGACATATTGCCCAAATTAACAACGTAAAGTACGCAAACCGCACAAACCGAACAGGACGTTCATAGAATATACAAAGTACTTTAGCACCACCTTCGCTCATGCCGAAGATATATGCATAAGCACAGATTTTGGTGCAAATCAGAGATTGATCACTATGCAACTAAACCGACTCATTACAACATCCTTGCTCTTTTGCCTCGTTGCAGTTCCTGTAAACGCAAGCATTATCCAAATTAGCCACGATTCGGGAACCTTTGAATTAAACGCGAACCCGATGAACATACTTAATTCAGCAGCACCCTATTTTTCTTCAACTGATCTTGCCACTGCACATGAAATATTGAGTAATTGGGGAATTTCTACAGACGGAAAAATTACTATTCTCCCTATCAATACCAGCGCTGGTTTATCTTTTTTAACACTTATTGACAAAGAACTTGGCGATGGCGATACTGGATCAAATGCGACTCTCGGAGTCACGAGCACAGCATCTTCAACATTAGGAATGTACATAAATGACTACTCACAAGATGTTTGGCAACTCATAACACCCCCGTTTGGCTCGCAAACACTAGGTGCAACGTTTGTCTGGGGTAGCGTTGGAAGCGGTGATGGCTTTGCTTGGACTGGTCTAACCCTTGGAGACACATTCGCATACTCCTTTAATGACCTAGACGGTGTTGCATCTACCTTTGACGACGAGGCCTTCCAATTCGCAAGTTGGAATGATGGTGGATGGGAAATAGTTGCAACAAGCAGTTTTGACTCAAATCGCTCATGGGAATTCACAGGAATGACTATTCCTGGTCCACCTGCTGCGTTATTAGTTGCTGCTCTCACATTGAGTTGCCGTCGAAGACGGCAGTAACCGCCCACCTACGCTAAAATCCAAATATGACTGAATCAAAAGCACTTGCATCAAAGCAAGTTATTCTTGTTGGATGGATTGGCACACTCCTCATTCGAGTTGTTGTTCCAGCATGGATTATTTTTGGAGCCCTTCAGAAAGCGCTCGGGGGCACGCCAAAATCACTACCGCGATCTATTCTTGATGCCGGAAGTACCTTTGGCATAAATGACCATTTCCTTTTACTTGCAAGTCTTGTTTCTATTGAATTCTTTTTTGTTGCGTTCATGCTTTTTTCACCAAAGTTTGCAAAACTTTCTGGAATAGTCATGCTAGGAACATTCCTCCTAGTCTTAAGTGTAGAAATGTTTGGCTATGGCAATTTTGAAAGTTGTGGTTGCTTTGGCGAAAAATCATTGTCGCCAATGGCGATGTTCGCCATCGATTTCTCGCTCCTTCTTGGCATTCTCTTGATCAAGCCAAGACCAAGTAACGGAGCTTTGAGCAAAGGAAACCGAAGTCTTCTTTTAGTTATAGCCTTTACTGTTATCGCAGGATTCTTCACATTCAATTCGGTTTTAAATCAAAAAACAACCGATGTCATGTTGCCAGCATCTTGGTATCCAAAAGATATTAGCACTTGGGTTGGAAAAGACATCCACTCGATTGACCTATTTTCATGGGTAAAAGAATGGCCACACGACATAAGCAACGGGAAACAGTATGTGATTTTTTATTCACTTACCTGCGATCATTGCGAAGCATTGTTGTGGGAGTATTTTGAATTTCAAACCATCCCAACAACATTAGTAGCAATACCACAATCAACAGATGGGTTTAATTACGATGGCGCATTTGAAAATCCTTGCATGGATTGTGACACAACCGAATTACTCATTGGCACAGACTGGATCATTGGGACTCCGCTCTTAGTCGCTATCGATAATGGCATTGTCAAATGTGCAACTGAAAATGAAAACTACGAGGCCCCTGCATGTCTAGTCCATTAACACCCGTTTTAGAACAAATTGAAAACGATTTCGATAATGCAGTCGAACGGCTGCAAACATTTCTAAAAATCCCAAGCATCAGCACTAATCCTGAGTATAAATCTGAAGTCCGAAGGTGCGCAGAGCACATCACCAATGAATTAGAATCCATTGGTCTTAATGCTACTTTACACGACACGATTGGTCATCCGATGGTTGTTGCAACTGACGACAGCGCAGGCGAAAATGCTCCAAGAATTTTATATTACGGCCACTACGATGTTCAACCAGTCGAACCGCTAAATGAGTGGGAGCACCCGCCTTTTGATGGCGTTGTTATAGACGGCCCCCGCGGGAAACGCTTTGTTGCTCGTGGTGCTGCAGATGACAAAGGTCAACTCATGACGTTCGTTGAAGCAATTCGCGCTTGGAAACAAATTCACGGATCTTTACCAGTGCGAGTTGTCATTTTGCTTGAAGGTGAAGAAGAAAGCGGAAGCGAATCACTTGTTCCATTTTTGACTGAACACAAAGATGCGCTTCAAGCAGATACTTGCATTGTTTGTGACACTAGTATGTGGGACGAAAACACCCCCGCCATTACCAGTCGACTTCGAGGCATTGTTTATATTGAAGCAACATTGCATGGTCCATCCCATGACTTACATAGTGGTGGGTATGGTGGTGCGGTTGTAAACCCTGCTAATGCATTAACGAAAATACTTGGGCAATTACACGATGATGATGGGCGAATCCAAATTGACGGGTTCTACGATGATGTAGTTGAAGTAAGCGCTGAACAAGTTGCCCAGTGGAATGCATTAGGTGACGCAGACGCACTCACTCTTGAGGGCTCCGGAGCAAAAGCAATTTTTGGAGAAAAAGGATTCAGCACATTAGAACGACTTTGGTCAAGACCAACTTGTGATATCAACGGTCTTTTCGCTGGCTACACTGGCGAAGGTGCCAAAACTGTTATTGGCGCAACTGCAACTGCAAAAATCAGTTGTCGGCTTGTCGCAAAGCAAAATCCAAAACAGATACAAAATGCTCTTTTTGCCTTTTTAAAAGACCGAACGCCAATTGGTTGCCACTGGGACTTTAAAGATTTCGGTGCATCACCTGCAATTGCTGTTCCGACAAATTCGCCATGGCTGACTGCTGCAATTGAATCGCTAACTAAAGTCTTTCCTAACCCTACCGTCACGATTGGCACAGGCGGTTCTATTCCTGTTGTTGGAGAATTCCAAGAAATCCTCGGAATCGACACCGTCATGATTGGCTTTTCATTAGATGACGATTTAATACATGCTCCAAATGAAAAGTTTGAAGTCACTTGCTTTCATCGTGGCATTCTTTCACACGCAACCATTTTAGAAGCATATGCAAATATCACTCCGTAGCATACTGTTGATTTTTTTTATAACCGCAGCCAGTTATGCGAGCGATTTTTCAATTACCGTAAATTCAGTTGGCATCGGTAACAATTGGCGCGCGGGTGAAATTACGCCGGTTCATATCACTGTCAATTCAAATACCAACGAACCCGTTCAAGCATGGATTCAGTGGGAAGTTCCTGATGCAGACGGCGATCTTGTTTTATGGGGAAGAGCAATTACGCTTTCGCCAATGTCTGACACTTCAACATGGCTTTACGCGCCAACTCGTGCTTGGGATAATGGCGATACTGTTTGGACAATTCGTCTTCGGGAATTAGAAGACAATATGCCAAGTGGCGAATTAGAATTACTTCAATTTTCTCCATATTCGGTTAGAGCAATTTATGTTCCAGTTCGAAGCGCACTCACTGTGATTTTCGGAACACGCCGCCTTGGGTTGCCTGGCTATTTGCCTACCTCGCCAGAAACAAAACAGGAAACTTCTTTCCTTGTTTCAGGGCTCAAATCAAAGGATCTTCCTGATGCATGGCCTTGTTTTACATCACTCGAAGCTCTTGTCTGGGCAGACACGGTTCCAGAATTTTCTTTTCGACAAACTCAAGCGATTGAAGACTGGGTATTTCGGGGTGGGCATTTCATAATTACGCTCCCAAACATCGGTGACCCATGGTCTCTTGGAAGGCAAAATGCTCCACTTGCAAATCTTACGCAAGGCGTCGAACCATTTATAACGCAAATTCCGATAGAAAAATTACAAAAAGTTCTAGGTAAGGCAACAAGACTTCCACAATCGATAGCGACTGTTCGGATTTTTGGAAATATAAAAGACGAATGGGATACGCATTACACACCGATTCTCTGGCTCGACGACGGCAGTGTTATTGCTGTCCAAAAAACATTTGGTTTTGGTACCTTAACAGTAATTGGTATTGATGTAACAAGTGGAAATCTTTCGTCACTCGGCTTACCTAAAACAGACATATTCTGGAATCGAATTTTCGGAAAAAGAAACACTACACCTTCTACTTTTGAATTACAGAAGTTAAAAGATGACAACGAACTATCACCAACCATTTCTAAAGTAACGTATTTATTAGCAGGCAATTTGATTGCGCAATATATTGCAATGTCTACTACTGCTAGTGGAAAACTTGGGACTGTTTTTATCGTAATACTTATGTACTGGATTGTCGCGTGCCCTGGAGGCTTTTACTTTCTGTACAGACGTAAAAAATTGCAGTGGTCATGGGTACTTTTTGTTTCTTCAGCAATCATTTTCACAGGCGGAACATGGGTGTTGGCTGGTATTACTTCTGGAGTTTCCACGCCTATTAAGCATGTCAGCATAATTGACCACGTGTATGGCGGAACTGGACAAAAAGTAACTGGTTGGTTTTCTGTTTTTCTGCCTAATTTTGGAAATGCAAAAATAACACTGCACGGTCAAAGTAATAACCTGCTTACCCCTTGGACCCCTCCGGACGCTTCGATGACCCCTGACTTTATTGACAGACGAGAAGTTCGTTTGAATCTTGACAGTGTGCCCAATTCTTTTAATCAACCAGCAAGATCGACCACTGCGAATTTTGCATTTGATTGGGTTGGCGGCATCGACAGCACCTATTTTAATTCCCTGTTACGAGTTGACCCAAACAACGTACCAAAAGTGAATAGTGATTTCAATAATGGACTTGCTCTTAGCGGCATCATCAAAAACAATGCGTCAGGGATTTTTCAAGATGTAACCATTATCTGGGTTACTGATGAACAAAACGACAATCCAAATCAAGTTGCAACTGGCAGAGTATTAAACAAAATGCATACTTGGCGATTCCCTTATCTTAAAAACGGCGAAGAACTAAATTTTAATTCTCTCAAAGTCAGCAACCTCAGTTCATTTACTAACGCGGTAAAAGCCCGATACCAACTTGAAGAGCTGTTCCAATCCAGCGGTGTTAGCGACAAAGATTGGCACACTAAAATGGAAATGCTATCGTTTTACTCGCACCTTTCGCCACCCATATACAAGAAAAATGCAAATGCCAAGCAAGGACCTGCAAGTCACCGTACCATTCGAGAAGGTGGCCGTGATTTAGATTTATCTACTTGGTTTAGCAGACCATGTATTATCGTGATGGGGTTTCTGCATAACTCACCAATCCCAGTTGATATCTCTATGGATGGCGAACAAATCAATAAGAGCGCTGGAACAACACTCGTTCGTTGGGTGTATCCTTTAGAACAATCACAATGATTCAAACGACAAATCTAACTAGAAAATACGGCGAACTCATCGCGCTAGACAATCTCAATCTCACAATTGATGAGGGGGAATGTTACGGTTTCATTGGTCCAAACGGCGCTGGAAAAACGACAACAATAAAAATCTTATCAACACTTTTAAAACCTTCTTGGGGCGAGGCGCGAGTTGACGGAAAAGTGATTGGATACCAAAATGCAGAAATTCGCCCAATCATTGGATACGTTCCTGATTTTATGGGTTCCTATGACGACATGAATGTAAATGAGTATTTAGACTTTTTTGCAACCTGCTACGGGCTTAGTGGCTCTCAAAGATTACGTGCCGTTGGCGATGTGCTCGAACTTACTGATTTGAATTTCAAAGCAACCTCACAAGTTGCCAGTCTGAGTCGTGGCATGAGTCAACGACTTTCCATTGCTCGCGTTCTATTACATGACCCAAAAGTGTTGTTGCTTGACGAACCCGCATCTGGCCTAGACCCTCGTGCGAGAATAGAAATTCGTGAACTGTTAAAAGAATTGCATCGAATGGGAAAAACCATTCTGATTAGTTCTCATATTCTTCACGAACTTGCAGAACTTTGCACGAGTGTTGGAATTATCGAGCAAGGCAAATTATTGTTCTCTGGGAAAGTTGATGCTATTCTCGCACAAGCAAAAGTTGGGCAAATTGTCCATATTGAAGTCACAGAACGTACTGAGGATGCTGCCACCCTGCTGCGCTCAGTCGATGGAATTAAATGCGTTGATGTTGTCACTGAAAATGGCAGTTCGCGCATCGATGTCACCATCGACGCAACAACAAAACTTGAAGTATCTGAACTGCCAAATAGATTAATCGCTCAAGGATTCCGAATCACGTCAATGCAAGGTGAACAAGTCAATCTTGAAACCGCATTCATGCGATTAACAAAAGGTCTTGTCGGATAAACTCACTCAGCAGGGCCAAGGCGGTATTCCGCTCTGATTCCTTCGACTTGCCTTGTGGATTTGCCGGTTGAGGTACAATGGTAAATATGACTCTGAGCCCTATTAAAATGCTTGCAGATAGAACGCTAAAAGATGTTGATGCGATTGCTCAGACATTGGAAAAAGAACTTGCAGATGTTGTCGAATTTTTACCTTCTGACAGCAACAAGGCCTCCTTGGCAATCGCAATTGGTGGAGATGGAACACTCATCAAGCACAGCAGAGAACTTGCTGAACAAGGCATTCCACTTGTTGGTGTAAATAGTGGCCGACTTGGGTTCCTTGCTCGATTTGACGCGGACTCACTCATTGAACATCGCCATGCAGTTTTTATAGATTCACCGAAGATTCTGAAAGCTATGCTTTTGGAAATCCAAGTTGATAATCAAACTCCAATTACTGTTACTAACGAAGCGATGATTGCCGCTGGAGCACCATTTAGGATTTTAAAACTTGGCTTATCCATTGACGGCGTTCCCGCCCCAACTCTCCATGGAGACGGCGTTATTGTTGCAACCCCAACTGGCTCGACTGCACACAACGCTTCAGTTGGTGGCCCAATAGTTGATCCTTCCTCAAATGCTTTTATCCTCGCACCGATTGCTGCACATTCACTAGCCATCCGACCAATTGTCTTAGATGGTAAAGCAAAAATCACAATTGAAATACTTCAAGCCAACGAAGGAACTTCATTAGTAATCGATGGGCAAGTACAATGCATCATGCGAGCAGGCATGAAAATGTCAGTACAGCAATCTAAACACACGCTCTCAATCGTGCGAAACCCCGCGCGTTCCTACTGGAACACATTAGTTGATAAACTTCACTGGGCAGCACATCCTGAACTTCAAGAAAAGCCACCACTCAATGATTGACATTAAGCAACTTCGAGAAAACCCTCAGCAATTTATTGACGGAGCAGCAGAGAAAAACATCTCTGTTGACATTGCTACGTTGCTCGACCTCGACGAACAACGACGGCTATTCACTCGCCAACGCGAAGAGCATCGTGCTGAACAAAAGAAGATTTCAAAAGAAATCGGTCCTCAGATAGGAAAACTCAAAGGACAAATTAAAAGCGCAGACGATGCAACGAGGGTTGAACTTAAATCGGAACTTGCTACGCTTGAAGCAAAACCCCTCGCACTAAAAAATGAAATCAAACGGCTTGATGATTCCATCTCTGAAATTGAACCAAATTGGAAAGCCCTTTTATTACAAATTCCTCAACCATCTGATCCCGACGTTCCAAAAGGCACGAGCGCAGATGACAATGTTCAGTTAAGAACTTGGTCTCCAGAAACGTATGACTTGGATATTTCTTTTGAATCAAACCGTGGGTTTGAACCTAAAACACACTTAGAAATTGTCAACGAACTTAAACTCGCCGACTTTGATCGTGGCGTAAAAATGTCGGGCACTAGACATTACATGATGACTGGCAACGGGATGCGATTGCACCAAGGTATGCTTCGATTCGCGTTCGATTTAATTACGAATGAACATGGTTTTACCCCAATGTCTGTGCCTGTCATTCTTCGTGAAGAATGCATGGTTGGTACAGGGTTTTTCCCTTCAGGCCGTGAGCAGGCATACCACATTGAAGAATCCAAACGTGGAGCAGGTCACGACTTGTACCTCGCAGGAACTGGCGAAGTTGGCTTAATGGGTATGTACGCAGATGAAATTATTAACAACGACAAATTGCCAATCAAAATGGCAACCGTGTCGACTTGTTTCAGAAGAGAAGCAGGCGCAGCTGGACGAGATACTGCTGGTCTTTATCGGATTCACCAATTTGATAAAGTTGAACAAGTTGTAATTTGTAAAGCAGATAAAAAAATCAGCCGTGAATTCCACACGCAAATGCTTTCGATCGTTGAGGAACTTCTGCAAAAATTGCAACTCCCCTATCGTCTCTTGCAATGTTGCACCGCTGACCTGGGTTCGAAAAATGCTGACATGATAGATATCGAGTGTTGGATGCCCGGCCGCGGTGAACTTGATGCAAATGGAAAACCGCAAGGTGGTTGGGGTGAAACACACTCTGCGTCCCGACTTTACGATTATCAATGTCGAAGATTGAATATGCGATACCGTGACGAAGACGGTAATACTGTTTTTGCACATTCACTCAACAACACCGTTCTTGCAAGCCCGCGAATTTTAATTCCATTGCTTGAAATGCACCAACAAAAAGATGGCTCGGTCGCAATACCTGAATGTTTACAACCGTACATGAACGGAATGAAAGTGCTTGAACCATGCACTGCTCCACTGAACACATGAACAAGCAGGCGGTTCCACTTGCGGTACGCAGGCATCAACTTGTTGCCACGGTACGAAAAGCAATCGGAAACCAAGATGTTCTTGTTGGCGTAAGTGGTGGTGCAGATTCTGTGGCGCTTCTACTTCTTTGCTGTGCGGGCGCATTACAGGAAAGTGCAAAGTATAAAGTAGCTGTAGCCCACATTCATCACGGACTTCGAGATGAATCCGATGAGGAACAAAAGATGGTGGAAACGCTCTGCGAATCTCTTGGCGTTCATTGTATTTCCACAAGAGTAACCGTCACACCAGAAAACGGCTCTATAGCAGCAGGCGCTAGGAAGGTACGGTACGAAGCACTACAAGCAACGGCAACAGCGCTCGGTTTCAATGCAGTCGCGGTTGCTCATCATGCTGAAGATCAACTTGAAACGATGTTGATGGCGCTCTGCCGTGGCGGGGGTTTACGAAAACTTTCCGGCATTGCAGCTTCCAGACCATTATCCGATTCAATTGTTTTGTTCAGACCCCTTCTTCATGTTGAAAAAAACGAACTCATTTCAATTTGCAACCTAGGCCAAATCAAATGGTGCGAAGACCCAACAAATCAGAACAGCACAACGCCCCGTGGCCGATTACGACAGGACGTCATTCCAATTTTAAGAGAGTTGTGGAATTCTGCAGATAGACATGCGTCCAATGCTTCAACGATGTTGCACGCTGCTGTTGATACATTCGACGCAACCGTGCCCCGAGGAAATGAGTGGGACCGAGTGACATTCGCCAAACTGCCGATTCCAATAATTGATGCAGCGTTGCAAAAAGCTATTGGCGAACGCTCCACTTTTGAATCTATTCAATCTATACGCGATGCAATCGTTGATTCAAACACAGAACCGAGAACGTTTCAATTACAAAATGGATATTCAGCAACTGTTACTTCTAAAAAAGTAATAATTCATCATTCATAACCTGCAGGTCCAGCCATTAACACTTCACCTTTTTCGTTATAACGGTAAGTTAGCGTACCGCCTGTACTCGACACATAAAATGGACCCTGTGCGCCAGAAGCAACAAACACCGATGCTCCACCCGTTCCGGATGCGTGCGTATTACCAACACCGCGTTCATAGGAAGCACAAGTAGCATATTGATCGCCATCCCGACGAGCAATATGAATATTCATTCCATTTGGAAATTGTTCCATGCGCGAAAGTAACTCGCCAACCTCTTCCCGTACTTTTAATGGGTCGTCTTCTGTCCACAACACCGCATTAGGATTGCCCATTTGTATGAAAGCAAGTTCAGGATACGATTCAATTGAATACGTTTCGAGAGTTGGGACACACAGCGTAACTTCAACTTCATTACAATCTTCGCGTACGACACACAAATTGCTGCCCGAAAGAGTTCGAATAGTAACTGCACTACCTTCGATTAATTTGCTTCGGACTAAATGCAATGCAACGCATCGCAAACCGTTCCCGCACTGTTCTGCTTCGCTACCATCGGCATTATAAATGCGCATGAATGCATCAGATTCTGCATCTTCTTCAACAAGTAAAAGCCCGTCAGCACCATTGAGTTCTTTCAACAGAGCTGATGGTTTCGAATCGCCAAAATGAACAAGGAATCTGTTGCTTGCTCCATGCATAAAAAGAATGTTTTTATGTGTCATAGGAAAAAAGTTCCAACTAAAATGATTGCCAGTCCCAATTTTAACCAAAATACTCTTTTGTTCACGGCTATTGCTGAATACTTTGAACCAATTATCCCAAGTAAGTACTGTTGCCGAGAGGCAATTGAACCATGCAATAAATCAAATACAGTTGGTTTTATGCTCTGAGCGAATGCAATCGCTCCGAGTGCATCCGCAAGTGCACTTCCACCTTCTTCTGTTATTTCTCCATCGGAGTTTTTGGACATTTCCAACGCCGAATATGCGTCTGCTTGGCGTTCGAATTGTCGCGAGACAAGAATAATTGCAAGAATGGTTAAGACTAACTGAACAACTTGTACTGAGTTATTTGAATTAGATGCACCAAGAAGTGGAAACACAATACTCATCACTCTCATAGAAACAAAAGCAGTTAGGACAAGAAAGGTTGTATGCAAATATTTGTGATGGGCGTATTCATGTGCGGTGACTGCTAATAGTTCCCTAGGAGTTAATCGAGTGATTAACTTATCTGTCAAAACTACGAGTTTTGGTTGTAATATAAGTCCTGTCGCAAACGCGTTCATGATTCGATTATGCGTATTCCAAACATATACTTTTGAATTTCGGATGCGCGCACGTGCTGCCACCTCCATTATCGCAGTTCGTAAGGAATAATTTTCCATTTGTTTTGCTGAAAGAATAAACGTCATAAGAAATGGCATAAAGGCAAGCAATAACAAAAAAGCACCTAATTCCACAACACTTCGTACATCTTCGCCAAAGTTTAGTCCAGTTGCAATTTCTTCAACCATAAAAAACAAAAACACTGGAATCAAAAGGAGCAAAACGTCTAATCGAAGCCGATGTGAAACCCACGAAAGTCTATTAGCAATCGGAGATGAAATCCACCAAAGAATAAGTAACCATAGTATTGTCGGCAGTAGTATTAAAGAACCAATCAAAAGTTCATTAGTACCAAATTGTTTTTCTAGGAAAAATTTCCAACCAAAGTTTTCAATCGCTAAATACAGACTAAGCAAAAGTATAAATGTCGCGTACAACGGAACAACTTTTGTATATTTTTCGAACCGCATTGCGACGATTGCACACAATGGCACAATACATAAGCAAATAAGAAGACCAAGTTCACTCAGTTGCATTCCATCGGCGGTTTTTCTACCGGCTAATACAATCATAAGAAGTAAAAATAAAGAAATTGGTCGAATCATTATTTGGAAATCGTGCCTAAGTCAATCACAATTCCACCATGCCTGTAAAAATCAACGTTTAAAGTATCTTTATCAACAAATGTAAATACAAGGCAATTTGCACGAGTATTGTTTGCATAATTTTTATCACCCACGCCTGGGCCTGCGTGGTCGCCATTCCTCAGTTTCTGTGCGTGAAAATGAAAATGAAATAGTGCGGTGTATGCGGCGTCGAACATTTCTTGCGATGCATTAAATCTACGATCATGATGCCGAACCTTCGGCTTAAATTCAAGGACTTCAAACCTGCCCTTTTTATCTAGGGCAAGCACTCCGCCGTATTCAGTCGTCACGTCCAAATTATCTCGTATTGCATAATCAAACAGATGCTCGCGTACTTGAGGTACATCAAGAGCCGCGATCACCATCTCAAGCGCAACTGCATCACCCCATGTTAATTTGTCTCTGTAAGTTTTTAACCGTTCACTTCCAGGAACATATTGACCACCGCCCTTTGTTTCAGTGTAATGCTTTTGGTTATCAGTTCGCGTAGCTATCTCGCGTAGCATCGCTGGAACTGATCTTGAAAATGCACTATCCCCGCCGTGTCGTTTTAACGAAACTGCAATCGGAATATCTCGCATTTCTATTTCTGACCGTCGATCTATGTCGAGTTCGTTGAGTGCTTCTACTGCTTCTCCCCAAAACGAACTGTACTCTGGTTTTGACAATTCACGAATCCATAATATTTCTTCACGGCATAACGGAACTATGCCTAATTCATTTTTTGCTTTTTGTAAGTCAATAAAAAACAAATCATCTTCGTCAAAGGTCGTTTCTTCCAATAGTGCAATTAAACGGTCGCGTTGCGATAGACGGTGAAGTAATTCCCAACAACGAGTTCGATAACTTTGTTTCCATGCTTTTTTCTCTTGGAGCATAGAATCAAAAATCAAATCTGCAATTACCGTTTCATCGTACATTTGAACTAGCGCCAAATACTCTGGACGCTCGTTGTCTGTTTGCATTAAGAAAGATTTATTCGCCCATGAACTAATGAGCGCTTCGTCCAACTCTTTTACATCTTCATCTGCAATCCACTTGCAAAGCCCTTTCAACCAAGTCGGGTTATCCAAACGAGAGAGTCGTTGACGAATTGTTCGGATAGTGCCTTCTCTATCAATGAACCAAAGACGTGCTAATGCCTCTAACCTCGCTTCATTTGTGTAACCGGGAACCCAGAGCATTCGCTGCATTATGGCTTGGTAGTTTGTATCTGCCTTTCCAACATTTACGTCAAGCATCGCCATTGCTTCTATATGCACACTCGACGGACGACCTATCTCCTTGAGCGTTGCGCTGGGATTGTGAATCGTCTGTCCTCCACAGTTAAACAGTAGTAAAGAAACAAAAATAGAAATAAGCAATAATCGAATCATGTTTACAGTGTACAACCGCTAGCAGAGAAAACGACTTCAGCGTACCATTTAGCAAGATGACGAACGAAAACACAAAATCCAATTCCCCTATATTCGATGAAGTCAATGCTGTCATTGAGTTAATTAGGCCAGCAATTCAAGCTGATGGGGGAGACATCGAACTCGTTGCTGTGGATGCATCTGGAGTCGTCTCCATTCGCTTCTTGGGTGCCTGCATTGGTTGCCCTTCCCTTGGCATGACCCTTCAAACAACCATTGAAACAACGCTGAAAGACCGAATTACTGTAGTTACATGCGTTGAAGCTGTGGAATAACACCTACACGTTCAATAACGCAACATATTGCCAGTAAATGGGTTATGAAGGAGCAGTGAAGCAAATTCTCCAATTTTAGATACATATTTTTGCTATTTCTTTGCTACCATACCTAATGGTGGTTCGCGCAGGCTGCGCGATATTTCTAAATGGAAGTGGCGACAGGAGGTTCGCGTTATGCTCGTAATTACAAGAAGAGAAGGGGAAGAGGTTGTTATTGGTGATCCAGCAAATCCACTAGGAGTTGTTCGCATTGCCTCAATCAAAGGCGACCGAGTTCGAATTGCATTCGATTTCCCAAGAGAGGTCCCGGTTCATCGGCATGAGGTTGCTGAAGAAATTACCAAAAATGGCCCTGCGATTGCTGGTAAAATTCGCCCAGCTTCAAACGAATAATGCATAAAAAATGACCCGCGGCATGTGGTGGGTCATGCCGAGGGTCAAAAGGGAAGGTAGTCGAGCATTTCGCTCGACCGACTTGAGGAATAGTTCTCGACTCGGTCTTGAGTCGAGAACCAGGGTTGATTAGTACCGTGCGTCCGTGCTGGTACTTTCTCGATTGCGAGTCATCCTTGACTCACTTTGTGCAGTATTTACTGCGTATATTTCATGCAAGGTGGTTGCATCGTCCCTGACGCCCTCCCCCTTGCGAGCCGAGCGTCCTTGCTCAGCGTTAGAAATCAAAATGTGTTGCCTCGAACCCATCAGCAAGGTTTCCCCTCTTTTTTGTTTCTGATTCGAGCCATTATTTCTTTCAGTTTTGGCAATCCTTCTCGTTTCTGCACTTCCCAATTTTTTGGGTTGACTACTTCGAGATGGTCCCGAACTCCTAAAAGTATTGCTTGCGCTTCTATTCCAACGAAGGAGAGTAAGACTTCGGGCAACCGAATTCTGCCCGACTTGTCTATCTCGAGACGAGTCGTTTGAGAGAACAGTATTTGCTCGAGTTCCATTTCGTCTTCGTTGGGAAGTAGCGAGTTTTCCATAACGTTCGCTCTGGATTCGAACGCCGCTTTTGGATATAACCAAATTGAGCCATTTGCTCCAGGTGTTGCATAGACAATACTGGGGCCATTCTCCATTGCAAAAAACTCCCGCATCTCTTTTGGTATAGAGATTCGCTGTTTTTCGTCGATAGATCGTGCTGTTTCGCCTACAATTAACATGGTGTACTTTTGGGTTCTTCATTACCAATCGCCCCCACAGTACCCCACCTTTCCCCATTTTGCAACACTTTGTTAAAAAAAGATGAAGTTGTTAGTTCTCGGACGTTGCATTTATCTCGTTTTGTGGCATCTTAAGTACTGTAGGAACAAGTAGTTCCGACATTTTTTATGTTCCCCAAATAAAATGGCTGAAGAAACTGCCCATCCACAACTAATCCACAAGGCCTTGCAGCTATTGCCCTCTGCAACCTTTGTTTTAACATGCGCACACGACAAATTTCGTGACGGCATACTGACTAGCTGGGTTCAACAGTGCAGTACAGAGCCACCAATGCTCATCGTAGCCATTCCCAAGGGGCAACAAATTGAACCATTGCTCCGTGA
>DTSO01000049.1 GCA_012965315.1 Phycisphaerales bacterium | reverse complement strand
ACTATTGGGGTAAGTGGCTCTTTTATGTAGATTTCATAAGTTGCGATCCATGCGAAGAAGGTGGATATGAGATAGACCCTTGGCAGCGTGGTGTTTATAAAGGTCCCGGTGATGTGGTGCCAGTGGACTAATACATACGAAACTCTTTCTCTCCCTTGCAATTAAACTCCTCGCGATGCCGGTCTTCGCGAGGAGTTTGCTGTAGCAGTTATTGAGGTTTAAGGCACATCTCCAACGTTATAGGACGTACACATGGCATGTAGTAGATTCGAGTCTCAAGCGTTGTACTTATGAGTGCCGATAGAAATTGGCGGGACACCAGAAGAAAAGGTAGTACAAATGCTAGAAACAACAGTTGATTATTGGACATGCATCGAATTGGCAGAAGCGCTTGAGCAAACTATGCGGAATGACCTTTGGCCTACCGCCGACAGGATTGCAGAAACGGCTTCTCGTATTTCGAATAAACCTGAAGAACTAGTATCAGCGTTAGCAAAATATAATATTCGAAAAGCGGCGATTGACGCTGCAGATAGCGTAGCAAATACGACTGTTACGACTATCTCTCCAGATACAACCCAGTTTTCAAAAGCGGGTTAAATTTGTCTTTTTGTTTCTTGTAGCACAATACGAGATATGTACTTCACTCCAACATCGCTTGCTGCACCACTTGCAATGTTAATTGTGGAGTTTGCAACGAAGAACAGAGAATCTGGGATGAGCATTCATGCGGAACTTTAATACGCGCGTTTTTCGTCGTTGCCAGAATGCCAATTAATAAATGCTCGATTGACGACAGAGTTTCCGCCTGGCGTTGGGTAATCCCCAGTGAAATACCAATCGCCGGTGTACTCCGGCATGGCTGCGCGAAGCCCCTCAACGTCTTGATATATCACATTAAGTTTCCCGTTCCAATCTAGATCTTTTGGGTGAACGAGTTCTGCAATTTTCGTAGAAATTTCTTTCAATGAAAATTGCTCGTACAAAGCTTTGACTTGATTTTGCATTTGAAGAACTGGAAGTTGTTCTTGCTCTTTGCATTTTGCAGCAATTTCATCTAATAGCGCAGTATTTCCTGCTTCTTTCGTTAGCGTAACGGCAGCTTCAAAAGCAATGAACTTGCCAATTTGGCTCATGTCAATTCCATAACAATCAGGGTACATGATTGGTGGTGCAGAACTGACGATGACAATGCGTTTTGGTTTCAATTGGGACAAACTTGTAATGATAGATTCACGAAGTGTTGTTCCACGAACAATCGAATCGTCCACAACTACTAATGTGCCATCTTTTTCTATAAGTCCACGAGTGATGTCGTAAATATGCGAAACGAGATCTCGTCGAGCGGCATCATGCGTAATAAAAGTGCGTAATCGCTGGTCTTTATGCGCAATTAGTTCTGCTTTTACTCGCGTGTTATTTAATTTGGCTAAGTCGTTTCGTGTTACAGAGCCATCTTGAATTTTGTCCCAGATCAAGTCGGCTTCAGTGCACCGAAGAGCACCACCGACGGCTTCAAGTAGCCCTAGGAAACAGGTTTCAGCTGTATTTGGGATGTAACTAAAAAATGCATTGTCTAAATCTTCACCAAGGACACGCATAATTCGCGGTGCGAGATTTGCTCCAAGTCGCTTGCGTTGTTTGTAGATTAAAGGGTCGTTACCTCGGCTGAAATAAATGCGTTCGAATGAGCACTGTCTTGGTTCAAGTGGCGTTGTAAATTCAGTAGTTTTAATAGTGCCGTCTCGTTTGACAACAACTATGTGGCCAGGAGGAACTTGTTGAATTTCGTCGGGGTCAACGTCGAATACATTTGCAAGTGCACCTCGTTCTGAGGCGCATGCAACGACTTCATCATTTATGTACATGAAAGCAGGGCGAATTCCGGCGGGGTCACGGCAAATAAAAGCGTCACCGTTTCCAATAATTGAAGCGAACACATACCCGCCGTCCCAATATTGCGCAGCTTTTTTTAACATTCTTCCAAGGTCGAGTTCTTGTGAAACTTTTACAGCAAGTTCTCTTCCTTCAAGATTGCTATGTTTCTTAAGGAGCCGTTCATGCTCGTCATTAAGGAAGTAGCTGATTTTTTCAAGAATGACCTGGGTGTCGTTATCGCCAACTGGATCAAGGCCATACTCAACGAGTTTAGCAAACAACTCGTTTGAATTCGTCATATTAAAATTGCCTGCGAGCGCAATGTTACGACTAGCAATATTACTTTTGCGGACAAAAGGGTGACACATTGCCATGGAATTTCCAGAGTGTGTTCCGTAGCGCAAGTGCCCAAGGTATGTCTCGCCGAGGAAACGGCAAGCTCGCTTTGCGTCTAATTCTGTTTCGGCGGTTATTGCTTCGCTTAATCTTTCAGTGTCTTCTGTAATGGCATCAAAGATTCGTTCGATAGCATTGTGTTTGTCAGAACGAACTCGAAGTAAAAATTGGTCGCCTGCGGGCATGTCAAACTTAACTACACCAAGTCCAGCACCATCTTGTCCACGGTTGTACTGTTTTTGCATGAGCAAATATGTTTTTCGGAGTCCCCACGCAGCATCACCATATGCCTCCTGATAGTAGTGCAGGGGCTTTCGGAGCCGTACAAAGGCAAGTCCGCATTCGTGGGTGAGTCTGTCGCTCATTTGAAGTGCGAATGATACCCGTTATAGCGCGACTGGACTGACTCTCAACTGGTATGTGCAAAAGTTATTTGACGTCTATTCTAGATAGGCATTCAAATTGCATTTTGTCCACTGGGGTCTGACCCCTCACTTGGAGTCTGACCCACTAGCAATTGACCGCAATACGCGTAAACGTCGGGGATTAATACCGATAATGTTCTGCTTTGTATGGGCCTTCAACTGGGACATCGATATACGAAGCTTGCTCAGGTGTGAGTTTCGTTAACTTTACACCGAGTTGATCGAGGTGCAATCGAGCAACCATTTCATCAAGTTTCTTCGACAAAGTGTACACCTTATGTTCGTAATTACTGTAGTTGGAGTGTAACTCCATCTGTGCGAGTACTTGGTTTGTAAACGAGTTACTCATCACGAAACTTGGGTGTCCTGTTGCACAACCAAGGTTGAGAAGACGACCTTCTGCAAGCACAATAATGGAGTGCCCATCGTTGAATTTCCATTCATCAACTTGTGGCTTAATATTGATTTTTTCAACACCAGATACCTTTTCAAGACCCGCCATGTCAATTTCATTGTCAAAGTGACCAATGTTGCCAACAATCGCGTTGTGTTTCATTCTTGTCATGTGGTCAGCAGTTATAACGTTGAAATTGCCTGTTGTAGTTACAAAGACATCAACCTCACCGACGACCTCTTCGAGTCGGACAACTTCGTATCCTTCCATCGCTGCTTGAAGCGCACAGATTGGATCGATTTCACTTACTAACACGCGGCAGCCTTGACCCTTGAGTGCTTGGCAACATCCTTTACCAACGTCTCCATATCCAGCGACGAGTGCAACTTTGCCTGCAAGCATAACATCAGTCGCTCGCATAATGCCGTCAACGCAAGAGTGTCGGCAACCGTACAGGTTGTCGAATTTACTTTTAGTAACAGAG
>DTSO01000048.1 GCA_012965315.1 Phycisphaerales bacterium | reverse complement strand
ATCGTCGTTGTCTTTGCTGTTGTTGCTCTTGATCGTTGCCAATAGCACCCCCAACAATAGCGCCAACACCTGCGCCGATTAGTGTCCCACCTGTGTCACCGCCGATAGCTTGACCTGCAAGTGCGCCGATTCCAGCACCCCAAGCTGCACCTTCTTCAGTTTTAGTACATCCAATGAGTGAAGTGGTTGCTAGTGTTGCAATTGTTAATCCGAGTAGTGATTTGTTCATTTTGAACCTCCTGTAATATGAAGTTTTCGGCGAGATTGATTTGTGTCATAAGTACAACGCATGAAACACTTAGTTTGTTTCATCTATCATGCATGATACGCTGATTATGTCAGTATTGCGGTTTAATTTTTTAAAAAAGAAGACTGGGACGGCTCCTCTCGTATATCCCGAAAACGGTACTTCAATGAGCCCGTCTTGCCCTTTTGGGCAATGGTGTAGGAATCGTCCCAGCCTGGGAGTTCGTAACTTATATATGGATAGTATGCGTCATTTCTCGAACAATGGCGAGAAAACTTCACATTATTTTGTGTTTTTTCTCTTCTTACTCAAGAAACGAACCCGCATTTGATGCTGTATAATTGTCGATTCCATGAAAATTCACGAATACCAAGCACGTCAACTTCTCGCAGATGCGGGAATCCCAGTCCCTTCAGGCACGATGGTAACAACCGTTGATGCTGCCAACGAAGCAGCAAAATCGCTGTTTGACGCTGGTGCAACTCTGCTCGTTGTGAAAGCACAAGTTCACGCTGGTGGCCGAGGAAAAGCAGGCTTTGTGAAGTTGTGCCGAACTCCAGACGAGGTTAACGAAGCGGCTACATTTATGTTTGGGAACAAAATGGTTTCAGTGCAAACAGGCCCAGAAGGTTTAGAAGTCACGAAAGTTTTAATCGCTGATGGTGTCGATATTGCGAGTGAATTTTATCTCGCAATAACAACAGACAGAGCAACGGGTGCAAACGCTTTAATCGCTTCTAGCGAAGGTGGTGTTGAAATTGAAACAGTTGCACATGAGACACCTGACGCAATCAAACATGTTCGTATAAATCCACTTGCAGGATTGCAACCATACCAAGCTCGCGAAATGGCATTCAACGTTGGTTTCACTGGGAAACAAGTTGGACAGGCAACAAACATCATGTTAAAGATGTCAAAATTAGTCGAGGAAACAGATGCATCTCTTGCAGAAATTAACCCACTAATCGTTACGCCTGCAACGGATGAACATCCAGATGGACAAGTGCTTGCCATTGATGCAAAATTTGACTTTGATGACAACGCACTATTTCGACATAAAAATTTGCAAGAGATGTTCGATCCTTCTGAGGAAAATGAATCTGAGATTAAAGCAGCACAGTTCGGGCTGAATTTTATTGCGCTCGATGGCAACATCGGTTGTTTGGTAAATGGTGCTGGTCTTGCAATGGCAACGATGGACATTATCAAAATGCACGGTGGTAGCCCTGCAAACTTTTTGGATGTTGGCGGTGCCGCAACGCTTGAAACGGTATCAGAAGCATTCAAAATTATTCTGTCTGATGACAAAGTCGAAGGCGTTCTCGTAAACATATTCGGCGGGATTATGCGTTGTGATGTGATTGCTGAGGCGATTGTGGCAGCAGCAAAAGAGGTCAGCTTCTCTGTCCCGCTTGTTGTTCGACTTGAAGGAACGAATGTGGATGCAGCACGCGATATATTAATAGCCGCTCAGTCAGAATTACCAACAATGCAAACGGCTACTGATCTTGAAGATGCAGCCGAAAAAGTTGCTAACGCAGTTTTAGTTGCAAGCGCGTAATGCTAATTCTATTTGATATTGATGGAACAATTCTTACTTCCGAGGGTGTTGGTATTCGCTCCATTGAACAAGCGGCTGGACAACTTTTTGGAAAGTCATGTTCTCTAGATGGAATTCAAGTTGGTGGAAGACTCGACCCATTAATTTGGGAAGATGTTTGCGAAAAATACGGCAAAGAAAATACTGAAGTATTGCATGAGAAATTCCGTGGTATCTATTTTGAAATCCTTAAAGCGAATCTCGAAACTTGTACAGTGCAAGTTCTTCCAGGAGTCCAGCAATTACTCAAAGCATGCAATGCATTGGACAATGTTACTATGGGTTTGGTAACTGGAAATTATCAAGAAACAGGTTTGATGAAACTTGTAGCAGCCGGAATTGACACGACAATGTTTGTCGCTAACGCATGGGGCACCGATGGTACTGCAAGAATGCATTTACCACCAGTTGCGATTGCTCAACATGCGAAAGACGAAGCAGTAGTTCTCATCGGAGACACTGTACATGATGTAACAAGTGGGCAATCAGCGGGGTGCAAAGTCATTGCAGTTTGCACGGGTTCACATGACTGTGTTACACTCTCTGCATCGAAACCTGATCTCCTTCTAGAAGATTTGTCAGATATGGAAGCAGTACTCCATTGGATATTCAACTCTCAAAACCAGTAGCCCTTAACGAACGAATAGTTTCGCTCGATGTTTTACGAGGTGTTGCGGTGCTTGGCATTCTCTTAATGAACATTGTCTCATTTTCGATGGTTACCGCGGCGTATGATTTGCCAACGGTCTACAACGACATGGCGGGACCGGACTGGTGGACATGGTTGGTATTGCATTACATCGCAGATACAAAATTCATGTCAATATTTTCAATTCTGTTTGGTGCAGGTGTTTGCATTTTTATGGATCGTGCTACATTAAAGGGGCATTCAGTATGGAAGTTGCAAACAAGCCGGATGGGTTGGCTTTTTGTTATTGGAATGTTGCACGCTTATTTGCTGTGGTTTGGCGATATTCTTGTGTCGTACGCAATTAGCGGAATGCTTATTGCGACAATTCGAAATTGGAAGCCAGCGGCTTTATTCGTTCTCGGGTTTGCATTGATGTTTGTTATCCCGATTGTGTTAATGCTTTTTATATATTGGACGATGCAATTTTGGTCAGAAAAAGAGGTTTTGGCAATGCAACAATCTGTAATTTTAGATTCGCCAGAAGTTCAACTTGAAATCGCTGCGTACACTGGTTCTTGGTTAGACCAATTGCCGCATCGAGTATCACTTGCTTTCATGTTGCAATTTATTGTTTTGCCAATGTATTTATTGTGGCACTGTGTTGGGTTAATGATGGTTGGGATGGCTGCGTATAAATTGAACATTTTGTCTGCGAAGAAATCCGTACGATTTTATGTAGTGACAATGTCTCTGTCCGCTCTTGTGGGTTTTCCACTCATAGCAATTGGAGTTTGGCAAAAACAACTACATGATTGGGACCCAGCAACGTCGCGATTCTTGGATAGTAGTTGGAACAGTGTTGGTGGCGTGTTTGTCGCCTTTGTTTGGATCTGTTTGATAATGCTTGTTTGCAAACTTGGCATTTTAACTTTTGCAAGAAAAGCTTTTGCCGCTACTGGTCAAATGGCACTTACAAATTATTTAGGGCAAACTATTCTTTGCACATTTATTTTCTACGGGCACGGGCTTGGCTGGTTTGGCCAACTAGAACGAGTGGAATTACTCTATGTTGTCGTTGCAATATGGGTATTCCAAATTATTTTTAGTTTGTTTTGGCTTTCGAAATTTCGATTCGGCCCTTTTGAATGGCTTTGGAGATCGGCGACTTATCTTAAGTGGCAACCAATCGTTCGGAAAAACTAAAAAAACATTCCAGAGGCAACTAAGTTGCTTAGTCAATTTCGGTGGTTTGCTATCATGCACATACGATGCATTCATTCGGCACACTTTGTAGCGACTTTTACGTAAACCAAAAAATCAAATTGAGTTTAGATTTACCTAAGATTCAAGAATCTGCGACTGATATGTTTGAACGGATTCGTCGTGAAATTCCAGAGTTTGAGCGCATTAGACCTTTTGATGGAGAGGTCGCACTTGAAACGGCTGAAGTAGAAGGGCGTTACCAGTGGGTAGGATTGCGACCAACTTCAATTGCATCTGGATTTGTAAACCCGAATCACATCGAAGCTGCTTACAACTTGCACCGTTTGGTTCTTGATCTTTCACCATACTATCTTTCACTGACCCCACTACATATTGAGTACATCGAACTTGTATATGGCTTCGATCTTCCAGCAAGAGAAAACAGAAACAATGTAGTTGCTCAGTCTTTGTTAGCAAACACACCGCTCGCCTCACTTGCGGATGAATCTATGGAACCACTGCTCGATGTTCAGCCTCGCATTGGTTTTGCATTAAACGAAGCGTGTGACTTGCAAGCATTTGTTGAAATTAAAACGCGAACGACTGCTGTAGAAGCGGCGACTCAAGTTTTTGAAAATGAACCGATTAGTGTGTTTTTAACGATTCGAAAGAATGGGCCAATTCAAGCGCTTGAAGAGTTGGAGTCGACATTCAGTCGATTAGCAGGGCATATTGAACATATCGCTGAGCACCGTGTCGTGCCTGATATTGTTGTTCCGTTGCACCAAGCAATTGGCATTTAGTAATTGATTACGAACTAGCGAACATAGTTAGAACTCTACTTGGTTGTTCCGCCGCGCCAGTAAGACAACTTAGTCGTGCCGCTTCGCATAATGCGAGTACACGGGGTGCATCTGCCATCGTCGTTTCGCAAGAACTAATGCCGTCGGCGATGAGTTGAGGTAGTGTTGTTTCATGGTCACCAATACTGATGGAATGATTTTCACTAATCATAAGTGTCTCTCGTTTCCAAGTGGATTGGTCGCTTAACAACATCGTTGCTACACGTTGTTTTTGAAATTGCAAATTCACTGTCATGTGCCCGCGTAAATCACTCGGCTCTTCAGGTATGTTTGAACTATGCAAAAATGCTTGGACTAATTCAGGAGTTCCAAAGAGCCCATTGATAAAATCCATCGCATCAAACAATCTTGACCAAAGTGTTCCTTCTATAGAAGAACAAGTCATTGTGCATTGAGCTGAAATGGCAAGCCCAAATTGTTCGATGTCATCTGTTGCTTCACCGTAACTGGCACTTCTTCGCATCAGTGGAATAAATTTTGCAGCAGGGGTTTTGCCTGCTTCCTCAACTAATTCATCCATAGAACCAGAGAGTGGAGTGGTTGTGACAGTTTGCGTTGTTCTTCGTCGTAGTACTTCACAAAGGGATACTTCATAAGATTGAGGTTCAGCAATCCATAGAATGGCATCGTCATGCGTCGTAGCAAGCGTGCGAATATCGCTGCACGTAGCAACTTTCAGCGTGTTTCCAAGTTCTGGTAAGTCGCTTTGGTTCGTTGTTCCAACAGCTACGAGTTTCAATTTCGCTAATTTCGCGACTTTTTTAACGAGTTCTGCCTGTTCTGGAGCAACCCATGCGACTAACTGCGTTTTTCCTTCTGCCATGTACGCAGTGTACACCTAGGGCGTACAATATGCATGTGGACAGACGGTCGCGGGTTTCTTTGTAATGAAGAATCGCGAGGAAAGTCCGGACACGATAGGAAACGGTGGTGGATAACGTCCACCGACCTTTGATTGCAGGTTAGGGCTTAGTGCCACAGAGAGTAGACCGCCGATGGTCATGTTTACATGACACAGGCAAGGGTGAAAAGGTGCGGTAAGAGCGCACCGCTGGTTTGGTGACAAATCAGGCAAGGTAAACCCCACCGCGTGCAAACGCAAGCAGTTCTCGATTCACTTTTGTGAATGTCCTTGTCCGAGGAATGAGAACGGGTCGCGTGCAAAAGTGTGCTGGCAACAGTACACGTAGATGAATGGCCGTTCACGACAGAATCCGGCTTATCGTCCACAGGCAATCACTTTCGGGGAATCAAACATCCCCTCCTCTTAACAGAGGAGGGGATGACTTTTTAAATAAATGTAGTGTGTTACGGAGCTCGTAGTGTTACGTCTACGATAATATTTTCACCACCACGTTGTACGGTGAATTCAACAACATCACCTGGTGATGATTCTCTCAACAATTCCATAAGTTTACGACCACCGGTTAGTTCTATGTCATTCCATGCAAGTAGAACATCTTCTGCTTGTAATCCTGCATCTGATGCACTTGTGTCTTCGCTTACACCCGTTAGCAAAATGCCTGTCTCTATCATGGCAGAGTAAGACGGATGTACTCCAAGTCGAACAGGGGATGGCATGCTCGAGGATCTGCCAGCACCACCTCTTGTGTTCGTTGAAAAAGTAAGTTTTTCATCTTTGAGTAAACGCATCGCAAATGCATAGGTGAGTTCGGTCACGATTGCACCACCGGAAGGGTTTGTTGTGTACGCTTGGTCAGCCGGTGTGTGGTATTCAGGAGTCATGCCAGTAAAGAAAAATAATACAGGGATGTCCTTTGCGTAAAAGTTCGTGTGGTCAGAAGCGCCAGTACCGCTTGGTGTTAAGCTCGCAGTCAGAGTTGTTTGTTCAATTATTTCGGGAATAAACACTTCGAATTCAATTGCAGTGCCTGTACCAGAAATTGAAATTGTAGAATTTCTAAGACTACCAACCATGTCAAGGTTTATCATCGCATTCACAGAATCTAATTCCATGGTGGGTTCTTTTACAAAGTGTGCTGAACCGCGCAGTCCTGCTTCTTCGCCATCGAAGAAAATGAATAGTACTGAACGAAGTGATTCCTCTTCGGTAATGGAATAATAATCAGAGAAAAGCCGAGCAAGGATTAAATTTGCAGAGGTTCCAGAAGCATTGTCATCAGCGCCGCGGTGCAAAATGCCGGGCGATGATGTTCCTGTGTAACCGTAGCCAACATGGTCGTAATGGGAACCAATGACTAGCCATTCATCTGCAAGTTCTCCTCTTCCTTGTAAAAAGCCAGCGATATTTTGTGCTTGTAAATCAGTAGATTCAACTTCCGTAAGAAGCGATGCCTGTTGGTTCAGCGTTTTTGTTGAAATTTCACCTGCGTCTGCAAGTATTTGCAACTCTGCAATCGTTGCTTGACTTCCGAGCGCAATATTGGCAGCATCTTCAGTGAAATGGACAATTGGAATATTTGTTTTACCGAATCTGCTTGAACGGTTTTTTTCTAAGCCCCGCCTTCCGTCTCTGCAATTTGGTGGGTTCACGAGGATTACGCCGACCGCGCCTCGGTCAATAACTGCTTTCATTTTATCTTTGATATTTGAATGTGTTCCAAAACGTCGACTTGCCCATTGGCTAACACCGACTGCATCAAGTGGCTCGTAGCGGAGCATCAATGCAACTTGCCCAGTTAAATCTGTGTTTTCATCGAAACTGGAATAGCCGTTTTCACCATCTTCGATGGCGTATCCAACGAACGTAATTGGAGCGGAAATATCTCCTGTGCCACTATTACCAAGGACCACGAAATCGCGACCATCGACAAGGGCCATATCTTCAATCGCTACAAATGCCTTTTTGACAATCGGTGGTGTTCCGTCGACATCAAAAAGGAATGGTTGATACCACGAAGATTGTGTATCAAAAGCCGGTGTAAGCCCAGACCGTTCTAAGTTCCAAGTGATGTATTCTCCAGCAAGTTTACTGCCTTGTGTTCCTGGTTGCCGCCCACCTAACCAAGAGTTTGAAAGTAATGAGATATGTTCGAAAAACTCAATCGCAAGCGGGCTTGCGCTTTCAAAATAGGATTTGATTACGCCATCTTGCGGTGTGCTTTCTGGTCGAAATGACCTCGCGGAAAGCGGTCCATCGATAACTGATGCCGTTGGTTGTGCAAGTGCAGGAAATGAGAAAAGAAGTGTTGATAAAATGAGTCGTAGCATGCATAAGAGTTTATACTTACCGCTCTAAAACAGCGAGTGCATATATGGATTACACCCAATTAAATTCTACCCAAAGACAAGAAATGTTCGATGCGATTGGCATTCAATCAATCGATGAGCTATTTGACGTGATTCCACCTGAAATACGGTGTGAAGAAGGGCTCGATTTATTGCCAGCGCTGAGCGAGTTGGAATTACAAAGAGCAATGGCTGAGATGGCTTCCCACAATCACGGGGCCCACGATATGCCCTGTTTCATGGGTTGCGGTGCGTATGACCACTTCTACCCTGCGCTGATCGACCAGCTTATTAGTAGAGGTGAGTTTCTAACATCCTACACGCCGTACCAAGCGGAAGCTTCTCAAGGATCTTTGCAAGCGTTTTTTGAATTTCAAACACAAATTGCACGTCTCACAGGTTTAGATATTGCAAATGCAAGTCTGTACGATGGTGCGACTGCGGTTGCGGAAGCGGCATTACTCTCAACAAATACAACTCGCAGAAATGAAGTCCTTGTTGCTTCAACTATGCATCCTGAGTACATCGCAGTTTTGCGAACAGTACTCTCTGATGTAAACATAAAAATCACAATGCTAGATGCTACTGATGGTTGCATTGCACCTGAAACTGTTGAAGCTTCAATGTCCGACAACGTGGCTGGTGTAATTGTGCAATCGCCAAACATCTGGGGACAAATTGAAGATTGGGATGCTTGCTTTGCTGAAGCACATAAAACGCCAAAAACCGCAGGAATTGCTGTGTTTAATCCAATCGCTTGCGCATTGCTGAAAACACCTGGCGAGTGTGGCGCTGACATCGCAGTTGGTGAAGGACAGCCACTTGGGAATGCGCTTAACCTTGGTGGCCCATACCTTGGGCTCCTTGCGGCAAAAGAATCTTTTACGAGAAAAATGCCTGGTCGACTTGTTGGCATGACGACGGACGAAGAAGGCCGAAGAGCGTTCTGCTTGACATTGCAAACACGAGAACAACATATTCGTGGTGCAAAAGCAACAAGTAATGTGTGCACCAATCAAGGCCTGATGGCAATGCGTGCGACAATGTTTATGACAACGTTTGGTAGTGAAGGCATGTCTGAAATGGCTTCGCAATGTTGGCATAAAGCGCACTATCTTGCTGGAGAAATTTTAAAACTAGATGGTTGGAAATTAACGTACGATGGCGCGTTTTTTAACGAATTCACGGTGGAATGTCCTTGTGATGTGACAAAGGTTGTCGAATTTTGCAAGGCGCGAGGATTTCTTCCAGGCGTTGCGGCCGCAGGACGGCGAATGCAAGGATTGTCCAAAGGGAACGAGCTTATTATTGCAGTGACTGAGAAGCGCACAAAACACGAGATGGATGCGCTTGTTGCTTTATTGAAGGAGGCATCACTGTGAAAATTTTAGAAGTAGTTAAAAAACAGTCACGAGGTTGTAAACCAACTGAACCGTTGATTTTCGAAAAGCATGTTGAACATGTTGTTGGCGTGGATTTACCGCCGCTTGATGTCCAAGAGACAAAAGTGCCAAGTGGGCTTGCAGGCGGATGCAAGACCTTGCCTTCATTTGGGCAACACGATGTGATGGCACATTACACACATCTTTCGGACAGGAATTTTTCAGTTGACGGCAATTTTTATCCACTTGGTTCATGCACGATGAAGCACAACCCACGAGTAAATGAGTGGGGTGCTGCGTTGCCGGGCTTTGCATGTTTACATCCATTGCAAGACGAAGATACTATTCAAGGTGCGCTTCGTTTGTTGTATGAAACAAGAACGATGCTTGAAGAAATTGCAGGGTTGCATGAAGTTTCATTACAACCCGCAGCAGGAGCGCATGGTGAGTTTACAGCGTTAAAAGTTATTCGTGCTTACTTTGCGGATCATGGACAATCTGAACGAACAGTAGTTTTGGCGGCTGACACTGCGCATGGAACAAACCCTGCATCTTGCACTATGTGTGGTGCATCTGTCCAAACTGTTAAAACAGTTGACGGACAAACGGACTTAGAACATTTAAAAGAAGTCATTGAGAGTGTTGGCGCTGAAAACATTGCAGCATTTATGATTACAAATCCAAGTACAGCGGGATTGTTTGATGCAAATATCAAGGAAATTGCTGACATTATGCATGAAGCAGGCGCAAAACTATATCTTGATGGCGCAAATATGAACGCGTTGTTAGGAAGGGTAAGGCCGGGCGATTTTGGTGCAGACGCGATGCATTACAACACACACAAAACATTTAGTACACCACATGGTGGCGGAGGTCCAGGTAGCGGACCAATTGCGGTAACCGAAGAACTCGCACCTTACTTGCCTGTCCCTCAAGTAATGATGGCTGATGACGGCAGTTTTTATCTGGATAGAGACCGTGAAAAAACAATTGGGAAAGTGCGGTCTTTTATTGGGCAGTTTGGGGTTCTAGTTCGATGTTGGGCGTACATTTCTGCTTGCGGACCAAATGGATTACGTAATGTTTCAGAGACGGCAGTTCTGAATGCGAATTACATTGCTGCGAAATTATGTGGTCGCTATTCCATGCCATTTTTCGATCCGAAAAATGGCAAGTTTTGCGCACATGAATTTGTAACAGTTCCACAGGATTTGTTAGACAAGGGTGTAACTCTCATTGATATTACAAAGCGAATGATTGATTATGGTGTACATCCTCCGACGATGCACTGGCCGATACATGATTGCTTAATGGTTGAGCCAACAGAGACCGAGTCTAAAGCTGCATTGGATAGTTTTATTGATGTGATGCTTCAAATTGCAGATGAAATTTCCTCCGAGATCGAACTTGTTATAAAAGCTCCGCTTGAATCAGATATCGCTCGAGCGGATGAAGTCGCTGCAGCCCGAAAACCCATCATCGCTTTCAAATAATTTAATCCTCGGTTAATCAGATTAGTTGGGTGGTGGCGAGGTATACGAGGGTGCCCGAAACAATTCCAGCGAGGATGTCGTCCATCAACACGCCATAACCTGCTCGCAAGTGTTGCGATGTATTAATAATCCAGGGTTTCCAAATATCAAATAGTCGGAATAGCAAAAACGCAAATACGGCAAGCCCAATCCATTGGGCAGGGCTGGTATCAATTTCAGGGACTAGCCAAGCCATCGCCAAAAGTGCTATAGATTGACCTGCGACTTCATCGCTTACTACTTGCGATGGATCTTTTTTGCCAAAATAGGTGGAATACCAAGGGGCAAGAACAACTGTAACTATTGATGAGACAACAAGTAAAGAAACTAGTACGCAAATGAGCCACCAAGCACTAACGCTAAAATGCCCACAACCCAGAACAATAAAAAGTGGGAGTAATGAACCCCAAGTTCCTGGTGCTTTGGGAAGAAGTCCAAGCCCTCCGCTTGTGCAGAGTAGCAGAGGGAGTTTTGCATTCATGAGTCTTTTCGCATAACAGCAACGAGACCAGTGACGTAAGGCAAGCCAGACCAGACAGTTACGATGAGAAGTACCCAAGCCAACGCATTAATTGCAAGCATTACGCCTGAGTATTTTTCTGGATTAAAATTGACGACCAAGAGCAAAATTAAGGGAAGAATGAACGATTGAAGAATCATTTTCATTTTTCCAGCCCATTTCGCTCCGCTCGTATGCCCCATTGATTCCAAAATGCCTCGAATTGAGGTAACCAATAATTCCCTAGCGATGATGACTACAACCATCCATGGATAGATCCCTGTTGCCATGGTGAGCATTCTGTCACTCTCTACCCAAGCCTCTACGCTGAATCTAGGGCCAGCAAAGTAGATAAACGTGCCAAGGATTAAAACTTTGTCACAAAATGGATCCATGAGTCGCCCAAACATTGAAACAACGTTCCATTTTCGTGCAAGATAACCATCAATAAAATCAGTTGTGGCAGCAAGGACAAATAGGGCGATTGCCACATTTCCATAGAGAATTCCTTGCTCAGGGAAGCGGTACCCTCCAAGTACCGCGAAGAAAGCGGCGGCAATTATAATCCGCATCATGGTGATGGCATTGGGTATTCGACGTTTCATCGCTTGGTCCATAAAATCCATTCTACCTTTAACCTCTGCAGAGGTTGCGAATCAACGCTAAAGGACTTATCTTGCCCATTTTTAGGCTATAAACTAACCCACTCATTACAAAGAAATACATTCATTCATTCTTATGGATTCGTTCCTCCCTTACATCGCTTGTATGACGCTTGCACTGACCGTGTACGCAGCACTCCGCCCAGCACCTCCAACGGTGCAAGTTGGTTTTATCGCTGTTGGTGTTGCAGCTTGCGGTTGGCTAATAGGAATTGTCATTGGCTCGCTTACACAATTTGGTGATGTGAGCCATGGAATATTTTTTATCATTTTCTCGCTCTTCGCAGTTGCAGCAGCAATACGAATGGTGACACATGATCGACCAATTTATTCTGCGTTGCATTTTGTTTTAGTTGTCATTTCTTCTGCTGGCTTATTGTTAATGCTCGAAGCTGAGTTTATGGCTTTTGCACTCATCATTGTTTACGCTGGTGCAATATTGATTACGTATATGTTTGTGCTGATGCTTGCTAATCAAGCGGAGAATCCTGAAGATCCACTTTCTCAATCAACGTACGACAGCATCCCACGGGAACCTGCTGTAGCAGTTGCGGTTGGTTTCTTACTACTTTGTTTGATAAGTGGAACTGTCATCGGCGGAACATCTGAGTTGGATACAACAGAAAATGTAGCCCAACATTGGAGTGTTCTTGAAAAACTCCCAAAACAATTTGAAACAAATGTAGAAAACATTGCGCCAGATTTTGCTTGGCCACCGGTTACACAAGATGGAAATAGTATTCGCCACGATGCAAATGGCCCGTATATTGTATCGAATGACGGTGTGGTTTTATACCTCGATGCTTCAGTGCTTCCAACAAACACACAGCTTGTCGGATGGTCGCTTGTAAACGATTTTCCTGTCACAATTGAATTGGCTGGCGTAATATTGCTCATGGCAATGTTTGGTGCGGCGGTTCTTGCACGGCGTGCAATTGAATTAACTGAGCGTGATAAGCGCAAAGCAATATTAGGGTTTGATACTGAAGAAACAGGGGATGACGCATGATGACATCATTCGCGCCATCTGCTCTTGCTGGTTACTTAATTGTTTCAGGGTTGTTGCTAACGATTGGGATGATTGGTTTTTTGGTTCGCAGAAATTTAATAGTTATGTTTCTTTGCACTGAATTAATGTTCCAAGGTGCAGCCATCGCATTTGTTGCAGTTGGCCGTTATTTGTTTGATTACTCAGGACAAGTTATGGTGATTTTCATTCTCACAATCGCAGCAGCAGAGGCAGCGCTTGCACTTGCACTCGTCGTTCTCTTGCATCGGCAAAAAGATACACTCGATGCTGATGCATACGGAGAACTCCACGAATGATCGAAATGATTTCCATTTTTTCATCATTGCTAGCAATGCCTGCAGTTCCTCCGGCAGAGGTACTCAGCGCATCTGATCTAAGTTGGGCAGGTTTCATTGTCTGGATGCCACTCCTCTCACTTGTGCTTTGCGGTTTATGTGCAGCGTTCAAAGTGCAATCAAAAGCGCCAGCAATAATTACAATTGTTTGTCTTGGCACTTCCTTCCTGCTCACACTCTTGCTTTGGAATAGTTACACACAACCAGAAACGATACATCTCTTTGATTGGTTGCAAGTGCATTGGGATGACGGTTCATTCGTTGCAAATTTTGCACTGTATGTTGATTCTTTAACCCTTCTTTGGATGCTATTTGTAACAGGGCTTGGCACAATGATTGCGGTCTATGCATCGGAATACATGGAACATGATGTCGGCAAGGGCTACGCGCGTTTTTTCGCAGGTATTAGCGTTTTCCTTTTTGCAATGACCTGCTTAGTCATGGGCGACAATCTCCTCATGCTTTATCTTGGCTGGGAAGGTGTTGGATTTGCATCATATTGGTTGATTGGGTATTTTTATCAAAAACCATCCGCAGTTGCCGCTGCTAAGAAAGCATTCATCGTCAATAGAATTGGCGATGTTGGTTTGGCGTTAGCCATTTACTTTATCTGGTCTACATTTGGCACGGTTCAATACGACGAAATTACAACTGTCTTGCGATCGGAAAGTTACGACGCATCTTTTGGTGGTTGGACTGTGCACGCGATTCCATACTTACTCATGCTTGCTGCCTTTGGTAAGTCTGCACAATTGCCGTTGTATGTTTGGTTACCCGATGCGATGGAAGGACCAACCCCAGTTTCTGCGCTCATTCATGCGGCGACAATGGTTACTGCCGGAGTCTATTTAATTATCAGAACGTATCCGCTTTTTATGTTGGACGAGTATGCGTTACCAACGGTCGCGTGGGTCGGTGGTTTGACCGCCTTTTTAGCTGCGACGATTGGCATGGCGCAATACGACATCAAGCGAATCATGGCGTATTCAACTATTTCGCAACTTGGTTACATGTTCCTCGGACTTGGAGTTATCACTTCCTACGGTGCGGCATACCACGTCTTTACGCATGCATTCTTTAAAGCAGTGCTCTTCCTTACATGCGGTGCAATTATGCACGGCTTCGCTGGTCAACTTGACCTTCGTCGTATTTCTGGTCTTCGCAAAATGAAGGGCTGGAAAATTGTAAGTTACACAATGTTAATTGGTTGTCTTTGTTTGGCGGGGTTCCCGTTTACTTCAGGGTATTTCTCAAAAGATGCGATTCTTGCTGAAGCATTTGTTACCCAAGGACCAGGGTTTAAATTTTTAGGTTGGCTTGCAATTTTCACCGCTGGTCTAACCGCGTACTACACATTCAGAGTTTGGTTTAGAGTGTGCGCAGGTCCCGTTCATTTTGAACCAGGGGATGAATTACACGGTGATGATCCAAAATCATTTCGCCCACACGCACCTCGATTTGCAATCAATTTTGTATTGATTACTATTTCGCTCGGTGCGCTTCTTGCTGCTCTTCCTTACTTCGTTCCTAACGAAACAGAAACTATTCAGGGTGGTTGGGTTGCTGAAATGGTTTACGATTCACCAGCGTATGCTGGCGTGCCACAAGTAGCGCATGCAGCCATTGACTCTCACGATGTTGGACATGGCACGATAGAGCAAACTGTTGGTCATGGCGACATTCTTGGAATGGACCCACACAAAGCCATGTATTACATTTCTGCGATAGTTGGTTTTATTGGTATTGCCATTGCGTTGTTCTTCCATCTCTTAAATCGTGGAGCAGCAGATAAATTGCGAAGCAAACTTTTGTCAAGTAGATTAACTCGTTGGCTTCCAACTGCGATGGAAAATAAATGGTACGTGGACGAAGTGTACATTGCACTCATCCGTTCTCCCCTTTGGATTTTGGGTAAATTCTTCTCACTCTTTGATAAGTACATTATCGATGGCGCGTTTGTGAACGGCATTGCAGCATTGCCACGAGCAGGTGCGCGTTGGTTCTCCCCATTGCATAACGGTGCAGTCCAAAGTTACGCAATATCTATGATTGGTGGCGCAGTGTTAATCGCATTGCTAATGCTTTACATGCCAGAAATTGTTTCATATTTACAATCACTTTCTTCACAACAAACAGAAGTTGAACAAGCAATGTTGTTGATGGGAGGTATGCCATGACTTTGTGGTTACTTCTACTCATTCCGCTTGTAGGCGCTGCTTGTATTTTTGTAACAAAGGCATCAATTGCAAAGTGGATAGCGCTTGGCGTTTCGTCTTTTGTATTAGTTGTCAGTATTTTGATGGCAGTGCAATTTGATCAATGGGGAACGTCTCAAACTGGCTTAGTGTCGCATGTTGCTTGGCTAAGCCAACTTGGAGTAACACTTGATGTTGGTGTCGATTCAGTAGCTTTGTTGTTGGTTCTGTTAACGACATTATTAACACCACTTTGTGTGTGGGGCTCGTTCACGGCAATAACATCGCGAAGAAAAGAATATTATGCATGGTTACTTATTCTTGAAACAGCAATGCTCGGCGTGTTTAGCGCACAAGATTTAATTCTGTTTTACGTAAGTTTTGAGTTAACACTCGTGCCAATGTTCTTCTTAATTGCAATTTACGGAGGCAAGAACAGAGCGCACGCAAGTGTCAAGTTCTTTATCTATACATTTACAGGCTCACTCTTTACATTAGCAGGATTTGTGTATGTCGCTTGGCAATATCAAGTTTCACAGTATGGAGTTTGGTCATTTGCAATCCATGATTTAGCTCAATTCGCATCGACGAGTCTTTCGTACAGTGAACAGTGTTGGATATTGCTTGCTATGTTGGCTGGATTTGCTGTGAAAATTCCAGTATTCCCAGTGCACACTTGGCTTCCACTTGCGCACACCGAAGCACCAACAGCCGGCTCAGTTATTCTTGCTGGAGTACTGTTGAAACTTGGTACTTTTGGTGTGTACCGTTTTGTATTACCAATGGTTCCAGAAGCACTTGTCGCGTATGCACCTGCAATTGCGGTGCTCGCAATCATCGGCATTTTATATGCCGCACTCATTTGTTGGGTGCAGGATGATATTAAGAAATTGGTTGCCTATTCATCTATAAGTCACCTTGGATTCTGTGTCCTTGGATTGGTAGCACTCAACCCAATCGCACTCGAAGGCGCAGTGCTTTATATGATCAATCACGGACTTTCAACTGGCGCATTGTTCTTTTTGATTGGCATGATGTACGAGCGGTATCACACTCGCGACATGAATTCTATTGGTGGTCTTGCTAAGAAGATGCCAGTTTGGTCATTCTTTATGGTGTTCTTTGTTCTTGCAAGCGTTGGTCTTCCTGGCTTAAACGGTTTTATAAGTGAGTTCATGTGCTTGATGGGCACTTTCATTGCAACAGCAGATGCATCGCAATGGCCTGGAGTACTTGGGCCAGAATATGCAGCAATTGCTGCAATCGGCATGGTGCTCGCTGCGATGTACTTACTCATCATGGTTGGTAAGGTTGTCTTCGGAAAACTAAAAGAACCTAATCAGGATGGAGCGCTCAGTTCACTTCCAACAGATTTGAGCCCTCGCGAAATTGGCATACTTGTTCCACTTGCTGCACTCTGTATTTGGATTGGTGTGCAACCAACCGTATTAACAGATGCTATGCGTGGCTCGGTTGAAGAAGTTCTTGCCCCGTACCCTCGCCTTGTTCAACAAGAACAAGAAGCACCAAGTACACCAATAGTATTAGAGAAGGAGGACCAACATGGCTGATCGTCTCTGGTTCTTAATTCCAGAATTAATATTGCTTGTTGGTGCTATTACATGTGCGATTGGTGGTTTGGTTAACACTGCTGCAATACGAAGGGGCGTCGGGTTTATCGCTTGTGCATTCCTCGCTGTCGCATGTATCTCAATCCCATTTGTTTACACAACCGAACACCTCGCAACAGCTGATACGCTGCTTCCAAATATTGGCAAGTACGTCAAGTTCTTTGCAGCGTTGATAGGCATTCTGCTTGTTATGACTTCAGGTGGATTGATGGATAGAAAATATGAACACGCAATTGCAAAAGGCAAAGCGACATTCAGCGCGTTACGAACGAGCGGTGGCGAATACCACGCATTACTTTTATTAAGTATTGCTGGCGTCATGCTCATCTGCGAAGCTCGCGATTTGATTTGGTTGTTTCTCGCGCTTGAGTTAGTTTCACTTCCAACATACGTGATGGTTGCAATTAGTCGCTGGTCAAAAGTTGCTCAAGAAGCAGCAATGAAGTATTTTTTCCTTGGTGCAGTTTCCGCAGCATTGATGCTTTACGGTTTTGCATTGCTTTATGGTGCAACTGGAACTTTTGTATTCACAGAAATGGTCGATGTTTTTGCAGCCCAACGAGCTGAAGGCGGCATCTCTGTCTTCGGACAAATTGGTTTGTTGCTTGCGATATTTGGCTTGTGTTATAAAATTGCCGCAGCACCAATGCACTTGTATGCACCTGATGTGTATCAAGGAGCTTCAGCAGCTGTCACTGCATTTTTAGCATTCATTCCAAAAACCGCAGGTATGCTTGCAATTATTATGCTCTGCACACTTGTAGGTTGGGACGAGAACGGACTGCCACCTGCAATTGAAATGGCATTATGGGTTGTTGCAGTCTTGACAATGTTGCTTGGTAACATTGGCGCGTTGCTACAAACATCTGCGCAAAGAATGCTTGGATATAGTTCAATTGCCCACAGTGGATACATGCTTATTGGTGTCATTGCTGGCCCGCCACTTGGTATAGTGGCAGTGCTCGTATACCTAGTCATCTACGGTGCAACAAATACTTCAGCATTTGCAACACTTGCTTGCTTGTCTCGTGATGGAGACCGTGTTGATTCCCTTGAAGATATTTCAGGGTTACATAAACGGAGCCCACTAGCGGCAACATCTCTTGCAGTTTCGTGTGGTTCCTTGCTTGGAATTCCACCTCTCTTTGGTTTCTGGGGAAAGTTACTTTTATTCGCAGCAGGTATTGCAGCAGGGCAATTACTGCTTGTTTTAATCGCTGTAGTTGCAAGTGCAATTAGCGCTTGGTATTACTTGCGATTGATTGGGCTTAGTTTGTTGTCCTCAACAACTCCTCGAAGTGAAGGTGTTTCAGTTACGCTGCGATGGCCATTGATCGCTGCAGTGCTATCTGCAATTATCGCAATCGGCGGACCACTTGTTCTTACATCTCTCATGGCAGATGCTGAACAAGCCGTTGTTATGCCAGAAGAATAATTCGCTTGTAACCAATAGAGTATTACGCTTCTGCGCGAAGCAATTTTGGTGATTTCTTAAAGAGTGTTACTTGCAAACCAAGTCCAGCAATTGCGATACAAGCGATGGTTACGACTAATACCGTTGGGGTAAGTTCAGCCATAGAATTCTGTGACCAAATCAGTGTGATACTGTTTCGCACTGCTTCTACAAGCAATATGCTACCTCCAACGGATGTCACAATAGCCGCAGAGTAAAACGGCATGAACGTCGAAACTAAGAGACCTAATAAAAGACCTGCAATAACAGATCCGACCAACATCATGCGTGGCCCATTCGGGACAGCGTCCCAGGCTGCAAATGCGCGTCGTTTCCCGGTGCCTAGAACACGCGAAGCATCGCTGCTGAGCATTGAGATAGCAGTTGTCATAGCATCTTGCGTAAGAGTAAGAGCATGTTGGTCTTGGTTGACGGGTTGAGACTGCTCGTCTGGAGTCGTCGCTGCAACGTAGACATCCTCAGCGACTTCTTTGCCATCGTCTAACCCAGCGATGGACCAAGTGGCTACGGGTAAAACGCAAGCAAAGGAAATACTTAACAAAAGCATGATGGCAAATTTTGCAATGTACACAGCCACAATGGCACAAATGATGCCAAAAATGAGTGCGAGTATGAATGGAGAAATATCGACTGAAAGTGTTGGTGCAAGCATCAGCCCAGCACCTGCCCCTAGCAATCCAGCACTTAGCCCAATTGCAGATTTGAGAAGTTTTCCGCCCGCAACCAATAAAATTAGCGCAGTAATCCCTGCGATTGCAGGAACGATAAATGGGACTAATGTGGGGGTTATTTGATCCATTGCTTTTCTATTATCGTCATTGGGATACGAACCCACCTCAATTTCATAAATTTATTTACGTTCGATGCACTTCACTCATTTCACCTCCTGTGATAGCATAGTGGCATGAAAGAATATCTATTTTTAACCCTTCTTAGTCTATTTTGTGTACTTCCATGTTTTTTAAGTAATGCATCAGCAATGGGCGATGAAAATGCTCAACCAGAGCAAGGCCCACGCCCAGCGAGCGCTGGACGAAATCACTTGGGGGAGACAACGAGCCCGTATTTACTTCAACACCAGTACAACCCAGTGCATTGGTATTCTTGGGGTGAGGAGGCGTTCGAAGCAGCGAGAGACCAAGACAAATTAATTTTCTTAAGTATTGGGTATTCCACCTGTTATTGGTGTCATGTTATGGAACGAGAATGTTTTGAAAATCAAGAAGTAGCAGATTGGCTGAACAAAGATTTTATTGCGGTTAAAGTTGACCGAGAAGAGCGTCCAGACATTGATGAAATATATATGACTGCGTTGCAATTAATTACAAGAGGAAGGGGCGGTTGGCCGATTTCGCTTTTCCTTGAGCCAAACGATTTAAAACCAGTTTGGGGAGCGACTTATTTATCGAAACCAGACTTCATCAACTTCATGAAAACGATTCAAGCCAAGTGGGTAACAGATAAAAAAGTAATACTCGACCGAGCAGAACTGGTAGCCAATGCAGTGATTTCACGATTGACATCACTGCAAGCGCCAGTTCCTTTGACCAGCGATGTTGTAACCAACGGTGTTTCGGCTTTGCTTTCCCGATTTGATTCAGACCTTGGCGGTTTTTCTGGAAGACCTAAATTTCCAATGCCAATTTACAGTGACTTTTTAATGTCGGCGGGTTGGGACATTCCGCAAGTTCACAAAGCAGTTAAGAAAACACTCGATAGTATGTTGATGGGTGGAATGTACGATCAGGTTGGTGGTGGTTTTCATCGGTATTCAACTGACGCAAAGTGGCTTGTTCCTCACTTTGAAAAAATGTTGTACGACAACGGGCAACTTGTTTCAACCTACGCCAAAGCGTATGAATTGACAGGTGATCCGTCATTTGCAAAAGTAATCGAAGAAACACTTTCGTATGTAGATAGAGAACTCAGCGCTCCCGACGGCGGTTTCTTTTCGGCTCAGGATGCAGAAACAAATCATTTAGAAGGCGAAACATATCTTTGGCGAGAATCACAAATTCGTGAAACATTAGAAGCAGCTGGAATGGAAGATGAAATTGATTTCATCCTTTCTGTGTATGGCGTGAATACTGGCACAAACTTTCAAGACCCACACCATCCCGAAGAGCCACCTACAAATGTTTTGTATTTTACAAATCACCCTGAGAAGCTCGCGTCCAAAAACAAAATGTCGTACGAAGCATTCCGTGCTCGAGTTGACGCAATTAACCTCGCATTACTGAAAGTTCGTGACACGCGCGACCAGCCCTTAACAGATGATAAGATTATTACTGCATGGAATGGCATTATGATTGCCGGTTACGCACATGCAGGCAAGATAATGCAAAATGAAGTTTGGGTTGATAGAGCTACAAAGGCGGCAAATTTCATTTTGTCTGAAATGAAATTAAGCAATGGAAAATTGCTTCGCACTTGGCGAAATGGAAAGGGTGGAACTGAAGCTTTTCTAATTGATTATGCCTCACTCATTCGTGGCTTGCTCGCAATCTATGATGCTAACCGCAATCAAAAAATGCTTGATGCAGCAATTGTTTTATATGATAAAGCGCGCGCATTGTTTTACGTTGACGGTGAGGGCTGGTATGACACCGAAAAAGGCAAATCAGATTTGTTCGTTCGCACAAGAGCGCTCTCCGATGGTGCAATTCCTGCTGCAACTTCGTTCATACTCGGTGATTTAATCGCTTTATCTGAAGCGACTAATGAAGCACGTTTTTTAACCGATGCAATTGCAACTGTTGACAGTGAGTCTCAGTTGATTAATTCTCAACCACTCGCAGCAGTCGTTGCAACGATGCACTTAAATACGTTGTTTGGTTCACACCCAGAAAAATTTAACTTAACATGGGAACCATCCTTGGGAGACACATCCATGGTTCGGATGACTTGCGAAAATGTATCGTTACAAGTTGCCAAAGGTGAATCAGTTACATTCAATGTGACCTTGCAAATGGCGAAAGGTTGGCACGTTAACTCGAATAACCCAGTGAGTGAATTTACAGTGCCTCTTGCATTCAAATCACTTGATGATAATGTAACACTGAAAATAGATTGGCCAGAAAGCGAATTAATGACATCCGCTGGAGAAAAAGTTGCAGTGTTTGGCGGATCAGTTTCAATTCCAATTACTGCCACGGCAAATGCAAATGCAAATGGGATGGTAACAATCATGGCAAGTTGGCAATCGTGTAATGAAAGCACTTGCCTTGAAAGAGAAGATACTCGTGTGCCTTGTACGATAATCGTGGAGTGATTTCATTGGAAAAGCTATTTCAAGTCGCCTTAATTTCAACTGGCGGAACAATCGAGAAAACGTACGACGCACAGGAAGGTATTCTTGCGAATGGAACTTCAGTGCTTGAATTTATGCTCGGTTCGTTACAACTTGAAGGTGTTGAAATAACACGCGTTCAATTGATGGACAAAGATAGTTTGGATATGTCAGAGGAAGACCATCGATTGATTGCCACAACAGTACAGGAATGCGCTCAAACCTTTGACGGCGTAATAATTGTTCATGGTACAGATACACTTTCTCAAACAGGAGATTGTATTGTTGCTTTGCAACCTGCAATTGACGTACCGTGCGTCCTTACTGGTGCGATGCGACCTTGGATTATGAAAAACACAGATGCACTGCAAAATCTTGTTGAATCCTTTTCCGTTGTAAAATTACTAGAAGCTGGGGTGTATGTCGTGATGCATAATCGCGTATTGAAATTCCCAGGCGTTGTAAAAGATAAAGAAAACTTACGTTTTATTAAAAAAGAGAGTTAAACACAAATGTCGAACAACTATTTAAAAGCTCCTGTTTTATCAGAGAAAATGCCACGCGGCATTCCGTACATCATTGGCAATGAGGCTGCTGAACGGTTTAGTTTTTATGGCATGAAGGGCATTCTCGTCATTTTTATGACGCAGTATTTGTTTTTGCTGCCGGGGTCTGGCACTGAAGCAATGTCTCGACCAGCTGCAATGGAAAATTACCATCTCTTTACAACTGCTGTGTACTTCTTCCCAATCATGGGCGCATTGCTAGCTGATATTGTTCTCGGTAAATACCTAACAATTATGTTACTCAGCGTTGTTTATTGTGCAGGGCATGGTGTGCTCGCAATGATGGGCTCGACAGCGTGGTTGGAAATGTCCCCTGGGATTGTTTTAGCCATCGGTTTAGTTTTAATCTCGGTTGGTTCTGGTGGTATTAAGCCATGTGTTTCTGCGCATGTTGGTGATCAGTTCGGTTCAAAGAACTCCGCACTGCTTGAAAAAGTATTTGGTTGGTTCTACTTCTCCATCAATACTGGTGCATTTTTGTCAACGATGCTAACACCGTGGCTCTTAAATTGGTACGGCCCACATTGGGCATTTGGCGTGCCTGGAGTTTTGATGGCATTAGCCACAATTGCATTTTGGATGGGCAGAAAGGTGTTCGTCCATATTCCAGCGGGTGGAATGGGTTGGTTTAGAGAGACGTTCAGCGGTGTAGGATTAAATGCTATTTCGAAATTAGCGATAATCTTTATCTTCATCGCAGTATTTTGGGCCTTATTTGACCAGACTGGCTCATCGTGGGTTTTGCAAGCAGAAGATTTGAATCGAAATTGGCTTGGCATGCATTGGCTTTCATCGCAAATTCAAGCGGTTAATCCAATTATGATTTTGCTTTACATTCCAATTTTTCAATTTGCAGTCTATCCCTTGATTAATAAAGTCTGGAAGTTGACACCAATTCGAAAAATCTCAATTGGTTTATTTGTCATGGTTGGGGGCTTCGCAATGGTAGGTGTTGTGCAAGGATGGATTGATGCAGGAGAACGACCATCAATCGGTTGGCAAGTCCTAGCGTACGCAATCTTAACCGCATCTGAAGTAATGGTTTCTATTACGGGGTTAGAATTCGCGTATACACAAGCGCCAAAGAAAATGAAATCCGTCATCATGGCGTTATTTTTGATGAGCGTTTCACTAGGCAATTTGTTTACCGCTGGCGTGAACCATTTCATTGTTGTTCCTGATGGACTCGCTGACGCTAAATCACTCGTTGCAAAGTGGGGCGTTGAAGAAGCAGATACAGAAGTAACACAAGCAACGCACGATAAACGCAAGCAAAGTGCTGTTGAACATGGCATGGTGTATGCAGCTTCCGAGAATGGATTTGAATTACTTATACGTGGTTGGGAAAAATCAATAGGTGAAGACGATATCCGCGTTGGGTATGCACCCGACTTATCGAGGCAGTCGCTTGTAACTTCTGAAGTTGCAGTTATTCAAGAAGCCGTCGCCAATATTGGGCAGTTTTGGGATCAGAACGACCGACTTCCTTTTGAAGATGAGGGCACGACAGCGATTAGAAACCTAGAAGACCCATGGGGCAAACCGCTTCATTATCGTTTAGTGAATCGTAAAAACTTTGAAATTTCGAGCGATGGTCCTGACCAACTGTTTATGACAACGAATGATGTTCGTGCAGAAGTGCAAGTCGAATCTTACACTGTTCAACAGCAAGAAGAAATGGCAGCTGAGGCAAAAGCGTCTGCAGTAGAACCTGGCGTGAAGCCCCAACATCCGTGGCTTGTTAAACGAAAGGCAGAAATTGCAGCGGAAAAAGCAATTGCAGGTGGAGACACAACAGCAACTTGGGAACAATTTCTTCCAACTTCAGATGCAATGCAAGCAGATGACATTGCTAAACAGAATCACAATTTTGCAATAACATGGCAACTAGGTGGAGCGATTACACTCGCGGGTGCTGCTTACTTTGAGTTCTTTACTTGGTTAATGCTAGGTACTGCGATTATATTTGTATTTGTTGGTTACTTCTATGCTCCAAAAACATATATTCAAGATGAAAGCATGAGTTCAACGGTAACAAAAATGGAGTAACAGAACGTTACTTGTCGATATTGATTGCGCGAATTTGAAGACGGTTGCCGTCAGGAATAAGTAACAGATGTGTCCACTGTGATGAGGTTGTAGCAATAGGAATTGCAAACCGATTGCGTAAGTGGATACCGTTTTCGCCAGTACTTGACTGACGGAGTACCCTGTTCGTGGTTGCGACAAGCCATGAACCATCTGCAATTGGTACGGCCGCTATACTTTTTGGTTCAAGTGCAACGGTGTCTAAAACCTCACTCGGTTGCCAAACTACCATTCTCTTTCGGATAGGGTGATAAAAAGCGCTTGGATAATTTACTGTCGAGACAGAGTTTGTCGTTGCTATTTGCCACGCAATTTCACGTGTTGCGCCCGATTGAAGAATTGGAAGTGCAAGGGATGTTTGCATTGGATTTGTTGCACGAAGGTCAAATTCAACCAGCGAAAGGCGACCGTTTGAAATTTGAAATGCGCGAAGCCGATCATTCCCTACAAAGGAAGGCAAAAGCCAATCGCTAGAACCGTCGTCAATTACTCGTTGTCCGCGTGAAGTTTTTACAACAAGGTGGAAACGATTGTTATCTTGTTCTCTTCGTGACCACGCAATATCACCAGCCGGATTTGTAGTTGAAAAACAATTTATAGCATCATCGGAAACAATCCAGCGTAGTGAGCCCGTTGCCCAATCGATTTCTCCAATCCACCGCCCATTTTCACCAGCGGGTAACTCTACAAGTGCAAATTGATTGTTTACACTTCTGCCGATGATAAGACCCTTTCGATCAATTACGTGTGGTGCTATACGCCTTCCTTGTAGTGGATCAAGCGCATGCAGTTCAATCGAAGTTGTCGTGATAGGAGTGTTCTTGCGGCCGCAAAGCTGATTGAGTTGAGGCGTTTTTCCAAGTTGAACGATTGCATGTAATCCGTTTGGCGAAATTAAAGGGAGGGTAAATCTGTCCCACGGTAACTCGCCTGCCGGCCAATCGATGTCGTTCGAAGTGGTCACTTTTGCCGAGGTGGATGGTTTGATAATTGCGTTGAGTGTCTTTATTGCAGCAAGTTTTGATTCTGTTGTTGCAACGGGTTTTGAAGTTTTATGTGATTCACCACAACTCGTTAAACATATAGCAATGAGAAGGAATACAGATTTACTTGTTGTCGGACGTGTCATGATTTGAATTGTAGTCGGCCCCAGGATTTCTTAATCGGTTGGTAAGGAAATCATCGTCACTTGATTTGATGTTTTTAATCTGTTCGTCAACTGGAAGCGTAATTTCTTGTAGTCGCTCAAGGTATTCGAGGTTGTAGTTGTCGTTGTTGTCTTCTAACGTAGAGACTATCGTTGGTGTAATGAATACTAACAACTCTTCGCGAATCGTTTGGTTATCTATTGAAGTAAAGAGTGCCCCAATGATTGGGATGTCACCAAGTAGGGGGAACTTACGCTTAATTTTTTGTTCGCTTTCTTTCAAGATGCCACCAATCAAAACAGTTTGTCCATCACGAAGTTGAATTTGGCTTCGAACTTGTCGTCGTGAGAAAATAGGGTTGTCGCCAACGCCAGTGCCATTTTGATCAGAAAGTTCTACATTGATGGTCAAATCAACATTGCCATGGGCTGTTATTCTTGGTCGAACATTGAGCATAACGCCAACATCTCGATATTCAAAACCGCCTTCAACGAGTCCACTACTTGTGGTGTTGCTAGTTGTTCGAACTGGAACTTCAGAACCATTAAAGAAAATGGATTCTTTATTGTCCGAAGTAAATGTACGGGGCTGTTGAATTATTCGTACATTTGTTAATTGATTAAGTGCATCGAGTGCAAGTCCAACGTTGTTGCCAGCGCCAAGAGTAAACACTGCACCGCCGCCTGTGAATAACCCACCAAGAATGCTGTCGATACTGCCTGTCATATCACCATTGAAGCCAACTGAATTTTCACCGCTACCCGACACACCAGAACCCCAGCGAAGGCCAAGTTCTAAATCGTTGGTTAATGTTACGGCAGCAATTGTTGCTGAAATCATAACTTGCCGAGTAGGGCGGTCGAATTCTTCGATTACAGCGAGAATGTGTTGCATGTATTCCGGAGGTGCGACAATTGCGAGTGCATTTTGACGCACAATTGGAACGAGGCGAATTTTCGCAATGAGTGATGATTCGGGTGATTGATCATCTGCATTTGCTCCACCTTGCTGCCAAGGGAATCCCATAAGTCCACCAGATTCATTATCTGTAGCAGTCGCTGAATTACCAAACCCTTCACCTGAGAGACCTTCGTCAGGGCGTTGAATTGTTGCAGACACTCCAGGAGCGGCGAGTAGTGCATTGATTTCTTCTGAGAGCGAAACAGCGTCAGCGTGCTTGAGCTCGATAATTCGAGGCAAACCTACATCGGTTGGCATATCCAATGACTCAATTATGGAGTCAAGAAACGCAAAACTTTCTTCTGTCTTTGATAAAACAAGTAATGCGTTTTTGTCAGGGTATGCTTCAAATCTATACACACCACTCATCGCTTCAGTTACGTCTGCTCGCCCAGCTTGACCACCTCGAGCACCGCCTCCACTTGAACTACCATCGCCGAGAATTTCTTGGAGTAGGTTCCTGATTTTAATTGGATCGCTGTACTCTAGAACATACATTTTGCTAGTGTCAGTTGGTCGAGGCAAATCCCATTCGTTGATGATGAGTTCTTCAATATCCTCCATAACATCGGGTTCTGCTTGCACAGTGACAGAGTTTTGTTGCATGTTGACGGTTAAACGAAGTTCCACTTTTTCGGAGTTTGTGGTTGTAGTGGTTGTTCTAGCACGAGTTTGATTTCGGTTGGCCTGCGTTCTGTTCGCACTTGATGTTCCTGATTCTTCAAAAAGGTCAAGAATATTTGTGCTTATTTCAGATGCGTCAGCGTATTTAAGTCGGAATGTTTTTACTTCGCCACTTCGCCAGACTCGGTCTAGCTGGTTAATCAAATCTTGAATTCGCTGGCAGAGACCAACATCGCCAAGCAAAACTATTTGGTTTGAAACGGGGTAAACCGTGAGTGAACCATAATCTGGGAACATTTCATTGATGCGATCACCAATGACAGCGGCTTCTGTGCGTTCAATGCTGAAAACCTTGATGACCAGCGTGCCTCGGTCTTGGCGATTCATTACATCATCATTCACACCCAGTACAGGAATATCACCAATGTCACTAAGCATTGCATCTAGGGGACCAATGATAATCATGTCGTCGCGTTCAATAACGCCAACTTGATTTAATCTAAATGCTTGGAACAAGAGGTCAAGCGCAACGCTTCGATCGACAGGCTCGTTATTTCTTAGAGTCACTTTTTTTGCACGAAGGGAAGTGGCACTGACTGGGATGACTACTTTTCCAGTTGTTTGAGCAATAAATCCAAGGGTGTCTTCAATAGCCACATCGTTGAATGCAAGAATAACTTTTCCACTTGGAATTTCTACTTTGAGTGGCCAGCGCACCATTTTTGCTACGTCGGGTCCAGTGATAATCTCCACTTCGTCTGTTTCTGAACTTGGAGTTGTTTCACTATCAGGTGTAACTTGGTTTTCCTCAGTACTAACAACTTCTTCCTCAGTATCTGTGGTATCAACTTCAACTGGGGCCGAAGGCAACTCTATTTTTGGCGCTGACTCAGGCGCGGGTCTCTCTTGCGCGAGGGCCGAAATGGAGAACAGGATTATTGCGATTAGGTTTATTGGTACCACTTTTAGTATGCTCACTTTTTGTATTCCTTCTCTACTTTTGGTTCATCTTTCGAAGTAAGAACCGGTGATGAGAATAACGTCATGATGGGGGGAATATTACGTCTATTTGCTTTATCAATTTAAAAGAAAAACTATCGGACTATCATCGGCAAAATAGCGTTCCTAGTAATAGAAAAGCGACATTTTGCGTGGCAATGTACGGATTAAATTGTCAAAACTGAGGGAAGAGTGTCAGTTACCCCTCGACCTCTTGCAAGAAATCGTTTGAAGTGGGAGGAAGTGCTTCTTCACGGAAAAAATCTTCAGAAGATTCGAACAAATGTATTGGATAAATGCCTCTTCGGTGTTCCACTGTTACAAGCGAAGGCGCGCTAGTACTAATAACTTTGATTCCCTGTGACTCTTCACCGATTTTGATCTTTAACACTGAATCTGGTCCAGAGCTACTGCCCTTGAACCATGCTTCATCGCCAATTATTGCGATTAGGGCTGGCCCCATATAATTTGCAGGTGCAGGAGGAGGTCCCTGTTCGATGATTGTATCTGGAACTTCTGGTGTGTCGTTTTCTATTGGAGGTGGTGGGGGTGGCAATGGAACTGCAATTCTAATTGGTTTGAAAAAGGCAGAACGTCCATTAAATCGTGCAATATCCATCGCAATGTACGATTCGTGTTGTTTGAGAAGCGTATTTGAAGTTGTCGAGTTCACCATTGAATTAGATCTCCCAAACAAGGGTGAAACAATAGACGAAATTCCAATTATTCCAAGAACAAGAAGTACGGCAATGGAAAGAATACTCAAGCCAAGAGGACCTTTTAGTTTGGAAGTGTCAATCATCTTCGACCTTTCTTCTTCGAACTTGAAACAACCCAAGCTTCGACGGCAAGGTCAACTCGTATAAGCCGTCCTTCTTTACGAGTGAGACGAATATCAGACACAGCATTGATTGCTGGGCTACTTTCAAGCGCTGAGATAACTTTTAGAATGTCTTCCTGCATTGCTTCAAATCGGATATCGCCGATTATTTGTTCAATTTGTTGCCCCGCTGTTCCAATTCCAGGCAATGAGCCAGATTTCATCCGGCTGGTTTTTGTTCGAGTGTATTCGTCATTTTTGACATTGTGTGAACTTAATATTTGATGCACTGCTTCAGTCATGTCTGCAGTACCATCTGATTTGGCAAGTGGCAAAGTGACTTCTCCATACGAAGAAATGTTATTCTTGTCGCTGGAAGTCAGAATTACGGGTTTGTTGATTTCATTAATTTGCATTTCAATTTGGGTAGCTCGTGCAGACCAGTCAGCGCCAATGTTTGCAATGGTTGCATCCCAAACAAGGAACGCGAGTGTGAATACTCCAGCCCAAAAAGCCCACTGCATTGCGCGAGACCATGTAGAAACTTGCGTTAATACTTGTTGTAGTTGATTACTCAATTGGAAGTTCCTTTAAGTGATCCATTAAAAGCCGAAACTCTTTTTGCAGGCGTTCTTTTACTTCTGGGTTCGATCTGCCAACGCGTTTTTTAGCTTCTGCGATGTCTTTGACGGCAATCATTGTTTCGTTGCGATTCATTAGTGCAATTTGTTCTGCAGTAATTGGGTCTGGCACACGCATTGTTGGACTATCTTCGCCGCGGTTTCCACTGTGGGATGAAGCCCCACCCGAGTCGCTGTTGACTGGCCTTGATCTTGAGCCAATCCGGTCTCCTTGGTTGTCAATAGTCTGAATAGTAGTCGTATCATTCGGGATAGATTCGTTGTTTGCTTCTCGCATCGGCGATGCATCTGATTCAACGGCTCTGGGCTTGGTTACTTCGACAATTTCGTCTTCTGGTGCAATGCCAGCTTGGCGCATTGCAAGAGTCCATTTGCCAAAGTCTTGTTCTTTTGTGTAGCGGGGGCGGCGCAGTGGGTCGGTGACTGTCGCCCAAAGATCAAATTCACGGTCGCCGTATGTTCCCGCAGGGTCATATGCAAAGGTAATTTCTTTGAAAATGCCAGTTCCTTGCAAATTAGTTTGCATTAAAGCAATAAGTTCTGCTGCAGATTTTCCATCCGCGTTGATGGCTCGACCTCGAACGGAGATTGGTTGACCGATATCAATCCGAAAAGATTCAATTTCTATTCCGATTGGAATGTTATTCGTAAGGTCGGCAATGACTTTAGTCATTGGCCAGGAAGTTTTTCCAAGCTCTTTGTAAACAATTTGTTGTTTGCGAGATTCAATTAGTTCTGCATATTGTGAACTGATTTCTGGATTCATCATTTCAAGCATGGCGAGACGAACTCCAGAAAAGAGTGCAGGCCCGATTGCAAGAAGTAATGCAGCTGCAATAAGGAGACGACCCGCAATAGATTTATTTTCAAGCCGAGCAGTTACTCGTTCTACAAAGGATGGATTTAACTCGGGTGCTTTTTGACACATCGTCGTGAGCGTTCTGAGTGGACCTGTTATTGCGAGTAAAGCGCCAACCGTGATGCCCCATGTGTTCCACCAAACAGTATCTTCAGCAGGTGCGCCAGTAACTCGTTTTGAAGCACCGCTCGTAATAGTGTCTGGCAAAAGCAGTAATAATGAATCGTTGTATTTTGCATCGAGTTCATGTTGTAGATTGGTGGTCATCTCATTCGTATACACATCAGTATGGTTGTGCATCGAAGCGGTTTCTTGTGCTATTCGAACTATGCCACGAATGAACGATTCTTTACTTGAGAAATCTTCACGCGTTGCTCGTAATGCTGCACCATTTGGGTGCGAAATGGAAAGAGTAACGGTGCCGTCAGTTGGGTCTGCAAGAACACTTGGTTCTGTAGACCTGAATCCATTTATTAACGCAGCAAGTGATGCAGCGTCAGGAATATAAAAGGCATCTTCTAAGCATGATGGAAATTCGCTTTTTGAATTTTCTGGCCAAGCAACTATGAGACCGACTCTATTTGTTTCGCCGACCGCGGCTTCTAGTGGTGCTAGGGCTCTGCGAAATGGACTTGTATGACCTAAAAGTTTTGCTTCTGCTTGTAATCGAAGTACTTCAAAGATTTGCTCGTCATCAATGTCAGGCAGAGTTGTTGTTCTGCAAATGGTTGAAGCGCCTGGTAGGATTGCATACACCGTAGTTGGCGCTTTTGCTTTCAATACTTGTTCTAAAGCATTGTCTGAATCTACTTCTATAGTTTCAAGAATTTCAGGTTGTGCCGTTGGGCTCGATTCGTTGGTTGCTGCGATTAAGCATCGCCACAACGTGCCGACTCGATGTGCGACAAGGATTGTTGTTTGGTGCTCGTTTTCACTTGTAGAAGTTGTATGTGGTGTTGATGTACTCATTGTTCTCTGTATTCCAGTATCGTCACAGGCAGGGTAGAACGATCGACGATAACAATAATTTCCTGTTCTACGCCACTTCCTTCAACTTTTCCTAAACTGGAAATAGTAAAGACATTGCTGCGGGTGTCAAAAAGACTATAAATAAACTCTACCATTGTCGGTTCGATCCCCGGTATTTCAAGATAATCTACGGGGCTTGAGATACCCCCAGCGTTGTTGTTTCGTAGATAAAGCAATTCTTCGACGAGTCTTGAATTTTCAGGGAATAATCGGTACAGAATTTCAGAAGAAACCGTATTGATATTCATTTTCCCAGGAGGTGCTTCGTGGGGGTGAAAGAGGGCAGTTTCTGCGAAAATGACTCGCAATTGGTCATCAGTTAAGTTTGATACTCCCTGTGCATCACCCGATATTGAGCGTAGTGTCTGGGTGAGCAACGTAGAAAGCGTTGCGGTGTCACTTATTGCAAAATTGAGTAATGCTTCTGCTTGTGCTGGTTCAACACCGAGCCGAAGTTGAAGTGTTTCTGAATTTTCTCGTTTTAAATTTAGTCGTGGGAAGCCGCTATCTGTCGCACCACCACTGACGGATGATGTGGTGAGCAAAGAAGCCCAGCCACCATCAAGGTATTCATCTGGTTCATCCCACGGTAGACTTTCGCCACCATCGTCTTCGTTTGCGTCTAATCTGAAATCTAAATCCCAATCTTCACCTCGAACATCGTCAGGCATTACGCCGGCAATGAGTTCAAGTTCTGCGATAGATTGAAGAAGGCCATTCCGTGGCTCGTAACTTGTTTCTAAACCCAAATAATAATCGCGTTCAACACCTAAATTCCGTGGTTCATCATCAGAATCAATCCAGTCGAGGATGGATTCCATCACGCCGAATGCAAGGATTTCATCAATGACAAGTTGGAATACCGCATTATTTTCAGAATTAATATTGAACTTGCTGTGTTCGTCCATTGGACCGGTCCAGTCTTTACCATTTATGTGATGACGTATATCCCATGTTGCTTTTCCCGCATCACCTTTTGAGATGAAGTCGAGATTGTCAACCAACGCAAACGCACTGTTTGGAACAGGTCGAGCAGTATGATCTGCCATTGCGGCGATGCTTGATTCAATACCAGCTCTTGCCGCCCATCGTGCTTGAATACGGTCATGCACTTCGATGCCAAGTAAAGATTGGCGATGCGAAAAAACTTGAATTGACGAAGTGACAATTGCAGCAATTCCCAGCGCCCACAATGAGAGAACAATAACGGAGCCATGATGTTTTCGTTGTTGCATCATGGGTTTGGTATCTCGTGTTCATTGCCATCTGGATCAACAAAAATTGTTGTGCCTTTGCCAGCGTTGCTTACACCAGTTGAGCCACCGCCACCGCTACCGTCATTGCCTGTGCCAGCAGGGTCGCCCTTGCCGCCAGTTGTGCCAGTTCCCGAACCGCCACCGCTTCCGCCACTAGAGCCTTCACCACCCGCACCACCTTCGCCGTCGCCATCACTACCACCGTCTGCGCCGGCACCGCCGTCCCCTAAACCGCCTTCACCATCGCCGTCTAATTCTCCGTTTTCAACCCGCTCTTCATCAATGAGCTGTGCAATAAGAACAAGTTTGTCATACGGCGAGCGGACTCGGTCAAGTGGTACGATTGTGCGAAGAGTTACATTACGTGTAGATACATCGTTTAACTCCATGCCAGTAGAAGTAACGGTGATTCGAATTGCTTCTGGGATTCCACTTTCGTCAGAGTCCCATTGCCCAAACCATGAGGCGCCATCAAATGCTTCAATTTGAAGAGAGACAATTCCTTCAGCGATTGGTGTGGCAACACCTCCGCCGATTGGATTGTCATCGAGGATTGGGTCTCTTCTTTTCCAAAGGATTAACCCAGCTTCACCATCTTCAATTCTGAATTGCGATTCGTATTCAAGGCCTTCGCCGTTGAAATCTATTTCTTTGTTTGCGCGCAAGTTGCCATTAAAAATAAGTAACTCGTCACGTTGCACTTGCATTCCATCATAGCGAGAAGATAAATCTGAAATTAAAATTCTTGTATCGAACAAATCGCCTCTACGAAGAACGGTAATGGTTTCTCTACGAATTGTTCGTAATGCCGCATCGCATCTTGAGAATGCTTCAAGACGCTGTCGG
>DTSO01000047.1:12460-12796 GCA_012965315.1 Phycisphaerales bacterium | reverse complement strand
CTCTCACACCCGCTACCCGTCTTTGGCTTGGTGAGCCGTTACCTCACCAACTACCTGATAGGATATTCCCTGCTCCCTAAGCGATAAATCTTTGATCCGGAGACCACATCGAGTATTACACCAAATTTCTCTGGGCTATCCTCGACTTAGGGGTACATAGAAATATATTCCTCGCCCTTACGCCACTTTATGCACTTCCGAAGAAGCTTTAATCGTTCGACTTGCATGTTTTAGCCATGCCGCCAGCGTTCAATCTGAGCCAGGATCAAACTCTTCAATTGTTGTTCATTGAATATGCAGCAAGCTGCATAAAAACTTCAAATGATCGTTTAACCG
>DTSO01000047.1:0-12450 GCA_012965315.1 Phycisphaerales bacterium | reverse complement strand
CATGCCGCCAGCGTTCAATCTGAGCCAGGATCAAACTCTTCAATTTGTTGTTCATTGAACATCCTTCCGAAGAAGAATGAAAACTTCAAATGATCGTTTAACCGTGGCAGGACTTTTCGGTCTTCTGACATTGCTGCCATCCGACGAAAAAGCCCCAGGTCACGCCTACCTAAGTAGGCGGCAAGTAAGCGGCTAAACTCACTTGCTAATTTCTTACATCACACATTGCGCCGCTTGGAAGCGACGCATTGCTTAACACGAGGATGTTCGAGGATACCGATGCTGTGAAACACGGTACCCGAATTTTGATATCCAAACATAAGCCACATCGTGTGTTGTGGAAAATGTTGGACACATCCTCGCGGTATTCCCAACTGTTCACTTTTCAAAGAGCACATTTTATTGGCAACATCCATAAGGATAATTGCCGCAAAAACCCTTACCTGCATAAATACAGGCAAGGAGGAATATTGTAACCCACCTAACTCACCCGTCAACCTGTTCGGTAGCCCTAAATCACATTTTTTTGCCATTTTACGACATTTTTGTAACTGCCAATACTGCCACTCGAACTGATGCTACTTGCGCATTCTTCAACTTGTTTGCTGCAACTTCCAACGTCCTTCCAGTAGTTAAAACATCATCTACCAGTATTGCATTTTTCCCTTTTATCATTGCCAAAGGCCTAAGCAGAATAGAGTTACGAGGCAATAACGTTCTTGCGGATGCACTTTTTGAGGCTTGAGGCATACACTCTTTTCGCCACAAAGCACGCCTAATTGGTATCCCCGATGTCAGTGAAGCTTGCTTTGCAATGACACCTGCGTGATTAATCCTTCTAAAATATCTTCGAATTGGAGGCATGGGTACTGGAACAAGTATTGAGTTAGGAGGGACACAACCACGAATCTTCGCACCGAGCAACGCGCCAAGGTGTTCGAGCATATCTTTCCAAGCGGCGTACTTTCCGCCAAGAATACAATCAGAAAGCGGTTCTTCATACGCACCAAGTCGAATGACACGCGACCAATGCAACCGTTCACGCATACAGGTACAAACTGCCTCAGCTTGAGTTTCTGCACCACACCAATAACAACCAGGCGTTGGTTTGAATCCTCCAAGAGCTACGACAGGCCTTGGAAATGTAATTCCCGCCCACTCATCAATAATAGTATCAAGCAAAGTCATCCACGATTTTCCTGCATGTTTCATTTATACCTTCTACCATCTACATACTGGCAGTTCAGAAATCACTGCCGTATTTCTTTATGTTGCAAAGTATCAATTGTTGGAAAAAAGTCATTTGTAATACCGCTTTGCTTGAAGCAATTGCGCAGAGCAATCTAGAAGATGTTGCAACAATGACAACGCTTCGTAAACAATGGAGTGTTGACGAAATTTCAATCGCAGCAGAACTTGCTATCGCACGAAAAAAAGCGGCTAGCAAATTAGTGGATGCTGCCTCTATCGTAAGCGATTCTTCTGGAATGCAGCAAGCAACTTCCACCGCCATAGCGAAACATAAAGCAATACGGTTTCAGAATAAAGAACAAATCTTTGACCTCTGCTGTGGAATTGGCTCTGATTTACGTGCACTACCGCACCATACAATCGGAATTGACAACGACGAACTACGTTGCTGGATGGCGCACGAAAATACTAGTAAAACAATACATTGCTGCGATGCCACAACATACGAAATGAATACCAATTGCGTCATACACATTGATCCTTCTAGACGCTCAAGTTCAAGGAGAATTTTTGAACTCGAATCAATGCTGCCATCATTTACTGATGTTTGTGCAATTACAAAAAATACTTCTGGCGGTTGCATTAAACTTTCGCCAGCAATTAATCCAGAAGATTTGGAACCACTTCCGCATCCTTTTGAAATTGAATACATCGAAGAAAACAACCGATTAGTGCAAGCTGCAATTTGGTACGGTTCGTTGACGGACAACCAACATGAATCAACCGCGACCTCAATAAAACTTGGCACTTCCGTTACTGGATTTGCAGAACAACCGGCGTTTTCAACAGAAATTAAACAATGGATTCTTGAACCAAACGTTGCACTTGAACGTGCAGGGTTACATGGCACACTTGGAAATCAATTTGGAGCGACTGAACTTTCACCTGGAATTGGTTTACTCAGTGCAAAATCAAACCCAAACATTCCGTGGTTCACTGCGTTTGAAATTTTAGAAGTCACATCTCTTAGACTTGAAAAAGTAGCAGCCATCCTACGGCAACTAAAATGCACACAAGTAGAAGTAAAAACGCGTGACAAAACAGTCGACCCAAATCAATGGCAGAATAAACTATCGAAGAAAGTTGAAGGCCCGTTGCTAACTATCTTTGCTTTACGCCTTGGCAAGAAAAGAATTGCCATAATCACGCGTCGTTGTGAAGCACGGTAAGTAGCCCAGCCAGCGCCATTTTGCGCGGCTTATGCAACAAACTTGACAATTCCATAGGTGATAAGCCCATATCATTTGCACAAGCAGAAAGTAAACCCGCTGCAAGTTGTTCAATAATGCCCTCTACAGGCACATCAATTGAACAAATCGACTTGCCTAATTCGCCTAATAACTGCTCTCTTGTGCTCTTATTCATGCTTAATAGCCACTGTGAGATAATTGTTCGCTTGTATTGCATTACGAGCGATACAATCACCGACATGAGGGGTTTCTTTTGACAGAAAAGAAAAAATAAAAAAACCATAGTAATTGAAAGGAATGTGAAAAACGTCGCTTATCTATGTTGTACGGCATATTTAGCCGTGAAATACTCCCTATAACCACTAACCGTTGGGGGTTGGAAAACACAAAATTGAACATGGATAGTTCAATCTACAACAAAGAGGTACGAGAGCGATGAACATTAATAAAGATACGAATGTGCACAGGATTTCAAACGAAGAACTAGTGAAAGAAGCAAGGATTAGCAAAAACCGTGCACGTGTTTCATTACTTTGTGAAATTCACAACCAACTTGAAGAAGCAACATCGATGGATACAGCGTACGGATACGACCCATCATTAGATATGTCCTTCACTGGCGAGTTTGAGGCAATCGGTGCTTAACACTGGAAGGTGAATCGTTCACCACAGATGTCGACGCAGATGTCGATTTAGGCTTGGCGCCTCCTCTCCAGAGATCAATTAAGTCTCTCTCCATACCCCTAGTGTCGCATCTCTCTCTTAAAAAAGCGGCACATTCCCCGTCAACATACTGGAAGTATGTTGGCGGGGTTTTTTAAGGTCTTTTATTTAAGGTCTGGTGTACCAGACCCTAAAGGTTACTTTGCCATTTTACGCAGGACCGTATGCAAAATACCACCGTTTCGATAGTAATCCACCTCGACCGGCGTATCAATTCTGCAAAGAGTTTGAAATAAAACTTCTGTACCGTCTTGCTTTGTTGCGGTGACTGAAATTTCATCTCGTGGTTGGACTGATTCACTAATTGTAATCGTGAAAGATTCCGTTCCATCAAGTCCGAGAGATTCAGCAGTTTCTCCATGCAAGTACTCAAGAGGAAGAACGCCCATGCCAACAAGATTACTGCGGTGAATTCGTTCATAACTTTCAGCGATAACTGCCTTCACGCCAAGGAGCATTGTGCCCTTCGCCGCCCAGTCACGCGATGAACCCATCCCGTAATCTTTGCCAGCAAGTACAACCAAACTAGTTCCCGCTTTTTTATAATTACAACTCGCTTCAAAAATCGATTTAACGTTTCCGTCTGTAAAATCAGTTGTAAATCCACCTTCTGTTTCTGGTGCGAGTTGATTTTTAATACGAGTATTTCCAAAAGTACCTCGCGTCATGACGAGATCATTCCCTCGTCGTGAACCAAAACTATTAAACATCGAAATTGGAACGCCTCTGCTTTCAAGGAATTCCCCAGCGGGTGAAGCAGAACCAATATTTCCAGCAGGCGAAATGTGATCCGTTGTCACTGAATCGCCAAGTTTGCAAAGCACTAGCGCGTTTTCAATTGCATGGATTCCGGGTAATTCGCTAGACATATCCTGAAAAAAAGGTGGTTCATGTATGTAGGTACTATCATCCGACCAAGAGAATAATTGACCTGTCCCCGCTTTTACAGATTGCCAATCTTCTCCGCCTTCAAAAACATTTGCATATTGTTCTACAAATGAAGAGCGATAAAGCGAACTTGCAATTGTCGCTTGTACTTCCTCGTTCGTTGGCCAAATGTCTTTAAGGAATATATCTTTACCATCCACTGTTGCCAGTGGTTCTGTTACCAAATCAATTGAAACCGTGCCAGCTATTGCGTAAGCAACAACCAGCGGAGGTGAAGCGAGATAGTTTGCTTTAATCTCTGGACCAATTCGTCCTTCAAAGTTCCTATTACCACTTAACACTGAACATGCAATTAAATCGTTGTCGATAATAGCTTTTTTAATTGGTTCTTGGAGAGGACCAGAGTTGCCGATGCATGTCGTGCAACCATAGCCAACAACCCAAAATCCGAGAGCTTCAAGATCTTCCAACAAATTTGCGCGTTTCAGATATTCCGTAACAACCTTACTGCCTGGAGCCAAGGAAGTTTTTACCCAAGGTTTTCGTTGCAAACCAAGCGCGTGTGCTTTTTTCGCAACAAGACCTGCTGCAATCATCACGTCAGGGTTACTCGTGTTGGTACACGATGTAATTGCTGCAATTGCAACATTTCCATCTTTCATTTCGAATGTTTCACCATCGCACTCAACGGTAGTAGATGCTACTTCTGCATGACCAAACATATCCTGACGAGTTTCAAGCCATTTCGATTTCATCTCTGTTAGAAGAATGCGATCTTGTGGTCGCGTTGGACCAGACAACGCTGGCACAACTGTTGACATGTCGAGTTCTACCGTCGACGTGTACTTAATTGGCCGCGAGTCGTCGCGCCACAAACCTTGCAACTTGCAATATTGTTCCACCGTTTCAATTAGTTTTTCGTCTCGACCAGTTAGATGCATGTATGTTGTAGTTTGTTCATCTACAGGAAAGAATCCCATCGTTGCACCATACTCTGGTGCCATGTTCGCTAATGTCGCACGTGTTGCCAGCGGCATATTTGTAAGTGCTTCACCATAAAATTCCACAAACTTTCCAACGACGCCATGTTCACGGAGCATTTCTGTAACACGAAGCACTAGGTCAGTTGCTGTAACACCTTCTTGCAATTTCCCTGTTAGTTTCATGCCAACAACTTCTGGTATCAACATGTAAATTGGTTGGCCAAGCATAACCGCTTCCGCTTCGATGCCACCAACCCCCCAACCCAAAACACCAAGCCCGTTAATCATTGTGGTGTGCGAATCTGTTCCAACTAAACTGTCTGGATAAAGTGTACCTTGGTGATCCCAAGTAACTTTAGCAAGATACTCTAAGTTCACTTGGTGGACAATTCCAGTTGACGGAGGAACGACTCGGAAATTATCGAATGAACTCTGCCCCCACTTTAAAAATTCATACCGTTCGTTGTTACGTTCAAATTCTTTTTCGCCATTTATTGTTAATGCTTCGCCTGAGTTAAATGCATCAACTTGTACTGAGTGGTCGATTACAAGATCGCACTGCACTAGTGGGTTTACTTTTGAAGCAGATGCTTCATCACCGGTCATTCGTACTACTGCACTTCGCATCGCAGCAAGGTCGACAACTGCAGGAACTCCGGTAAAGTCCTGCAAAACAACACGACCAGGCGTAAATGGAATTTCAACTTCGCCTACGTTGGTAGCATCGTACGTGGCAAGTGCTTGCACGTCTTGATCAGTCACTATTCCATCGCCGCAATGCCGCAAGCATGATTCAAGTAAGACTCGAATAGAGTATGGCAAGGTTTCAAGGTTACCAAGCGAATCAAGTCGATATACGACTCTTTCACCAAGTGGCGTTGAAATTGTTTCATATCCGTTATTGAGTTCTGTATTCATTGAACCGTATTTTAGCAGATTTCGGGTTAACTGAAATCTTCACGGTTCTCGTTTAATCGCACTGCAGCTTTCGGACCTCGCACTGTATGTCCCGCATCAACCGAACGAACAAGAAAAACCCCACCCGCAATGACGCATGTATCACCAATAGTTGTATCACCGCCCAAAATAGTTGCACCTGCATAAACAGTAACTTTGTCTCCCAAAGTTGGATGTCGTTTCCAGTTGCGCTTCAACTCTCCACTTTCGTCGCGCTCAAAACTTCTTGCGCCAAGCGTTACACCTTGGTAAACCTTACAGTTATTACCGATCACTGTTGTTTCGCCAATGACTACTCCAGTGCCATGGTCAATAAAAAATGAATCGCCAATTGTTGCGCCAGGGTGAATATCAATCCCAGTTAACTCATGTGCGTGCTCTGCGATGATTCTTGGAATTAACGGTACAGCACGTATGTATAAAGCGTGCGCAACACGGTGCATCCACAACGCACGAATTCCTGGATAACAAAAAATTGTTTCATCTGTATGTTTCGCTGCAGGGTCACCATCGTAAGCCGCTTGCACATCCAAAGATAAAGCTTCCCGAAGCGCTGGAATGCTTTCTAAAAATGAATCCACAATTTCTCGTGCTTGGACATCGCAGTCTGGGCAGTGTTCATCAAATGTAATCGGTTGGTTCGATTCAGCGTAACGAAGAGCTCCAGCAATTTGATGAAATAACGGTCCTGCAATTCCAGCGAGTATATTCCGAGTGTGTTTATTTAGTTCTGTAGTATCAATTTCACGCGGCCCATTAAAACCTGGAAATAACAACCAGCTTAACCGTTCAAGAACGCCAATCACTTCTCGCCTACTTGGCAAATAACTTGTTGCGAAGTGACGAATGCGTTGGTCAGATTCAATTGAATCAGCAACTGAAGATGCTAAAAAATCGAGTCGCTCCCCTGAGAGAGGCGACTCGATACTTGGTTGATCATGTGGTATTTCAGGTGCCATTACACCTATAGTAACTTAAGTTACGGTTGTTACGGAGAAGTTGCTCCCCAGACAGCAATGATTGCAAGCAAGTCAGAAACATCAACAACGCCATCGCCGTTTACGTCCTCTGGCATACCGCCACCTCCGCTGCCCCCGCCACCCATATTCAGCGTCATCAAAGCGACGTCTTGGAATAAAACAGTGTGCAGACCGATTGGTACAGTCACTACACCTTCTGTTCCGGCAGGCGGTAGCGTAAGCGTAGTGCTTGATACTTCTCCAGCGACAGACATCAGAAGGTCGCCTTCTCCTTCAAAGACCATTTCGCCAGTTCCTAAACCTGAACTTCGAAACATAAAACTATCACCAGAGTTATGCACAGAACCGTGCCCATTAAGAGTAATACCGACGAAACTCGCGCCCTCATTCTGATTGCTCGGGTATGTAATTTCGAACATAAAATTACTAAAAATAGCATCGCCAGCAAACCCATATCTGTTCCCCGCGGTTAATGTCAGAGTGCCGGTGCCATTAAGAGGGATGTCTGTGCCTGCGGCTACATCCATAAATAGTACTGAGTTAGTTTTTGATGTAACGTAATACTGCACATCAACATCAAAATCCAAAATCTCGACACCTATGAAAAACGATGTGCCTTCGATTGTTGTTCCCAAAATTGAAATTGTTTCTGTCGTTGCTGTGTGCGTGTACGTCAATGGTTCTGGGTTCACGATATCTACAAGCCCGATTTCCATAACACCTTGAGGTTGGTCGATGTAAATCACACCGGTCATCCCAAAATTACAATGTGGCGAACAGAAGAATGGAACTGAACTCGGTGCAGTTGATGGAACTGCCCATTCATAAAAATCGCCAGAACCAGTTAATGGCTCATTAAAATACAAACCATCTGGCGTACAACTTGTACCTGAAGTAATCGTGTGAGGATATCCGGAACCGTATTCGAAACGAATGATATCGCCTGGCACTACCGTTAACGTACTTGGTGACCAAGACGTTGAGCTTGCAGTCACAACATACGTGTTAGCTACCGCAGGTGCGGCGAATAAAAATAGTAATAAAATAGTTAGTTTTTTCATCTGTTACTTTCTCCTACATATAACGTTTCCAATATACACCCTAACAAGCCCTTTTCAAAGAAAAAAATCGCGATTATTTCTTTTTTCCACAGCAGGAAGCGAGGTTATAGAGCAATGCAAGCCCACCTCCTGCAATCATGCCATCTGTAGCAGCATAAAAGCACCCAATCAGTAAATCGCCTGCTGTTCCACTTGCTTTATAGCCGGGGTATACGGACGCCATCAATTCAAGGAAAACGCTTCCATACCCTTCTACAAGCATATTGATGATGCCCGCGGCTCCAAGCGCGATAGCAAAACCTACTCCACCTGCAATTGCTGCTGCTGCGATATTAAATTTCATCGTGATTATCTCCTTTGTAAAAACGGACAGGGAGGGATTCGAACCCTCGATACGCCGAAGCGTATACTAGTTTTCGAGACTAGCGCATTCAACCGCTCTGCCACCTATCCAAAAACCGGTGGCAGTATACCTTCTTAAGTGAATTGTTATGGACACAAGCCCCAGCCGCTTATAAGTAGCAACAGGTCTTCCACATCAGTCGTGCCATCACCATTAATGTCGCCCGCTTCTGTTCCCCAAGTGGAAATGAGTGCAAGTAGGTCAACAACATCGATTACATTATTTTGATCAATGTCACCGACGCACACTGAATTAGGAATACTTCGGATGGCTAATTGAGGAACGCCCCTAAAACTAGGACCGGTGACAATCGTCACCAAATCATCTGCAGCATCCCCATCTAACTCGCCACTACCAAGAAGAATAGGCGATAGCCCTTCATCAAGTTCTTGTTCAAGTGCAAATGTAATATTCTGGTTTGGATTCAGGGAAGTGTCATTTCTATACACCATGACAACCCGTTGGCCAGCGTCATTCGTTGCAATAATCGCTAAATCTAAATCAGAATCACCATCGTAATCGAGCAACTCAACACTACTTGGTTCATTACCTACCTCGATGACCAACTCATCTTCAAACAACCCGCCGATGTCCATCAATAAAATGGAAACAGTATTCGTGCCTTCGTTTGCTACGACCACGTCAAAATCACCATCGTTATCGACATCGCCTGAAACAATATCCGTGGGGTTTGAACCAACTGTTGAATATTGTACTACTGCCCAATTAAATCCCACGGGAACAATTTGCCTTAAACGAGCAACCTTACCAGCTGAATTAAGTGAAACAGAAATGAACAGGTCTTTGTCATGATTAACATCACCTGGAGTTATCTTTGCGGGCCTTTCTAGTGCAATGGAACCAACGAGTGAGAAATTTGTTCTAAACAAATTCGTAGCATCGAAAAATTGCAACTCTCCTGGCACTGATCCATCAAGCAAAATTTCGTCTTCGCCAAAACATGCGACCACGATGTCATTGTCTCCATCTTGATCAAAATCAATAATCTCAAGATCGATAGGAAAATCTCCTGTCGATACAGGCGGGCTAGGTATCATCGATGTTAGGTCTTCGTCCACGTTGAACAATACGAAAAAAGTGTCATCGTCGCCGTTGGCGATAATGATGTCCGTCGTGCCATCGTTATCAATAGTTCCAGCTTCGATGCTCGTTGGGTTATTTCCCGCCGGATACATTATTTGCGTTTGAATGCTTCCCGCACCATCGTTTACGAAAATCAAAACACTTCCCGGCACACCCGAGAGAGTCAATGCAATATCGTCGTAGCCATCAGCTGGTCCTGATTGAGAACCAATATCTGCTACAACAATAGAACTGGCCGTTCCAGAAACATCAACGGAACCTGCGTCATCAAGGTCGTACAAGTTATCAACTGACTGCACCGTTGCAATAAGTTGCGTACCGTTCAGCGCGGTCACATATTGCAAATCAAAATATTTATCACTTCCAATACCAGGAATCACAATGACGGGGAATTTATTCTCCACACTTAGCCCTAACTGTGCGTCTAATAAAATCCAAGACTCGCCAATCACTGGAGAAAACATTCCACTCGGAGGCGACACAATGAGCGAGCCTTCAATTGTTGCTGTACCAAGAAGTTTGAGTGGCGTTGTACCGTTTACGCCCAATTCAATGTGTACTTGCGAGTTGCGGTGTAACGAAAAAGCTCCTTGAATTTCAACAATCGAATCTGCTTTTACCGAAAGAGCACCAGGCCTAAATTCTCCGCCAACGGTTACATCTCCTGCAATTACAAGTGCTCCGTTAATTTCGAGATCACCAGTGTAATTAGGCATGCCAGCCACGTGCACATTACCACTTAGCGTTGTGCTCGCTCCCGAAAGAATAAATGTTGGCTTGCTTGGACCAACAGCAACATTCGCAAACGGCAATGCTCCTGCTGATGCGATTTCAAATTTTGCGGGTATTGCAATTGAAACCGAGTCACTAATTGAAGGCATCGCTGGAACCCAGTTCGCTGGATCTAATACAGAACCACCATTGGCATTCGACCAATCAAAATCTGGGATAGTTATAAATTGAGCACCATTTTCACCAGGTGTCCACAAGTCGGGCCCTTCAGTTTGCCAAGTTGCGATGACTGAAGTGCCGTTTGTAGCAATTGCAGACCCAAGCTTCATTGTGGGAATTGCATCGCTTGGCACAACCTTATTTGTGTAAGTCCAAATCCCATTAACTTCTCGAAAAACAACAATTGCCCCACCATTGAGAACACTCGAGTCATTCAAGGGTACTGAAATACAAGCCAATCCATTTTCAATTGAGACGCTGTATGCAAACTCATCGTCTGGATCCATGTCAACCGGTATTAAATGTTCAGTGATCACCCAAATGCCATTAACTTTTTCTATCAGAGTTGCTTGGGCTAAACTTGGAGTGCCGGGATAAGAATTTGTTGTTTCCCCAAGTAGAACCGAGTTGTTATCGATATCAACATCTTGATGTGTTCCATTTAAATTGAAGTTGCCTGCACCGGTCCACGCAGTACCATCGAATTCGTACATCTCTAACCCAAATAAACCTAGAACCGCAATATTGATTCCATCAATCGCTGTTTTCGTTACATTTATTCCTACAAATTGCAACGCTTGTTCGTTCCATGCTTTACCGCTCCGTCTGAACCATGTAACTCCTTCTCCACTCCATGATTGCAAGTCGGCAACAAAGATATTATTCCCTGATATTGATACATTTTTAATTTCACTTGTGACCGCAAATGTTTGCTCATGGACAAAAGAGCCGCTTACATCGACAAACACGTGAATGTCCATACCAGAAGAGAGAACCACTCGAGTCCCATCTGTGGCAACGAATACTTCGCTTGAAGGTATTGACTCAACAAATAACGTTTCCGACAATACAGATGTATTGCGATAGACATTACATGCCACTACCTCATTGCCTGATTTGGAATTCGTAGCATTCACAAGAGAGAGAACAAAGACGCCATTCTTTGATGCTACTGTTGAGCCAAAGTCACCTACTATTGGAATTTGCGAACCACTTAATGGAGTGCCGAGAATTTGCGGGACAAGATAGTTTGAACAATCTACACCTGCGCAAGTCTCTCCACCACCTAAAAAAGTTCCACCTTGGTCAACACAAAGTACGAAGGATAGGTCTTCAATACAACTGTGCCCAACACAACATGCACCGCCGCAAATACCTACGCAGTCACCAACATCACAAGCTAGTTCCAAACACGACAAATTCAATTGATATTCATTTGCATCTGGTCCATTCTCTGGATACCAATGTCCGTCATGGCAAATCTCATCGTTTAAATAATAGATTGGAAAACAATTGCCGTTGCAGTCAGCGGTCAAGCCCGGAGGACAACTGCACGCTTGATCAACACAGATAGTATTTTCACCTAAATACTGCCCACCAAGAACTAGGCAATTTGAGAAAAATTGATTCTCGCAAACTCTACCTTCACAATCGTCTAATGAGCCAATGCAACAAGCGCCAACATTCAAAGGTATTTCATTTGTTGAACAGTCGCCGCCATCAAAACCAAACTCTTCGCAATTTAAATATATGCTATTTGTATCCCACTGATACTGCCCGATATCGCAGATACCATCGCCTATCCAAGTTATAGGGAAACAATTTCCAAAACAATCGATTGTTTCGCCGGGGCTACAAGTTCCTCCACAATTAGTTTCACAAACAATATCCGTGCACTCCACATCTGGATACCAAACACCACCCCACACTTGGCATGTTTCAAAATTCATTGTGTCATAGCAGACACCGCCATTTAAACAACATGCACCTCCAATGGCGAAGGTGCTCTGTGCCGTGCACAACAAACAAAGAAATATAAGGTAACTCCATCTTCCCATGATTTGATACTAGCCCCTAAAACGTCATTTGCGAAGGAAATAATACGCAGAATAAAATAAATATCATTGGTTACTATTTTATAGGACCTGATGGGGTTCTGTAAACTCTTTTGTCGTTTCG
>DTSO01000046.1 GCA_012965315.1 Phycisphaerales bacterium | reverse complement strand
GCTCTGGCAAAAAAACCAGTTGAAACTGTCAGCCAACTTGCATCCATGAAGGGTTTTCCTAGAAATATGGCGAACCGATTCGGAGATGAAATTCTAAAAGCAATTTTAAATGCACCATCCCTAGAACCAACGCAGTTGCGAAAACCGCAAGCGATAGAAAAAGAAGCTGAAACAAGGCAAGAACTTGACGGAATTTGGTCGCTTTTTGGAGCCTGGTGCGTTGGTAAACATCTTTCAACTGGTCTTGTTACAAATAGACCAACCTTCACCGATTGGTTTCTAGCGCTACGCGAAGGAAACGAACTAAGCGACTCTCCACTTCAACAAGGGTGGAGATGTGAAGCGGTAAAAGAATTTGCTGACATGATTTCAGGGAACGGCACAATTTCATTTTCATACAATAAAACCCTGCACGCTGAGAATTTAACACCGTGACAAAAGCATTCGATCCTCACCAAGCAATGGCAGATGCTCGACATGAATTTGGCGAACACGGTGGTGTAAATATGTCCATCGAAGCAAGCACAACATTTACAGTCATGACCCCTGATTTAATGCCGGAAATTTTTGCAGGGCAACTTGGACCGAACGAAGGCGGTTGTTATCTCTATGGGAGGCACTTCAACCCAACCGTTTTTGTGCTGGGCAGAATGGTCGCAGCAATGGAAGGTGCAGAAGCTGGTTACGGAACTGCAAGCGGATTGTCAGCAATTGCTGCAGTCATTATGCAAAAGTGCGGTGGTGGTGGCAAAGTAGTTTCTTCAAATACCCTATACGGTGGCACATATGCTTTATTCGAAAAATATTTACCTAAAAATTGCAATGTAGAAACTTCCTTTGTAGATATTCAGGATCTTGAAGCAGTTGAAAAAGCAATGCAGAATGGTGCGTCAGTTCTTTACACAGAAACACTTTCTAACCCAACCCTACTTACTGCCGACATTTCAGCACTTGCTGAAATTGCACACAAATACGACGCGATGCTTGTTGTTGACAACACATTTACACCTTTGATTTTCAGCCCAATGCAAGAGGGCGCAGATGTAGTAATCCACAGCGCAACTAAATTTTTAAGCGGTGCTTCGGATGTGATTGCGGGAGTAATTTGTTGTAGTAAATCGTTTATCGAAGAGCTAATGGACTTGCACCTTGGCTCATTAATGCTACTTGGGCCGACAATGGATCCCATTGTTGCATTTCGCCTTTCGCTGCGCCTCCCCCATCTCGCCGCTCGAATGAAGGAACACTCAAGCCGCGCGCTCTTTATGGCAACGAAGTTACAAGAATTCGGCCAAGATGTCGTATACCCCGGACTTCCAGAACATCCAGACCATGCACTGTTTAACCGAATCCGAAATAAAGAGTATGGCTTTGGCGGACTCTTTACAATTGATATGAAAACTTCAGAACGTGCCGATCGATTGATGAACCTTCTTCAGAATGAACAACAGTTTGGTTACATCGCAGTCAGTTTGGGTTATTTTGACACATTAATGTCGTGCCCTGGAGCGTCAACATCGAGCGAGATGAGCGAAGAAGCACAAGATAGAGCAGGAATTTCTCCAGGCTTAGTACGATTCTCAATTGGAATCACCGGCTCAATCGAAGAGCGTTGGAATCAAATGAAACAAGCAATTGAGCAGTGCTAGCAACCAGTTCGGCTTGCACCTGTTACGCTTTATAAAGATATGGCACGCGAACGAATAATTTCACCCGATGAACAATCAGTTGACAATGAAGCAACTGTGCGTGAAACTTCAACGCATTCCATTCGACCGACTACTTTAGATCAATATCTCGGGCAAGCGGAATTGCGCGAGCGTTTAAGTGTTGCACTTGAAGCAGCAAAGGACCGCGATGACCCAATGGAGCACGTACTTTTGTACGGACCTCCAGGACTTGGAAAGACAACACTCGCACATGTCATCGCAAATGAACTCGGCACGAGAGCTTGGGTCACATCTGGTCCAGCGCTTACAAAGGGGAGCGACCTTGTCGGGACGCTTACCAGGATGGAGCCTGGGGACGTTTTATTCATTGATGAAATCCATCGCCTTCCAGCTTCCGTTGAAGAATATATTTACCCTGCAATGGAAGATTATAAAATTGATTTTACACTCGACTCAGGAATGCACGCACGAGTTGTAACGTATGCGCTTCAACCGTTCACACTCATTGGCGCAACTACACGAGCGGGTTTGCTTACAGGTGCGCTTCGAAGTAGATTCGGCATCGTGCACAATATTCGTTTTTACGAAACAGATGAACTCACTTCTATTCTCAAACAAGCAATACCTAAACTTGACATGGATACAGTCGATGAACAATCGCTTCATTGCATCGCTTCAAGAAGTCGTGGGACCCCGCGAATTGCACTTCGGCTTTTGCGAAGAGTGCGCGACTTTTCTCAAGTTCGTTGTGACCATCGATTCGACCAATCCGTCGTCAATGAAGCATTAAAACTTGAGGGTATAGATGATGCAGGACTCGACACGCTTGACCGAACCTATTTAGAGACACTTTCAACCGTCTACGAAGGCGGACCTGCTGGCGTAGAAGCGATTGCTGCAACAATGGGTGAAGACGCTGGAACACTTCAGGATGTTGTTGAGCCATATTTATTACAGGCGGGCTATTTGTCTAGAACTCGGCAAGGGCGAAAAATCACCGAATTAGGCATAAAAAGGCTTGAACAGCAAATAAAAGGTTAGATATAGCCATTTTTTGAAAAAAAAGCTTTTTTTGTCATATTTCCCCTTGGCATGTACTAACTTTTACTCAATGATATAATTGGTCGGACAGGCATGTTGCCTGTGGTATTCCGTAGATCTCGACCTCATGTCTTCCGATCTACGAACTTAGGGTAGACTATGCTTTATTACTACCCACATTATTGAAGGATTAATGGTGTTATTTTGAAACCATTGGTCTGGCCGAATCGTATGTGTATTACACACATAAAGGAAAATTTGTATGAAAAACAAGCAGCATCCGAAACATGCAATGACGGGCTTCACAATTGTTGAATTACTCGTTGTGATTTCTATCATTGCACTACTCGTAGGTATTCTGGTACCAGCCGTTCAAAAGGCTCGAGACTCAGCCAAAACTACACAATCAAAAAGTAATAGTCACCAAGTCATGATTGCATTATCAAACTATGCGACTGACCACAATGACCGTAACTTTAGTACAGCACCCGACGACCTTTCTTCAGGTATTCGAAAAGGCATGGATATTACAGCTGCAATCGCAGACGCTCAGGGTCCAGACCCAATGGGTATTGAACTCGGCGAACACGAAGCTGGTGGCGCTGCATATGTTTACTACATTGCAATGTTCGGCAACGGTGGCAACGAATCAGGCGGTATCGCGCCATACTGTTTTGCAACTGGTAAAACTACAAGTAGTACAGGCAAAATTGGATACGGCGTATGGCGTTATCCAAACTCAGGTCAAGTAGCTGGTTACATGGGTGGTATGCCACTTCACGCAGCTTACTTCGCACCTAAAGATGTTGTTCCACTTAGAGCTCTTGAGGGATGTTCAGAAATCCCTGCAACATACTGCCCTTCATCCGGCATGGCCGCAGGTCACGGTGCTCTCTCTTCTGCAGACGTCGTTTGGAATTCCAACATGTTGCAAGCGCCTTCAAGCTACTGCATCTCCCCTGCAATGATGTACTCACCAGCTGTGTACCAATGGGACCCACGTCCAGCGCAAGAAGGTCACGCACCTCTACAGCCAACAGATCCAATGGATCTTCCTCGTGGCTTCAAACCACCATCAACAGACCAAGCTAAGTATCCTGGCCATAAAACATGGCTCATGGAACACAACTGGCTACAAAACGTTGACAACAATGAATGTGGTGTTAACTGGGAATTTGGCGGTTGGTTCCTCGATGGCGATGGTACTTGGGATGGTTGCGAACCTGAACACTTCAATGGCAGTCGCCACTCTGAACCAGTTACTGTAATGGTTGACGGTAGTACAACTATCTTCAACGTAGCAGACGCAGCTGGCGATGATGAGCGAGTAGCAAGTCAATACTGGTACAACAACCAAGGTCTTTGGATCAAGGATATGTTTGATGGCCAAAATGGCTACTACGTTGACTACCGAACTGACTGGGTTGAATGGTCAGGTCACACACATACTAAAGATGGTATTCGTGGTCGAGACCGACTTAACGCTCACTAAATCTTTACTAAGTTAGTTTGTTTTTTACACAGCAGGTCGCATCTTTGATGTGACCTGCTGTTTTTTGTATCTGATTCAGTACAATGCACCGATGCCACAAACTACACAAAGATCGCTGATTGTTGCCAAATCCGTTTTGGATCTCGTTGGCGACACCCCAATGCTAAAAACACATTCGATGGACACAAACAATTGTGAATTGTTCATCAAATTAGAATCACAAAATCCAGGCCAGTCCATTAAAGACCGAATTGCTCTGACCATGATTGACAAGGCAGAACGTGACGGTGATTTACGAAAAGGTATTCGCATTATCGAAGCTACCGCTGGAAATACTGGAATCGCCCTCGCCCTTGTTGCCTCTCAAAAAGGATACGAAATTACCGTTGTTGTTCCAGACAAAATGAGTGAAGGGAAAATTGCACACCTTCGAGCAATGGGAGCGCAGGTCGTAATGGCTCGCAGTGATGTTGAAAAAGGACATCCTGAATACTATCAAGATGTTGCTAAAAAACTCGCCGATGACAACGGGTGGTTCTTTGTAAATCAATTTTCAAACGATGCAAACATTGAAGCACACTATACAACTACAGGACCTGAAATTTGGGAACAAATGGACGGCAAAATTGATGCGGTAGTCATAGGCGTTGGCTCGGGCGGAACTATAACCGGTGTTGGGAGATACTTAAAAGAACAAAATCCAGAAATTGAAATTATTCTTGCAGACCCAGAAGGTTCCATTCTCTCACCGCTCGTAAACGAAGGCAAAGAAGTACAAGCGGGTTCATGGTTAGTTGAAGGTATCGGAGAAGATTTCGTCCCTTCTATTACCGACCTAGAATTATTCTCAAAAGCATACTGGATAAGCGACAAAGACTCATTCAACACTGCACGAGAATTACTAAAGAAGGAAGGCATTTTAGCTGGATCTTCTACAGGCACACTTGTAGCCGCTGCAATTTGTTGGGCAAAAGAGCAAACCGAACCTAAAAGAATTGTTACATTTGCTTGCGACCATGGTTCTAAATACCTTTCAAAAATGTTCAATGATTACTGGATGCTTGACCAAGGTTTTGTTGACAGAAAACAACATGGCGACTTGCGTGATTTAATTGCGAGGCGACATGAAACGCGGGAAGACTTCACTTTAAAACCAACGCTACCAGTCATTCAAGCAATTAAAAATATGCGCTTGTACGACATCAGCCAAATGGCTGTAATTGAAAATGGAGAAGTTGTCGGTATCCTTGATGAGAGCGACATCTTGCTTGCCGTGACAGGCGATGCGATTAATTTCAAGAAACCAGTACGTGATTTCATGACAACAAAACTTACAACACTTTCTGCTGATTCCAACATCGACCAACTCATGCCACTTTTTGCAAATGACATGGTTGCAATCGTCGTAGATTCAGACGAAAAATATCTTGGCCTTATTACGAAAATTGACCTTATAAACCATTTACGAAAGCAGCTACCACGTTGAACAAAGAAACCAAATTCGATTCACAAGTTGTTCATGCAGGACAAACATATGAACCAGTTACCGGTGCGGTAATGCCTCCGATATTTCTTTCCTCAACGTACGCCCAGGAATCTCCCGGTGTACATAAAGGATTTGAATACACACGAAGCCACAACCCAACAAGGTACGCTCTTGAAAGATGTGTCGCTCGGCTTGAAGGAAGCACACTTACAGAAGAACAAGATGTTTCATTTGGCGGGTTCGCCTTTTCAAGCGGGATGGCGGCAGTTAACACTGTCTTAGATTTGCTCGATTGCGGTGACCATGTTGTTGCAATGGATGATTTATACGGTGGCACGCATCGCCTATTTTGCAAAGTGAGGCAACGTACATCGGGGCTCAACTTTTCCTTTGCCGATTTAACAAACACCGAAGCACTTACAAAGGCAATTACCGAAAAAACAAAACTTATTTGGATTGAAACACCAACCAATCCAATGCTAAAACTCGTAGACTTGGAAGCCGTTGTAGAGATTGCAAAAGACCACGATATTATTCTTGCATGTGACAATACATTTGCAACTCCTGCACTACAACTTCCTTTAGAAATCGGTTTTGATATTGTTATGCACTCCGCGACTAAATATCTCGGTGGACACAGCGATGTTGTATCAGGAATACTCGCAACTGGCGACGCTACTCTTGCTGATAGAATCCGTTTCGTTCACAATTCTGCTGGTCCAATTCTAAGCCCATTCGATTCATACCTTGTACTTCGTGGTATCAAAACACTTGGCTTGCGAATGCGTCGGCATTGCCAAAGTGCTCTACGAATTGCAACTTGGTTGGAAAGCAGAGATGAAGTTGAAACAGTGTACTACCCTGCTCTGCCATCACATCCTCAACACCAAACGGCTCTCAAACAAATGTTTATCGACGGCAATATTGCGGGCGGGGGAATGATTACTTGCGTTCTCAAGGGTGGGCTTGATGCTTCAAAATCATTTTTAGAAAAACTTCAAATTTTTGCGCTTGCCGAATCACTTGGAGGCGTGGAATCACTCGTTGAACATCCTGCAATCATGACGCACGCTTCAGTCCCACCTGAAGTTCGCGCTGAACTCGGTATTGCCGATGGCCTTGTTCGCTTGAGCGTCGGAATTGAGGATTGTGATGACCTTCTAAAAGACCTTGAACAAGCTCTGGCGTAAGTACGTATGTCTACCATCGACCTCAAACTAAACATATCGCTGAATAATGCACTAGATGCATCGAGCGCAATCGAAAATGCAAATAATGGCATTGGCATTGGCGATGAGCGGTGGCGGACGCTTTGGCATGACCCAATGCGAAGTGAACACATCAATGCAGTGCAAAAACTTGCTGATACTCTAAAACCCGATTGTGTTAATTTTCTTCTCCTTGGAATTGGTGGCTCAGCACTTGGCGCAAAAGCGTTACACAACGCACTTGGAGAAGATGCCCCAAATTTTTATGTCCTAGACAACATCGATCCACACACAGTTGAGCAAACGATTGGTGCAATACAAAGTTCTGATCCTACATTTGAACATACTGTCGTAGCCGTCATTTCTAAATCTGGTGAAACAGCAGAAATCACAGCACTTTTGATGGTGATTGAACAAATCATGCAACGCGCAACGTTTGTTGCAATCACAGGAAAGAGCGGTACTCTACGAGAATACGCCAATTCAAAAAAGTGGGCAACGCTGCCCGTTCCAGACGGCGTCGGTGGTAGATTCAGTGTCCTTTCACCTGTTGGATTATTCCCCGCTGCAATGTGTGGCATTTCAATTGAAAAGTTACTTGAAGGTGCAAATGAAATGGATTTGCGCTGCCAACAAATAGATGACAACCCCGCTGCTGAACTTGCTTCAGCTCTTGTTGGTTCGATGCAAGAGGGCAGACCGATTCACGTAATGATGCCCTACTGCGACAGAATGATTCAGTTTGCGCACTGGTACGTTCAACTTTGGGCAGAATCTCTTGGAAAAAACAATGCTAATTCCCAGCGTGTCGGCCCAACGCCGATTGCCGCAATCGGGGCAACTGATCAGCACTCCATGTTGCAACTTTGGCGAGAGGGACCTACCGACAAAGTGATTGGATTTGTTCGTGTCCTCGATACCCCCACCACAAATCTTGGCAATTCCACAATCAGCGAATCGCAGAAATGGCTCAGTGGCAAAACCCTTGGCTCGCTTTTCCTTGCACAGCAGATTGCCACGGAGAAAGCGATGCACAGCGCAGGGCAAACTACATGGACTATGACCCTCAAATCCTTAGATGCCCACTCTGTAGGGCAGTTTATCGCCCTCTGGCAAGCAACTGTGGCCATCGCCGGTCGATTACTGCAGGTAAACGCATACAACCAGCCCGGTGTTGAACTCGGTAAGCAACTCACCCGCAAAGCACTCGAAAATTAACCAAGTATTAATTAACCCTCGGTTAATTAATTGAATCGAGCGATTCGGGGAGGTGGAATTTCACCCAAATCATTACGATCAAATGATGATGCACCTTCATTCTCTTTCTTGATAGCTTCGTACACTTCTTTTCGGTGTACGGGCACCGTCGCTGGTGCTTTAATTCCAATTCGAACTTTATCCCCGCGAATGTCTACAACGGTTAACTCAATGTTGTCACCAATCATAATCGTCTCGTCTTTATGGCGTGATAGCACTAACATAATAAGAATCCTTCCTCAAGGTTCGCCGCAATAACGGCATGTTCACCCTTCCCTGAGTGAACAGTAAAATAAAAAATTAAGCAGTAAGTCTTTCTTGCGAAGTCAATCGAACGATTTCATGCCTCGTTGTCCAGCGTTTATCCGCCAGAACCAGTTGCATCGCATGGTGATTACCAAGATTGACAACGATTGGACCCTGCAAATTAACAGTTAGAGTTTGGTCATATTTATTCACAATGACAAACGTCTGTGCTGTCTCAAGTGTCTGAAGTGAAAGCTCTTCCATCTGTTCTTTACGAACTGTAGCCTGATAATCTGGAACCCACGTCGCTGGGTCAGTTACTACGAAAGCGAGTTCTGGTGCTTCAGTAGATTGCAACCAGAAAAACAAACCATCATCGTCTGGCTGAAGTAATGCGTATTGCGTGTAACTGGAGAACCCTAAGAGCCCTGAAGGGAATTCTAAAATTCGGCTGTCATCAACTTCGACTGAACCGAATCGAGTGGTTTGTACCTGCATGCGAATCTCAATCCTTTTGTGGTTCTGTGCATCCTTCGGTGTCCCACTCCATCAGTGGGCGACATCCTGTCCGAGGCCAAATCGATAGAAACCACGCTATCAATTATTCCGCAAAAAAAACGCGGACGGAATGCCATCGGCAAGTTAGGGTGTTCTACGATAATCTCGGTGAGCACAATTAGATAAGTCCGGTAATATCGATTATCCAAGTGGCGTAGAAATTAAAATTCCAATTAAAATAAGAGCGATGATGAGCGAGATGGTCAGAGCAAGTACTCTTCGTTTCCCCTGTTCAAGGCGACGCTGAAGCGATCTAAATTGAGGAGAGCCAACAGACTCTTCCACCGATTCTTCTGCCTCATCCGTTTCCACAGATTCAGGCGATTGCTGCACCTCGGGTTTAGGAGGTAAGGTGAGCGGGGTTGATTGCGTGTCAAGAATTTCAGCATCTGACAAGAACGATGACATACCACCAGTCTCACCTTTTGAAGGTGCGCCAAGTTCTATGCCCATATTATTTCGATCTGTAAATTTCAAAAATTGAGCATTACAACCATCACACGTTCGGTCATCTGGGCTAACGTGCTCACCGCAGTTATGGCAGCGGCCAAGTAAATGAGATAGTCCTTTTACCCTTCTGGCGACTTTCCAAAGTTGGCGTGTGGTTGGGCCACGAACGATTGTTTGAAGGGTGATTTTGCCTGATAATGCCAATTCAGCAAGATTATCGTAGGTAATACCAGGCCGAAATGTTAATTCTTCTTTACGAACCCACCACGGTCCAATTGCGCCTTCTGCAAGCAACAATCCGTTCGTATCTAAAAGGGTCGAACAAACGCGACACACTTTTATTTCGGGTTGAGTTTCCCCACAGATGGGGCAGACGAGTATCCTTTGCTTTGCCATGATAGTAAAGACCATTGTACAGTCCAAAATATTCCTGCTACCCCTCCTTTTAATCTTTTCAGTCGCCTGTTCTGAACGGACTGAAACTCTACGACACGAGCCAAAGCCAACTCTTCAGCAAAAATCTGCGATCGTTGTTCTTGTTGGCAGAAATACAGTTAGACGAAACGACCTCTGGCCAGCGTTAATTGAGTTAGCGGGCGAAGAAGCGATTGAAGATGCGATACATCACCTTCTGCTTACCGAGGAACTCAAAAAAGTCTCTATTACAGTTACATCTAGCGACATAGAAAATGAAAGAAACCTACTTTGGGGAGCCGCGCCTTCGGTAGATAAAATTGTATTTGAAGAAATGCTACATGCAAAAGGGCTAGGCACGTTCAGACAAAAGCGACTCCTTTGGAGGAACGCTGCGCTACGAAAATTGATTGCAAGTGAAGTTAATGTAACCCCTCAAGCCATCGCACGAATGTATGAAATTGTTTACGGACCAACTTTTCCTGCGAAAATTATAGTTTGCACTTCTCTCGATGAATCGAACGACGTATATGCAAAGTTGAATGATGGCGCAAATTTCACAACAATCGCAATTAAGTATTCCATTGATCCAAGTGCTCCTCAGGGTGGTGTTGTCAATCCAATTTCACCAGCTGACCCAATATGGCCAGCACCAATTCGTGAAGCAATTACAACATTAGAGAGCAATGCTTTTTCTAACCCAATTTTTATTGGTGACAGATGGGTGATTGTACTTCGTTCAGGCGAAGCAACTCCCTACGTTTTTGCATTTGAAGAAGTCGAGAAAGAAATAATCACCCTTGCAACTCTTGCGCAAGAAAGATTTTTGATGAAGGAAAAATTAGAGAGTTTACGAGAACAAACTACAACAAATTATTTTGACAAAGATCTACAACGAGTTTTAGGTTCTGAATTTTAAGTTTTAATAGTAACAATACGTAAAATTGCAATTGGCATCAATATTATTGCGGGAAGAAATACACTGACAACTGCTGGAAAACCCGCAATCGGCATCAGCATGACTACAGAGCCACCTAACATAATTGTCAAACCAACTCCACCGCAAATAATTGCTTGACGAGAAAGTGCGACAGTTTCTCTTGTGATGAACAAGGGAATAACAATTGCCATCGCCAATAAATTGAGCGCAATTGAAGCAAATCTTGAATACCAATGCCGGCGCAACAACGGTGCGTCGAAACCACCTGATGCATCGAGCATACTGTTCAGTTGTGACATTCCAAGCATACCGATGTATTGACCATACCGATGCAGTGTCAAGATATACGGCGACAACTCGGTGTCGAAATAATCAACTTGGACTGGCTGCAAGATTGTTGCCTGTCCACTCTCTTCATCAAATTCAATGTCCACCGAACGACCACTTTTTAAAAACCACCCAGCGTTCGTTGCAGAATCCCAATTTGCTGATTCCGCTTGAATTTGTTGAATCATTCTCCCTGATTCATCTCTTCTTAAAAAAGACGGTTCCGTCAGCACGTTTGTATCTGGATTAAGGGAAACTGCTAACAATAATGCTCCACTTTGATCTGGAGTAAATGGAATTGGAAATGATGCCGCAGATTTTTCACCGGCTTCTCCATACCCTCTAAGTAATAAAGGCGCAACTTTTGGCAACATATATTCTTGGTTAAGTAGTGCCACAGCACTTATTCCAACCATGACAAGTAAAAATGGAAATGCAATCTTTCTTAGACTAATTCCAGCCGCCATTAAAGCGACAAACTCCCGTGAGCGAAGCATATTTGCAGAAGTGAAGGCCATCGCACCTATTGCGATAACTCCATGTAGAAAACCAAACACTTCAAACAAGCGCGGTCCTTCATAACCGATTGAAACTTTTACAATCGCAATCAACTTCATTATGAATCCACTGTCCTCCGACATTCGGGAAGCGGTTGTCACAAATTCATCCAAGTTAACGATGATATCGATTGTTGCACCAAGCAAATAAAACAGCGTAAATAGGACAACAAAGTTGATTATCATTCTTTTAATAATGTACTTTGTTAATCGATTCATTATGTTTGACGCAACCTATTCCAATGAAAAATAATGAATACAACAAGACCGAAATTACCAATCCACATCAAAGTAAAACCAGAAAAATATTGTCCATCCCTGACCATTTGACCGCCTGAAAAGATAAGTAACAAACCAACGACTGCTGGAACAAAGACCTTCGCATACACACCTAATGGCATGACATGTGGATATCTAACTGCAAGCAAACTTCCGAGAAGAATGACTAACAGCGGAAACATGCTCACAGCCCATCGCTGTCCGATTCTTCCCGTGATATTATCGTGCATTGAAATAATGCTTGTTCGTAGAGCAGTTGCTGCCTTTGCGACATCCTTCTCGTCTCTGGCATCTGCACTTGCCAATAGTTCTGTGTACGAGGAATCATCTATTTTACCAATTGCAACATCAACCACTTTAAGAGATGGAATGACAAGTTCGCCGCGAACATTCTCGCCTACTTTTCCAAAACCAACGATTACATCTTTAAGTTGTAATGTGACTGCTTCCACTTCGCCCGTTTCTAATTGGTCAACTAGAAAATTTGCAGACTTTGGAACGAGTGCGCTTGATTCACCAGTACCACGAATTGATTCAATAGTAATAGGTGGAATAAATCGACCATTTCGAAATGCATTGGCTTGAATAATAAACCGTCTTCCGCCTGGTACCGTCACGCATTCAATTTGATTTGTTACATCAAATTGTTCTTTCAAGGAATCTAAAAACTCGCGTCGTTTAATGTTGCTTCTTAACCTATTGATTGAATTTTCAACTCTTGGATATTTTTCAGGTTGCGTTCTTAGTTTTATTAATTCACGCAATGTAAGTGAAGAAAGTCTCTTCTTTGAAATTGATTGCAATTCAATCGCCTGTGTCAATCTGCCTTCACGAGCACCACGAAGAATGCCAGCATTTCCCTCTCCACGAGTCCA
>DTSO01000045.1 GCA_012965315.1 Phycisphaerales bacterium | reverse complement strand
GGCTTGCAAAGCACTTGGCCACGTTCAATGTCCTCCTTGTCAACGCCTCGAAGAAGACAACCAACGTTGTCACCAGCTTGCGCGTCTTCAAGAATCTTTTGGAACATTTCGACACCAGTGACTGTAGTTTTTGCAGTTTCTGCATTCAAGCCAACGATTTCAACTTCGTCGCCAACTTTTACAAGTCCACGTTCGATACGACCAGTCACAACTGTACCACGACCCTTGATGGAGAAGACATCTTCTACAGGCATCAAGAATGGTTTATCAACTTCACGTGCTGGTTCAGGAATATAACTGTCGCATGCTTCCATCAATTCATCGATGGATTTACACACTTCGTCATCTATGCCTTCTGCTTCAAGTGCTTTAAGTGCTGAACCGCGGATGATAGGAATATCATCGCCTGGGAAATCATAAACGCTAAGCAAGTCACGAATTTCCATTTCAACGAGTTCTAGTAGTTCTTCATCGTCCACCATGTCGCACTTGTTCATGTACACAACAAGTGCTGGCACGCCTACTTGGCGAGCGAGCAAAATGTGCTCACGAGTTTGCGGCATAGGCCCGTCTGTTGCAGCAACAACAAGAATTGCGCCGTCCATTTGAGCAGCGCCAGTAATCATGTTCTTCACATAGTCAGCGTGACCTGGACAGTCAACGTGTGCGTAGTGACGAATGTCTGATTCATATTCCTGGTGACTTGTAGCAATGGTAATACCACGTGCTTTTTCTTCAGGTGCGTTGTCGATTTGATCAAACGCACGAGCGTCGCCAAGTCCCTTCGCAGCTTGGCGAGTTGTAATCGCAGCAGTAAGAGTAGTTTTCCCGTGGTCAATGTGACCAATCGTGCCAATGTTCACGTGGGGTTTATTTCGAACAAATGTGTCCTTAGCCATCGTGAGTTCTCCGTTTCAAAAGGTGGTAGTAACTATTGTTTACACATAGTTGACATACCAACCAACCATTTTCTTCTGCCGGTAACAGTACCGACACATAATCTCTAATTGTTGTAGACCGTCTACAACAACGCATCATTTCCTAAGCCGCCGACGGGAGTTGAACCCGTGACCTCACCCTTACCAAGGGTGCGCTCTACCACTGAGCTACGGTGGCAAATTGGGAACCGTCATGCAACACCGACCATCCTTGGTCGCTCAACGTGTACTCCCTACACGCCCCCGAACTCCCCCGAATGAAACCCCAAAATGTTCGCTCGAATTACTCCGAGAATGAACCACCCTTATTTAAAAACCCGCCCAAAGGACGGAAGGGAAAGTGTAACGAAAACCCACAAAATCGCAACCCCTAAACAGAGAGATAATTGTCAAAAACCCTCTATAGGTGCAAAAATTGGGGTAAAACTCAACTTTGTGATTCCGTTACGGTAGACTTTTTCTTTTATCGAGTTGCTGGACACGAATACCACGACCATACAGGGATGTATCCGAACCTGTAGACGGGGGATCCTCAGGACCACGCTCTGTCCAGGGGGCCATTCGTTTTGTCGAACCATCGAGCAAAAGTATCAAACACTCGCCTTTATAGCGGTAATCAACCTCGCCTGAAGTTAAAGCGCCGGAGTCGATAATTGCACCGTCTGCATCAACACCAAAATCATGTAGCCATGGTCCGGGTTGTTGCGAAATAGTTTCACCAACAACAGAGTCAACCAGATACAGCGAACGGGAGGGTGCGTGAATCATCGAATACGTGTAATACCTATCTATCCTCGATGTTTGTTCGCCGAATGGATCATTGTCAATTGCACTTCTTGCATCGAAGAAATCATTCGCTGCGAAGTAGCCGGGTAACCCTTCTGAAAGCCCGCGGGTGTTGTTAAACGTTGAGCGAAATGGATTATCAAAATTTTCGTACAATTCATAAATAGAATTGTCCGGCGAATCAGATTCCCAGAGAAGATGGCTTGCGACTCCACCCTGGCCTGCATCTTCTTTATCAAGCAATCCGAATGTTTGGTGCAAACTATTGTTTGTCCACAAAATGTCTGACCAAGTTCCTTGGTATTGACCGCGGTCCAAGGCATCAAACAAATTGTCATCAGGAGCGTGTTCATCTCTTCGAGCCATTACCGGTGCGCCAGCGTTTGCTTCATCGGTAAAATCGAATTGGCTTGGCAGCACTTGATTGTTATTTTCCCCGGACCAAAGGTTCATCCACTCGCTAATTTGCTTCATTTTCACAACCGTCTTGGCTGAATTTGCCGCACCTCGGCCAGTATTCACTGCGACGAGCAAAATCGCTGAAAGCAAAGCAATAATGGTGATTACAACCAGTATTTCTATGAGCGTAAATGCTCGTTTTCGATAGTCAGACATTTGAATGCTCCACACTGTACGCAAGTAGCGTCGATTTGGCTCGTATTATCCTAAATTCATTGTCATCAAGAATTCTGCGTTTGAATTGGTCTTGACCATTCTTGTTCGCAACATTTCCATCGCTTCAACAGGGCTCATATCACTGACAACCTTGCGTAATCGACCGACAAGTTCGTGTTCCTTAGGATCAAGAAGTAATTCTTCGCGGCGAGTACCAGACGCTGCAATATCAATTGCTGGCCAAATTCGCTTCTCAACTAATTTTCGTGTGAGGTGCAACTCTGAGTTACCCGTACCTTTAAATTCTTCAAAAATTACTTCGTCTGCTTTTGAACCAGTGTCAACAAGTGCTGTACCGATAATTGTCAGTGAGCCACCGTCTTCAATATTTCTTGCAGAACCAAAGAATTTCTTTGGACGAATAAGTGCTTTTGAATCTACACCACCTGTACCAATTTTACCTGTTGAAGGCAGGCCGTTGTTATACCCACGCGCAAGTCGAGTAATCGAGTCCATCAATATGACAACGTTGTCACCAAACTCAACCATTCGACGTGCTTTCTCCATAACCATTTCTGCAACTTGAATGTGGCGTGTCGCTTCTTCATCAAATGTACTTGCCACAACTTCAACTGATTCTGGGGTCGACCGTTTAAAATCTGTCACTTCTTCGGGGCGTTCATCGACAAGTAAAACAATGACGTGAACTTCTGGGTGATTCGTAGCAATTGCTGTTGTAAGTTTTTGCAACAACACTGTTTTACCTGTGCGTGGTGGAGCGACGATGAGCGCACGCTGTCCAAACCCCATAGGAGCAACCAAATCAATCACGCGAGTTTCAATAACATCACCTGTTGTTTCTAGGTGAATGCGCTCATCGGGATGCAATGGAATTAAGTTTTCAAATGTTGCAATGTCGTGAACTTCTTTTGGGTCGCGACCGTTAATCGCCTCAACGCGAAGCATCGCAAAATACGTTTCGGTTTCTTTTGGTGGGCGAATTAAACCGCGAATTTCCTGCCCTTTTCGCAATCCGAACCTGCGAATTTGCGAGGGACTGACGTATACATCGTCTGGGGACGCAACGTACGAATACTCAGGACTGCGAAGGAAACCATAGCCATCTACCATAATTTCAAGTGTGCCCTCTCCTATCATCAGACCTTGCCGCGTTGCTTGTGCTTTGAGTATTTCAAAGACAAGTTTTTGCTTTGGCATCTCCGCCCAGTTTTCAACCTTTTCCTTCTTAGCCACATCGCCAAGATTTTTACTCTTCATGTGCTGAAGTGCTGTTAAATCGTAGCCTTCTTTTTTAGCCTTGTCGTACTTCTTTTGC
>DTSO01000044.1 GCA_012965315.1 Phycisphaerales bacterium | reverse complement strand
TCAGAAGAAGCACAAGCAAGCCTGCGGCGAGATATAGCAAGCACATAAACGGGACAAGTTTTCCTGCAACAGAACCGATTCGTTTGATACCACCAACAATGACACAACCGACGATGATTGCCAGAATAATGCCGATGGCAAATGTTTCTGGGTTGAAGTTTGCAGTTTTTTCAATGTTTGAAATACCCGGAACGTCGAAGTATTGTGTAGTCACTGCAGCAACGTTCCACGCTTGGAACATGTTTCCGCCAGTGATTGCAGAGAGCACGAGAGTGAAACAGAAGATGCCGCCGATGGTTGCGCCAAGACGCCCGCCAGCTGCTTTGAAGAGGCTATCAACGACGTACATCGGACCGCCGTGTGGGTTCTTTGGATCAGAAGTATCTCTAGTGAGCATCGATTGTGTGACTTCAGTCATCTTGAGCGCCATGCCAAGCAAACCGATCACCCACATCCAAAAGACGGCGCCTGGGCCGCCAATAGCTACAGCAAGCGCAACTCCAGCAATGTTTCCAAGCCCAACAGTTGCAGAAAGTGCTGCTGAGAGTGCTTGGAAGTGGCTTATTGCGCCGGGATCATCTTCCTTATCGAACTTACCACGAATAACCGAAACACCATGGGTAAGTGCTCGGTATTGACCGAACCCACTCCACAAGGTGAAGAGCAATCCTGTGGCTAGTAGTGCATAGACAACATAATCATGGAATAAAATTCCTGTGATTGCACTGACGACATCGCTGATTGTAAATTCCATGGTTAATACCTATTTCTTGGTGGTCGGATCGTGTTTTAAAGATATCTGATGGTATACGATACAGCACATGCATGAGTGGTATGAAGAAGGACTTCGCTTTTCATGTACGCAGTGTGGGAACTGTTGTACTGGCCCCCCAGGTGCTGTCTGGTTTAATGACACTGAAGGTAGGGCGATGGCGAAAAAACTTGGTATTGAAGTTGCGGCTTTTTACAAACAGTACGCACACAAAATTGGAAGTAAATGGTCACTGCGCGAACATGAGATTGAAGGCAAATTCGACTGTGTATTTCTAGACCGGTCTAGCGAGAAACCAAGTTGTAAGTTGTATAGTTCTAGACCTTTACAATGTCGAACCTGGCCATTCTGGAAGGAAAACTTACGTTCACCCGAGGCATGGGCACAAGCCAAACAAGCAACCCCTTGTGCAGGTATGAATACAGGCAAACTTATCCCAATCGAAGAAATCCGCATCCAACGTGGTCTGACCTCATAGGGGCTCCTTATCCAATCGGGCTGAGAGGATTTGAACCTCCGACCTCCTGACCCCCAGTCAGGCGCGCTAACCAAGCTGCGCTACAGCCCGTTCCACTGTCCAGAACCGCAATCATACTCTTGAAAGGCCCCAAAGGGGAGGACGAGGTATGTACTGGTTGAATCCAATACACTAACAACAATATGACTATTCTCGTTACAGGTGGTGCTGGATTTATAGGCGCTAATTACATTATGGATTGGCTTCGATTGACTGATGAATGCGTCGTCAATGTAGACAAACTTACGTATGCAGGCAATCTTGAAAGTTTAGAGAGTGTTTTTGATGATCCACGTCATATTTTTGTCAATGGTGACATCCTTGACGCTGAATTGATGGATTCCATTCTCCAGGAGCATACACCCAGAGCAATCATCAACTTTGCTGCCGAGTCGCATGTAGACCGATCAATTCACGCTGCAGGTGATTTTATTCAGACAAACATTGTGGGAACATATACGCTCCTTGAATCAGCACTCAAGTTTTGGAATTCAAGTTCTGTAAAGGAAAAGGAATCGTTTAGATTTCTCCATGTTTCGACAGATGAAGTGTATGGTTCTCTTGGGCGTAATGACGCGCCATTTTCTGAAACGAATCAATACAAACCTAATAGTCCATATAGCGCAAGCAAGGCATCTTCGGATCACCTTGTTCGTGCTTTTTATCAAACGCACGGACTGCCTGTCTTGACTACAAACTGTTCAAATAATTATGGTCCATATCAATTTCCGGAAAAATTAATTCCACTCATTATTCACAATGCAATAAGTGGCGAACAATTACCAATTTATGGTGACGGTAAACAAATTAGGGACTGGTTATACGTGCTTGATCATTGCAGTGCAATCAGAACTGTTTTGTCAAAGGGTGCTCTAGGTGAGATGTACAACATTGGAGGCAAAAATGAAATGGAGAACATTTCAGTTGTCAATGTGTTGTGCGACATTCTTGATGCATTACAACCAAAAACGGATGGTACTTCTTATCGAGATCAAATCACGTTCGTAGAAGATCGTCTTGGGCATGATCGCCGGTATGCCATCGACTCAACAAAAATTGAAAAAGAACTCGGCTGGAATCCTTCCGAAACATTTGAGAGTGGTATCCAATTGACAGTTCAGTGGTATTTAGAAAATCAAACTTGGGTTGAGCACACTACAAGCGGATCGTATCGCAACTGGATTAAGAAAAACTACAGCACGGGCGCAACTACATGAGAAAAGGAATTATTCTTGCAGGTGGATCGGGTAGCCGTCTCTATCCAGTGACGAATGTTGTATCGAAGCAGTTGCTTCCGGTATACGACAAGCCGATGATCTATTATCCGTTATGCACACTGATGATGGCTGGAATACAGTCGATTCTGCTGATTTCTACTCCAGAAGATACCCCTCGATTCGAACAGTTGTTAGGCGATGGAAGTCAGTGGGGACTAGACATGACTTATGAAGTACAAACGTCTCCTGATGGTCTTGCCCAAGCATTCATCATTGGCGAGAAATTTATAGGCAGTGATGATGTGACGCTTGTACTTGGAGATAACATTTTTTATGGCGAGAATCTTTCTTCATTGCTCCGTGAAGCAGCTCGAAAAGAAAGTGGTGCGACAATTTTTGCCTATCAGGTGCACGATCCAAAACGATATGGAGTCATTGAATTTGATGAAAATGGTAAAGCCATTTCACTTGAGGAAAAACCAGCAACCCCAAAATCAAAGTACGCCGTTCCGGGTTTGTACTTTTATGACAACAGTGTGGTTGAAATTGCAAAATCTATAAAACCTTCAAGCAGGGGCGAACTTGAAATTACCGATGTCAATAGAACCTACTTAGCGAATAGTAAATTAGATGTCCTGAATTTAGGACGCGGGATGGCATGGCTTGATACCGGGACGCACGATGCACTGCTTGAGGCGACGTCGTTTATTGCGACCATCGAGAAACGACAAGGATTAAAAGTGAGTTGCCCTGAAGAAATTGCCTATCAGATGGGTTTTATTGATGCCGCGAAATTAAGAGTATGTGCAGATTCTTTGAAATCAACAAATTACGGCATGTATCTGTCGAGTTTGATTAAAGAGTAAACAATGCAAGTTGTAGACACGTTAATCCCAGAAGTAAAAATTATTGAACCAGAAATATTTGGTGATAGTAGGGGTTTTTTTATTGAGAGCTATAATACTCGTGTTTTTGAAGCATTGTTGCAACCCCAAAACGTAGTACTACAACCCCGAAACGTTGTAGTTATAAAATTCTTTGCCGAGGTCATGCCCCCCGGCGCCGTCGTCGTAATAATCGGACAGATCAATATTTGCTCCTACTTGATAGTATGCACCTGGCTGTCCAGTAATAAGAGTTAATTGATAGCCGTTACAAAGGTGATATGGCTC
>DTSO01000043.1 GCA_012965315.1 Phycisphaerales bacterium | reverse complement strand
GGCTTTTTTATGTTTTTTTTCTCAATCGTTGAATTTTGCTGAAAAAGTGCGTTAACTAGCAGCAAGAAGTTTTTGCTGGCGTGTGTAACCAAATTTACGTTTTAGTGGTTTTACGACAAGACCTTGCTTAATTGCCTTCGTCGAAACTTTAATTCGAACTGGTTTTCCGTCAATAATAGCACGGACATTATGCAGGTTAGGTTTAAACTTACGCTTCGCATTTGCAGTAATTTTCAGACCAATACCGCCTTGGTACTTTGGCTTACCTCGGTAACGGATTTTTCTTCCGACCTTTGTTCGACGACCTGTAAAAAAACAAACACGTGGCATAGTAAATCTCCTTCAACCCTTAAAGGGCGAATTTGTGATTATAGCACGTATTCGGACTGAGCGTAAAGGGGAAAAGCCGTCATTTAAAGCATTAAATAGTGGTTAACGCCTCAACTCAAGCAGACTCTTTGGCTGGCGCATGGGGTTGCTGCAATTTATCCAGATCTAAACCATTTAAGATATCTGAATCGTCAATCAGGTACAGAGCGTCCTGGTTGTCGCGGTCAGGCAACTCGAACATGACATCAATCATAAAGTTGTCGATAACCGCTCGTAAAGCCCGTGCTCCAGTGCCACGCTCCATCGCTTGCTTAGCAATAAGACGAAGTGCCTTTTCGGTGAATTCCAACTTCGCCGCTTCCAAACTGAAGAGATGTTGGTACTGTCGAACGATTGCATTACGAGGTTCTGTGAGAATACGAACCATCGCATTTTCAGTTAATGGCATAAGCGGGGTGGTGATAGGCAATCGACCGAGTAATTCTGGAATAAGACCAAAGTGCAAAATGTCTTCAGTAATTACTTGTGAAAGCAATTCTGTTTGTGTTTCTTGATCTGATTTCTCATCACCAGTTGCACCACCAAAACCAATTCTTGATTTACCGATTCGCTTCGAAATGATGTCACAAATGCCATCAAATGAACCACCGCAGATAAACAAAATGTTTGAAGTATCCATCTGGATATATTGTTGTTCAGGGTGTTTTCGTCCACCTTGTGGTGGAACATTTGCGACAACTCCTTCGAGCATTTTGAGCAATGATTGCTGCACGCCTTCACCAGAAACGTCACGAGTTATCGAAACATTTTGCGAAGTGCGACCAATTTTATCAATTTCGTCTATGTAAATTATGCCATGCTGAGCTGCTTCAAGATCAAAGTCTGCTGCCTGCAGAAGTTTCAAAAGCAAGTTCTCTACATCTTCGCCAACATAACCAGCTTCAGTCAGTGTCGTTGCATCTGCTATCGCAAATGGAACATTCAAAATGCGTGAAAGTGTTTTTGCTAATAGAGTTTTACCTGTTCCGGTTGGACCAATTAGTAAAACATTCGATTTGTCCAACTCGACTTCTCTGTCAGCATTGTCGATTTGAGAAAGTCGTTTGTAGTGATTATGCACCGCAACCGAAAGCGAACGTTTCGCTCTCTTTTGCCCAATAATATATTGGTCTAAATACTCATTCACTTGCCGAGGTGTCAGTATAGAACTGAACGTGGTTTCAGCGGTACTAATTCGCCTTCGTTCTTGTTTAAAGATATTCTGACATAAGTCTGTGCAATTTGAACAAACATATATTTCATTTGGGCCTTCAACCATCGGGCCGACTTCACGGGAAGTCTTGCCGCAAAATGAACATGTAGTTACTCTTCGACCCTGAAAGTCATCCCCGCCTCCACCCGAACCGCCGGATCCACCCGCACCTTTAGTTCCACCGCCATCAGAAGCACCACCGTTTATCGGTGGGTTAATTGGTGGATTGTTGTTATCATTTTTATCTGTCATTCTCTAGTTCAACTCTCTAAAATCAATTTGGAATACTGTTTAATCCGTACTATTGTGGCACAATAAAGCACATACGACCACATATTTTTCATTCACTTTTAGCATTTATTAGTAATTAGAGCGGTTTTCAATGGCTATCGGTCGTTGATTTCTTCACACTTTGAATAATCGACTCTTTCGCACGGTTATATTCTTCGATGGAAATGTCACCCTGATCCCGTAATTTTCGTAAATCACCCAGCGTAAAAGCGATAGTGGTTGAAGGTGGTTCTTTTAATTTTCTTCGAACAACAAAAATTATAACGCCACCAACAATCGTAAATGCCAACAGTAATATGATTGCGGGCAATAGTTCAAAAAAACCCACCGCAAGGAACATTAAGATTTACTCGAAGACTTCTTCGTAATTTTCTTCTTAGTTGTTGTCTTTTTACTTGCAGCTTTTTTTGCAGTTTTCTTTTTAGTTGTTTTCTTCTTCGTGGTTTTCTTCGCAGTTCCACCATCTTGTAATGCTTGCCATTTTTCAAGAGGCATATCTGACACCGTGCATGCAGCAACTAGTTGGTCTGCTGCTTTTTCTTCACGAACTACTGCTTCAATTTGTTGTAGTTGTCCTTGCTGTGCGAGAGCGTTTCGCATTTCTTCAGGACGCTTACCATTTTGCATTGCAAGTTCTGCAATGCGTGCGTTTACTTCCATCTCATTCACGGTTACGTGAAAATGTTCCGCTAACTTAGTAAGGATGAAGAAAGTCTTAAGACGCTTTTGTGATTCTTCAGACGAACCACTTCGTACTTTCGCAACTTCTGCTTCAACTTCTTCCATGGACAAACGACCAGAGGATTGTAGTTGTGTTCGAAGTCGTTGCAAATCACGATCTGCTTGCATTGCACTTGTTTTTTCTGGCAATTCCATTTCGACGCGTTTTGCGATTTCTTCTGTTGCTTGCTGTCGAAGTACTGCTGCTTGGTCTTGGTCTCGACGTTGCTCCAACGCAAGTTGAACTTGTTCTTTAAGCATTTCAACACTTTCAAGACCAAATGCAGCGATTAATTCATCGTCGCTTAGTGGATTGATTTTCACGGCTTGAACTACATTGAATGTTACAACTACTTTAGCACCACGAACTTCTTCAAGTTCATGTTCTTTAGGTCCATCAGTTTTAATTGTAATTTCATCGCCAACAACTGCGCCCGTTAGAATCTTACCTAAGTCATCAATAAACAAACCAAGAACTTCACCGCCTGCATCTTTAGCAGGAATGGTAAGACGAGTTTGTTCCGTTTTATAGAACGACTCTTCTTTGCCATCAAGGTGCACAACAGCAGGACCAATGAGGAAAGCGCCTTCTTCAGACTTGCCTTCAATTTCCTCTAAGTTACCGTTGCGGATTTTTTGTCGTTCCATTTCTTCATCGATATGCTCATCTGAAACATCGACAATTGGACGAGTCAGTTTAATATCATCGAAAGCAGGGAGTTTAAATTCTGGCATTACTTCTACTTCTAGAGCGAAAGAAAGTGGTTTTCCATCTTCAAGCACAACATCCGCAGGATCGCCAACTGGCTCAGGTTCACCAAGAGGTCGAAGTTCAAACTCTTCAATGGCATTTTTCCAAGCATCTGAAACAATTTCATTCCTTGCTTCTGAGCGGATAGATTCGCCGAACCGTTTTTCTAAAATGTGCGCTGGGACTTTTCCTTTACGAAAACCTGGAATAACCGTTTGAGTACGGAGCATTCCGAGTGATTCTTTTAACTTAGAATCGACTGTTTCCGTAGGCACGGTAATCGAAATACGCTTTCGAGCTGGACCAGCGTTTTCAATTGATAGTTCGTAAGGATGTGTAGCGGCAGTAGTCATAGTAGTAACCTTCTTTCGAGCCACATATCATAGCGGA
>DTSO01000042.1 GCA_012965315.1 Phycisphaerales bacterium | reverse complement strand
TGCTGCAATTATCAAACATGCAAATCCTTGCGGAGCGGCGGTCTCCAAACATTTAATTGATGCGATTGATTCCGCTTGGAAGTGCGACCCTCTTGCCGCTTTCGGTGGGATTGTTGCTGTTTCTGGCGAAGTGACAGTCGATATTGCAACTACCATTGCACAGGGCGAGAAGTTTTTAGAAGTAATAGTTGCCCCTAGATTTTCAGAAGATGCCATTAGTACTCTGAGTAACCGATGGAAAAATATTCGCCTTCTTGCAGTTGGAAGTGCAAAAAGAAACACATCCTGGTACCAACTAAAATCAATTGAGGGCGGAATTCTTCTTCAAGAAAATGCTCCGATTTCTGCTACTAGCTCAAACTGGGAACATGTTGCAGGGCCAACACCAACGGAATCACAATTAAACGATGCAACAATTGCTTGGATTTCCTGTGCGCATTTAAAATCTAATTCAATTTCAATTGTTGATGATAACGCACTCATAGGAGGAGGGATGGGACAAGTTGATCGCGTTTCTGCGGCAAGACTTGCAATCCAACGAGCTGGCGACAAACTTTCAACAGCAAATTCAGCAGTTGCAGGTTCCGATGCTTTTTTCCCATTTCCAGATGGACCAGAATTACTTATTAACGCTGGCGTAAAATGTATTATTCAACCAGGCGGAAGTGTTAAGGACCAAAAAACGATTGACCTTTGCAACGCAAACGATGTAACGATGCTCTTTACAGGCACTCGTTGTTTCCGCCATTAAATTAAATGTATACCTGGTTACCCTTCTTCTAATTCAATCGACCAGTAGGCATTGTTAAGAAAGGTCTTCCAAGATTTATACTGCGAAGGGCCAATTCGCAATTTGCGGGCTACACAATGTTTTGGCTTAATCGGCTTTTGAATTAAACGCATCTTTGCTTGTTTGGGAGTACGCCCGCCCTTTCGAGTATTGCATTTCATACATGCACACACAAGATTAACCCACGAGTTGCCTCCGCCCTGTACACGCGGGATAATATGATCAAGAGTCAAATCAGAAGCGCTAAATCGAGTGCCACAATATTGGCATTTATTCTTATCACGCGAAAATAAATTTCGTCTCGTTAAACGAACTTCTGGCTTCACAAATTTGTCATATGACAATAACCTAATAATTTTTGGCACCGCTATTTCAAGCGCTGGCAAGCGTAGCCATCTATGTTGTTCTGGCTCAAACTCTTTTTGTAGTTTTGCAACATCCATCCAATCCATCAAACCGTACGTCATGTAGTTGCCGTCTTCGATAGATAAAATTTCAGCGGCTTTACGACAGAGCAATGTGAATGCATCTCTCGCAGGCACGACACGAATCGCGGCATAGCCGCGATTTAGAACTAAAACTTTTTCATCGATTGACAAAACTACAGACATCGTAAACCTCCGATGTAATTTGTAGCAGATTGTGTTGGCGTTTGTGCAGTTACGAACCGCTGATTGTCAAATCGACGCTTGGCGAAGATGGAGTAACAATATCGAGTCGCAATGGTTGGCGAACACCATCGCCGTCGTACGGTATGTTGTCTTGATCTATTATTTGCTGAATCGCCATCACGCCTTCGATTAACATTTCTGGTCGCGGTGGGCAACCAGGAACGTAGACATCGACTGGAAGGAATTGATCGATTCCTTGCACTACTGCGTATGTGTCGAATATCCCGCCTGTAGAAGCGCATGCTCCCATCGAGACAACCCACTTGGGCTCTGTCATTTGCAAATAAATTCGTTGAAGCACTGGCATCATTTTCGTTGTAACTCGTCCTGCAACAATCAGTAAGTCGGCTTGTCGGGGGCTGAAGCGAAATACTTCTGCGCCAAAACGAGCTAGGTCGTATCGGCTTGAAGCAGTTGCCATGAGTTCGATTCCGCAACATGCTGTTGCGAAAGGCATTGGCCAGACACTTGAACGCCTTGCCCAATTGATCACTCGGCTGAGTTGCGTGGTCATGTATCCGTCTACTGGTATTGCTTGTTCGAGGCCCATAAGATGTACATAATACAAACTGTCGCATTAACTGGGGGAGTTGATGCGACAGAGTTGCATGTAGTTTTGATTTCATTGCCTATTTCGTTCAGGCTGCAGAACCAAATGTAGCTGATGCTGCGACGATTTCGAACAATCTATCCAACCTCATCAACTCAAAAAGTTCTTTCAAATGGCATGTAAGGCCGACAATCGAAGTAGATGCGTTGCAATTCTCAGCAGTATTTCGAACATCAATGCACATTCCAAGACCAAGGCTGGAGATAAATTGAATATCGCTGAAATCTAGAACGAGTTTGTTCACTTTCTTGCCATATTCTTTTAGTTTTCCGTTCACTGCATTTGCAACGATACTTGCTTCTCGTTCACCAATGCGGGGACCAACGATGGATGCCTTCATGGTTCCGTTTGAAAAGGAAATATCGACAAACAAAGATCGTCGATGGTTAGTGCTGTTATTTTGGTTGAATCCATTCATTTTTTTTTCATCGGTCATAATTGTGCTCCACTTTTGTGTTCATGTAGAAAAGCGGCATTTTCTGTGATTCTTTCAAAGAATCTAGAAATGGCTGTTATTGATGAAAAAATGAGTGTATTTACACAACTTGATGCTCTTTTTAGGTGGAAACGGCTACGTTGTGCACAATTGCAGCAACTTGTAGACCCAAAAGAATGATAAGCCACATCAAATAGAGCCAAAACATGAAAATTGGCACAAGTCCTAATGAACCATAAATCTGCTTCAGTGAAATTGCATGATCAAAATAAAGACCAAGCGATTCTTTACCAATGAGTAGGAGTAATGAAGCAACAAATGCCCCAATCATAATTGCCTTCAGATGTAGCCGTACCGTTGGAACAAGTCGGTATAAGAGCACGAGCAATAGCCAACCTAAGAAAAAATCCCAAATACTATCCAATGCCCAATTCATCCAACTCCAAGGAATAACGGCGTGAATCAGAGAATACATCAACGCATCAACCCAAAGAGCGAGTGCGATTAAAACTGGGCCGAATGAAAACAAAAAGAGGTAGAGCGGAATCCGCTTTAGCCATGCCCGCCCTTTTGTACTTCGGCATATAAAATTGAAGCAAGATTCGATATCAACCAAGAGTGTGATCGCAGAATAAGCAAGAACCAACAGACCAATCCACGTCAAAGCGGAAATATCAATATTCATTCCACTTGAAACAATACCCGAAAGCCAACTCCCAAGCGTAATTAAAACGCCGGTGTCAGTTGTGCCAAGCGAAAACTTGTTCATCCCAACCGCAGCAATACCTTCGTGTAAATATTGTTCAAATTGTTCATTTCCAATAACAGAACGAGCAACGGCGGTTCCAACGACGGTTACTGGCAGCAATCCGAATAAGGTTCTGTACGTCAATGAAGCAGCCATCATGCTTGCTCTGTCGTGCGATAACTGCGAAGCACCCTGCCGAACGAGTTGCCAGGTGTAGTGAATCACACGCTCCCATCGAGATAACTCTCCAATTGGATTTCGAATTGCTGCTTGAAGTCGCTTGATTATCGTATGGAAAGGCATGTAACGTGGTAGACTAGCCAAAATGGGCTGGAATACCAACACCGATTCGTCAGAACATGATCCAACTTTGCCTTTTAAAGATGCAAACAGAGGCCAACGCTTACAACGCGTCATGGCTTCTGGTGGAATTGCGTCAAGACGAAAATGCGAAGAAATGATTGAATCAGGCGAAGTTAAGGTAAATGGGGTCGTTATCAACTTCCTCCCTGCATGGATTGATCCTGCTATTGACCGAATTACCATTGCAGACCGCAAACTGAATCTTCATGCAGATAATGTGTATGTGATGTATTACAAACCACGAGGTATTGTTTGCACGATGGCAGATCCTGAAGGTCGTCCTTGCATTGGCGATATTGTCAGGCACCCCTCCGGTACTCGCATTTTCCCAATCGGTCGCCTAGATATGGATAGCCAAGGTCTCTTGCTTCTTACAAATGACAATGTTTTGACAAATGAATTAACACACCCACGCCACAAAGTGAGCAAAACCTACGAAGTTTCAGTCCGAGGCAAAGTCAATGACGAAACCATTGAAAAACTTCAAAAAGGGATTTACCTTGCAGATGCGTATACAAAACATGATGCGAAACGCAAGGGGCAAAAAGCAACTATCAAAGGTGTTGAAATCGTCAAACACGACCGTGATCGAACCCTCTTAAAAATTACACTCGCTGAAGGTCGTAACAGACAAATCCGTCGGATGCTTGCCATCGTTGGACACCCCGTTAAACGATTACGTCGCACACATATCGGTCCCGTTGCACTAAAAGGGCTTCGCCCTGGACAATGGAGAGACTTAACCCTTCAAGAATTTAATGCGCTTCAGAATTCGGTTCGTCGCGAGAAGTAATTTCAAAATCAAATCCAGTTTCTCCTTTGAGAAGCATAATGATAATTTCGCCTGCGCCATCATCATCTTGTTGGATGGTGATGATTCGAATTCGAACTAATTCTAGCGTTGCTAAAAACATTCCCACACGTTCTGGAAGCGTTAACCCAGCAAATGTTGATTGAAGTGAAAGTTTGCTATCACTCGCAGTTTCTAACCGATTAAGTAAATCTTCTTGACATAATTCAATAGGAATATCATCAAATGCAACATGGTGACCATCAAGACGGGTGAAATCGATTGCGCTTGCAATATGCTCATACGCGTCAGACAAATCTAAAATATGAACATCATCTAATTCTAGAGCGGGTTCTTCATTTTCAATTGGCATTTTCGGAGTAGCAATTCGAATTTCGTACTTCAAGCCAAATGTAATCCTGCGGTTTTCTAGGAGTTCAGATGCTGTTCTAAATCGCTGATATGAAAGTAGCTGCCGAATCAAATCACCACGTGGGTCTTCTTCATCGTCACCTTTGCCATGTTCCTCGTCGTCTTCTGCAACTTGCTCAGGCGGGACAAGCGATCGAGATTTAATTTCGATGAGAGTTGCTGCCATCACGAGGAATTCGCCAGCCATCTCAACGTCAACTCCAGCGCCACTTTTGAGCACTTCAAGATAGTCGTCAGTGATTCGAGCTATGGGGATGTCATGAATATCTACTTCAGCACGCCTCACAAGGTACAAAAGAAGGTCAAGAGGCCCATCAAAGGCATCTATTGCAATTCTGAACTGTTCTTGTGGTAGTGACATAGGGCGTAATCTTTAACCGTTAGGTACAATACACATCATAGTTTCATGAGCACACAACAAACACATTCAAACGCAACTTTATCTTCGGAACATGCATTTATCTGCGATGTTCTCACTGCTGAAGTAAACGCCGTGCAGTCCGTTTCAAAACGGATTGCATCTGACAATTCCCATGCTGAAGCGTGGACTAAAGCGCTCGATATCCTCGAGAAGTGCGATGGTCATACTGTATTTAGCGGGATGGGTAAATCTGGGCTAATTGGAGCAAAACTTTCTTCGACGTTTTCAAGTATCGGACAACCATCTCACGTAGTTCACCCAGCCGAAGCCGTGCATGGCGACCTTGGATCCATTCGACGAGCTGACGTTGTCATTCTCATGAGTTACTCAGGAACAACAGAGGAGGTTGTAAACCTCGCCGCTATACTCCGAACGGATGGCATCCCCTGCATTGGCATATCCAAAGCAGACGATTCACCACTTGCAAAATTATGCACCGTGCACCTTGCTATCGGTTCACTTTCAGAAGCATGCCCATTGAACTTGGCACCAACTGCATCAACAACAGCAACATTAGCAATTGGTGACGCACTCGGCCTTGCACTATCACGACGAAGAAATTTTACGGCTGATGAATTTCACAAACACCACCCAGGTGGCATGCTCGGTATCGGACTTCGGACAATTACTGAAATCATTCGTTTCAAAGTTGGCGAAAACGTCCCTGTAATTCAAAACAACACAACAGTTGGCGATGCACTGCAGTTGGCTCGGCCTGCAAAAGGCGTACGCAGAGCAGGTGCTATTCTACTTGTCGACACAACAGGAAAACTCACCGGTATTTTTACTGACGGTGATTTGCGACGACTTGTAATTGATGACAAGACACCCATGGTAAGAACCATCGGTGATGTTGCAACTTCTAATCCAAGAAGACTTCTTGCCAGCTCTTTAGTTCGAGATGCAAAACAACTCGTCGCAGAATATCGCGTAGATGAAATTCCAATTGTTGATGACGACAATTTCCCGATTGGATTGATTGATGTTCAAGATTTAATCGCTATGAAAGTAGTCACGGAGTAAATATGTCTGTTATTGTTGCAATCCGAAAAGAAAATAAAATTGTAATGGCAGCGGACACACTTACGACCTTTGGCGACTCTGAAGTCATGCCGCAAGAAAACGCGCGTACCCCAAAAGTCGGAAGAATCGGCGACTCACTCATCGGCGGCGCTGGCTGGGCAGTTTACGACGACATCTTGAATGATTTTTTAGCAACGCGACCAACGCCAGACCTTTCAAGTTCACGAAAAATTTTCACCTTCTTTCTTGAGTTTTGGAAAGCGCTCCATGAGCATTACACTTTTGTGAATGATCAAGCTTCACAAGCATGTTCGCCATTTGGCGACCTTGATTCAACTTTCTTAATTGCAAATTCAGGTGGTATTTTCACCGTAGCATCCGACCTTGGAGTGACCCCACTCAACAGATATTATGCAATTGGCTCCGGAGGCGAATACGCTATCGGAGTCCTCTACACTTTGTATGAAAGGACTGATGACATTGCGGAACTCGCAAGCGATGCCGTTAAAGCAGCTATTGCCATGAACCTCCAATGCGGCGGTTCCGTCGATGTCCTTCAACTAACCGTATGACTTCAATCCCACAAGAAATCAAAGTCCTCGCGCTTGATGTAGATGGTGTCCTGACAGATGGAACCATAACTATCTCTGGAAGTCTCCAGCACGAATTAAAAACCTTTCATGTCCACGACGGGCTTGGAATTTCCCTTTGGCAAAAAGCAGGAAATCACGTCATTTTTATTAGTGGAAGAAACGCAGAGTGCGTTACCATTCGAGCAAAAGAACTTGGCGTCAAATATGTTTACCAAGGATCAAAAGACAAAATTGCAGATTTGCATAAAGCCCTTTCAAAAATTGGTGCAACGATGGAACAAACTTGTTTTGTTGGTGACGATCTTGGCGACTTGCCAATAATGCAATTTGTAGGACATGCAATCGCAGTTGGCGACGCAGCACCTGAAATTCAAGATGTTGCGGACTTTACAACCACTAAACTTGGTGGGCGTGGCGCTGTCAGGGAAGCAATTGAATATTTAATGCGAGCTTCTGGTACTTGGGAAGTAACTGTTGAAAAGAGCAAAGCAGAACCCGCTACGCAATGAACAACCATCGACCTCAAAAAAATGCAAATAAACAACTCGGGCTAATCGTAGTTGGCGTAAGTTCACTTTTCTCCTTACTTTTAATTGCATTACTGTTTGCAATTGGCGGGAATGAACCTGAACAACCAGAGCGTGTCAAAAGCGATGATGTCATTGACTTGCTACAGTCATCAATTCCAACGACAACAGCGAATACATCTAACTCTACTTCGAATGTTGGTATCGATTTACCGCAAGGTGGCTGGGTTCAACAAACAGACGAATTTGGTAAACTCTCCCAGCAATACAGATGTGAATCCCTCGATCCAAACCCCCCTGATCTTCCTTCTGGCTGGATTGAAATGAAGAAACCCGAAGTTGAGATTTTTCTTTCCGATAGCCAACTCATTGTCATTACTGGCGACAAAGGGATTGCAAATGCACCTCAACGTATTTTAGAATCAGGCGAAATTGCAGGCCATGTCCGTGTTGAAATGTATGACCTTGATCAGCAAGGCATCAGAATCAGTTCTCTTCCGTCAATGGTTCTAACTACACCCCAAGCAAGTTTTGATAACTTCTTAGGCGAGATAACGTGCGACAGCGAAGTGCGGATCGTTTCCGCATCACAAAAACTCTCCGGTAGACAACTTACTGTTCGATTCAATGACAAAATTGGTCGCATCGAATATTTACGACTTGAAGAATTAGATTTCCTAGAATTCTATCCAGACAAAGTACAACCAAATACCTTGCCGCAGACTCCTCGAATTTCAACGGAAGCAAAATCAACTTCGATTAAAAAGACAATTAAGAAGACTAAGCACAATGTATCTCACCGCATCCATGCTGCTGCAGTTGGCCCAACAAATGAATATTACATTCTTACTTTTTTAGACAACGTATCTATCTTGCAAGGCGACCAAATAACCGGTCGAGTTGCATTCGGGGATAGACTTACAGTTGCTTTTTCTGATGAAAGCGATTCATCGTCTATGGTAAGAAGAACTCAACCGACAAGGACAATAGCCATGCTACCTTTTGGAATTCACTCTACTATCGTTGCAACAGCACTCGCTTCAACATTGCAAGAACCAACCCAACCCCCTGTTCGCCTTACATGCGACGGAGGACTCACAATGGTTCCATTGCTCGACGAAGCACTACGACCTTCAACACCAGAAGACACACGAATTGAATTGTTTGCATCAGCAAATGAACCTGTCAAACTGATTGACAATATTCAAGAAATGACTGCAACTGGAGCAATGCTTCGGTACGAAGTCGCTCACGACCGAATTGATCTGTATGGTTCGCCAAGTTCACTCATAATGAATGATTTTGAAACTCTTTCCCAACATCTTTGGGTTGCAAGAGAAGACGGGGAAGGCGGAGCGGTTGGTAGCGGGCAAATGAAATCTATAGCGCCTACTTCGACCAGTACTTCCCTTGTCTGGAAAGATGGAGTTGATTTTTACTTTGGCGCTGATGGCGATGATGCCCTTGATAAAGTAGTTTGCAATGGCGATGTCATTTTGTCAGACGAAGGCTCAACTGTTACTTGCAGTACATTAACTGTTCATTTTGAGCCCGATGATGATGGTGGCTCCTCCCCTAGCATTGCTATTGCAACTGGCCAAGTTAAGGCGATGAGCGACACACAGACAATGTGGTCTGACGAAGCGCGAGTTACATTTGTTCAAAATACTAAAGAAGTCAGCGATGATGGCTCAATGTTAAAGGGTACGAAAGCTGACAAAATGAATGCTACTGGCGATGTCCAGGTCTTACTCGACGATGGTGGTCGCGCCTTCTGTAATTCCCTCGAAGGCGATATATCGCAAGACATTGCCATCCTCGAGGGAAATGTATTAATCGCATACAAACGCATGTTGATGAACCGCGGGGATTTCGCAACATTAACCCTCGATAGAGCAAGCGGAAAAGGAAAATGGAATGGCGCAGGACAAGCACTCTTTTTAGATGCCCCGCTTGACGTTTCTCCAAACCATCGTATTGCTCGACCAGACGTAGATAACAAAGAACAGCGAGTTAAAGAGCCCGTCAATGTTTCGATGCGAGCAAATTGGAAAAAGAATATGTTGCTTGACAGAACATTCAATAACAATGCTGGAGCAATTGACTTAAAAGGGAGTGTCGATGTTCGTTCACAGAGAACTTCTATTGAACGAAGCCAAATGACAGGTGACGACTTACGTCTTGAATTTGAAAAGATGCACGTTGATACAGAAAATGAAGAGCGCCAACTTAAGAAAGTCATTGCAAAAAACGACGCGAAAATTGAACACCGTTCTTGGGAACCACTAGACTTGGCAGCGCCGCCAGTTGTGTATTACATAGGTGGCAACCACATTGAATTCGATGCAATAACTTTTGAAACACTCGCCGTTGGTAACGGCGAACTTGTTCTTCGAGATCCAAGAGTTCCAAGCAAAGAACTGCATCAATCATCCCTTGCAGGAAGAGGAACTACTCGATTTACTTGGGACAAAAAACTCAAAACCACAAAATTATCTGACGATTTATATCGAATCGAGATGAATGGCAACGTTCAAATGCTACACAAAGGTCTCGACGGTTCAATAGGTATGCTTACATCGGACAGAATTGAAGCGATTTCCGTTGACCCAAACCGAGTTCGCACGAATAAAGACGGCACTTCTGAATTGACCATGCGAGGCATGGATCTACAGCAGTTAGTTGCAAAGGGAACTGTTTACATTGCAACAGAATCCCGAACCGTTGACTGTGATTTATTTGACTATAACTTACGCACAGGCATTGCTGATTTATCCGCTACCCAAGGTAGGACCGTTGCGATTTTAACACAGGGCAGCCCGTACCCTGTTCGGGCTGAAGGCGTTACCTGGAATATGGATCCTGCGATTGATACCATTACAATCCGTGGCTTACAGGGCTCAAGCCCACAGTAATTCCTCTTTATTCGATACAATACTTCGTTATGAAACCACGTCTTGACCATCCAACTATTTCACGAGTCAAAGAAGCACTCGACGACATGAAATTAAGAGCAACTGAATTCAGGGGCGACACCACTCTTGTTGCTGATCCTAGTGATGCGCATCGCTTGTTACGGTTTCTTCGAGACGATCCAGCTTGTAATTACGATTTGCTTTGCGATGTTACCGCAGTTGATTATCTCGGCTACCCCGCCCCAACTATTGGAAGATTTGCTGTCGTTTGGATTCTTGTAAACACTGAAACTGCATGCCGAATCAGAGTAAAAACATTCTTGAATCCATCGCTAGATACTTCTGGAATCATAGATGATCCCGCTCTGTATGTTGATTCATCGACTGATATTTGGGAAGGCGCAGAATGGCGAGAGCGTGAAGTATTTGACATGTTCGGCATTCACTTCCGAAATCACCCAGATTTACGACGCATATTGATGTGGAAAGATTTTCCTGCATTTCCACTTCGAAAAGATTACCCTTTGCAAGGGCGTGGCGAACGTACGAATTTAGTTGTTGTCAAACGCGACGACGCCTGATTCAATCTCACCCACGATACACACACCGACAAGTACACGTCTCTTCAACTGCAATTTCAACCAATTGTGGGAGATTCGGCTTCATCTGATTCCATATCCATTGAGACAACATTTCACTTGTTGGATTTTCCAACCCTTCAATTTCGTTCAAGCAATAATGATCTAATTGAGCGTCAAGAGGCGCAAACGCATCTTTGATAATTCCATAGTCCATCACCCATCCCGATTCTGCATCCACTTTGCCCTCAACAACAATTGTCACACGAAAAGAATGGCCGTGCATACGCCCGCATTTATGCCCTTCAGGAACATTTGGTAACCAGTGCGCTGCTTCAAATCTAAATGTTTTTTCTAATCGCATAAATTCTATTTTACACGCCTCTGGCATCAGGAGCCCAAATGTATCTATGTAGTTGCAAATGTAACCGCACCCCAAGACCTGATTCTAGAATCCAATTCGCTAATGTCTCTGGAGAAAGCGCTTCACAACCTTGAATGCAATTGTTTGCTTCTTGAAACATGACGGGTGAAAAATGGACTTCGCCTACACGTTCCAGCAAATTGAACTTTTTCACAATAGTACAGGCCCAATCAAAATCTTCTTTGTCCGTTAGTACAAATTTCACTTCGTCTGCCTGTCGAAGGAGATCAAAATTGCATTCTAAAAAGGAACCACCTGCACCACTGTTTGGGGTTTTAATATCAACAATTCGCTTGACACGGGAATCGCATGCATCCAGTTTCTGTTGACCGCTCGTTTCAACGAGCACTTCATAGCCAAGGTCGCACAACATTTTCATCAACGGGTAAACATTTTGCTGAATCAGTGGTTCACCACCGGTGATTTCAACAAGTTGGCAATCGTGCGAATTCACTTCTTCAATAATATCCTCGATGCTCATCGCACCGCCTTCTGAAAAGGCATACGAGGTATCGCAATAATTACATCGCAACGGACAGCCACGAAGTCGTACAAAGACACAGCGTAAACCTACCCTGCTCGATTCGCCTTGAATCGAGAGAAATATTTCATTTATGTTTAACCTCTTCTTGCTCATCTTTAGGGATTCTACGCTAGCAGGAGTACTCTTGTCGTGGTAGAATCGTAATCCCCAAGCGCGGGTGGCGGAATTGGCAGACGCGCCAGCTTGAGGTGCTGGTGGGAGTAAAATCCCATGGAGGTTCGAGTCCTCTTCCGCGCATTAAAAAACCACGGCAATTGCCATGGTTTTTTATCAATAATTTGAATTGAATTGGTACTCAAATTGGGCAAGTACCCCACGAACCTACAATCATCAATAAATCTGTCACATCGACGAAGCCGTCGCCATTTGGATCAATAGGACAATCATCGCATTCGCCCCAAGCGCCAATGAGTTTAAGAAGATCCACAACGTCCACAATCCCGCTGTTGTCGATATCCGCATAGCAGGGATTTTGAACAATATCTAATTTTACATTTGCAGTAACAGTACCGGATTGAATTTGGACAGTAACACTTCCCCATGGCCAACCTAAATCATAATCTGCTTCGCCAAGATATAAATTCTCCATCCGAAAAGTCGCGCGACCTTTTGCATTCAGTTCTACCATCCAGTCATAGGACAAGGATGGTGGTATTTGCCCTTCAGGTGCGCTGACCGTTGTCCAGCCAAAGTCTAGTGGGCATGGCCCATTTTGTGTACGCCATGTTTCTAATGCATACGGTGGAATCATATCTAAAACGTCAATTGGACCGAAATCAATTCCAATATAACTTACCATCACCGTTGCGCCTGTGACTGTGTACAGAAGTTCATAGTGCACCCCATCTGCTCTAATTGGTGTAGGCGCAACCCATGATTGGTTTTCCCCGCTCGAAGTAATATCGAAAGTCCAGTTTGCCGTATCGGGTGGCCCCATTAACGCGCAACTACTTAAAAGCGCAATTGACATAATTTCCATTGTTCAGTCTCCTAACTCATACTTTACAAGTTTTTAATCTAAATGCTACTCAAAACAAGTGAAGTTACGCAACAAACACCTATTTAATACTCTAGAATCCTATTTTTACCATGGGAAAGAAGAAAACCAACCACTCGCCAGTCATTGAAAACCGCAAAGTGCGGCATGATTATCACATTGAAGACACGCTTGAAGTTGGCATCGTCCTGAGAGGGACGGAGGTTAAGTCTCTCCGTAAAGGGCAAGCGAGTCTAGCTGAGGGCTGGATTCGTTCTTCGGTGCGCCCTGTGGGCCTGTCCATGCACGGTGTACATATTGCAGAATATTCCGATGCAGGCCCAACGCAACAACATGAACCGACGAGAACTAGAGTATTACTCGCACACAAAAGAGAAATTGTCAAACTAGCTACATTCACCAATTCACAGGGCAATACCCTCGTCCCATTAAAGATTTATTTTTCAAATAATAAAGCGAAAGTTTTGATCGGTTTAGCTTCAGGCAAGCGCAAAGCGGATAAGCGACAAGACCTCGCAAAGAAAGTTGCAAAACGCGATATGGACCGAGCGATGAAACGACGAATATAGTTACGCAATTTTTCGTCGGGATGCTTCGGACATCACAACACGTTTGCTCGATATACTTTTTGCTTTATACATTGCTTCATCTGCAAACAATACCAATTCGTCAGCACTTACTGGTTGGTTAATTTGTAAATGCGAAACGCCAATCGACATTGATACAAAAGAATCGCTTTCAACTATTGCTGACATTGCTTCATCAAATGCAGCAGCAATTCTATGTGCAACACGTATCGCTGAATCTGGCTCTGCATGCGGCATCAATACGCAAAATTCATCACCGCCAAAACGCGCCGATACATCTATTGAGCGGCAATTCGCTTCGAGAACTCTTGCTGCAAGACGTAACACTTCGTCACCTTTTTGATGTCCAAAACTGTCGTTGAATGGTTTAAACCCGTCAAGGTCAATCATTAAAAACGCTAGAGGGATTCCATTTCGTGATGCCTCTTCCCACTTACTTTCTAACATTAAGTTCAGCCAACGTCGATTACTCAACTTTGTTAAGTCATCGGTTCGCGCAGCAACTTCAAGTCTCTGAATCATTTGTTGCAATTCACGATTAGCAACGGCTAACTCCGAAAGCGATTGGCTTAAATCCGCATGCAAATCATCGTTCTCAGAACGGATAACTTGTAACGCTAAACATTTTTGCACTGTGACTGGAAGTGTAATCATCTCATGCCCTGTAAGCATTAAATAATCTGCAGCTCCTGCCTTGATAGCTTCGACTGCTGCGCCTGCTTCATCTGGCAATCCAGTTAAAATTACAGGCACATCGGGCCTTAAACCTTGCACAAAGGAAAGAATATCAAAACCAGATGAATCTCCAAGTTGCGAAGCGCAAACAACTACATCCCAAATCGCGGGATCAGATTCAAAGAATTCTCGCTGGGAAGCGAAAACCTGACATTCCAAATTTGCACTTTGAAATCGATTCGGTTCGCCATCACTTGAGTCTGCGATTGTTACTAACGATGCAACGAGACGCTGTGCAAGCGCGTTGTCACTTTCAACTATCATTATGGTTCGTCTTGTCTTGGTTTTCAGAGATTGGTATAAATTCATATGCATCCTTGCCTTTAGTGCCTAAAAGCAATTTCGGCAGCATAAACCTACCGCATGACATCAATAATCGGTTTTAGCGGTTTCGTAACCCGCATAACCGGAATTAGTTCCCTAGATTTCACTACAAGTCAAATAAGACGGTAAGCAACAGGCATTTACAAATAGATTTAAAAATGACTGCAAAAGCCATAATTGGCTTTTCCGAGAAATGAACGTCACATCGAAATCGGAGTTATATCAAACAAGGCGCATAATATCGTTGTAAAACGTTACTACGAAGAGCATTGCAATCAAACCTAGTCCAAAGACTGCTGCGGCATTTTGAAATCCTATTGATGGTGGCTTTTTAAATAATTTCTCGTATATGAGATACAAAAATAAACCGCCATCGACAATTGGCAGTGGCAAGAAATTCAATACCGCTAAATTTACACTGATAATTGCAAGGAAAAATAATAGATAACTAAGTCCTCTATTTGCAATTTTCGCGCCAACATGCACAATACCAATTGGACCTCGCAACTGATCGACACCGACTGTTCTGCGTAAGAGACGGTCAATGGTGAGGTACGTCATCGTCACCATATTTATCGTTTCATCAAATCCCATGGTTAACGCTTTGATGGGGTTACCATCGCTGCTTCGGGTCACATAAATTGGGTCAAACATCTGCATCGGTAGAGGTGAATACCAACCTAACGCCGACAAAGCATCGTGTTCTTTGTCGGAAATGGCAATAGCAATTTTAGTCGTTGCATTTCCATAAAGAGAACTTCGCAATTCCACTTCTACAGAATTACCACTTGCGATAAAAGCATTTCTAATTTCTTCCCAATTTGAGACAGGTCTTCCCTGAATGGAAATTATTTCTGAGCCAGCAACTAGTTGCACATTTGCAATAGGTGTTGTCACTTCTTTATTGTTGACTATGGCATGTGAAATTGGCTGAGCAATTCTCGGCACATCAAGAGCGTTCTCCAAAAGTACACCAAGCAACCCATTTCGAATTAATGCTTGCAGTTCTACTTCTTTGGAATCTCGCAAAACAGTAAAAGATACTTTTCCATCTGGCGTGCGAGCCAGCAAATTGCGCAGTTGCCCCATTCTTGGAGCTTCAAGTGAAGCAACTTTTAAGACAATATCGCCAATTTGAAAAATAGAATTATTAGGGCTATCTGAAAGTATCAAACCAATTTCTGATAACGGGCTCAGACCAAGCAATCCTTGGTCATAATTTTGAGGTGCAGACGCAGGAACATCAACCATTCTAAGTACAGATAAATTTGGCTTTACTGGAATTTCAACGTTCAGCGTACCAGTTAAACCAGCCCATTCAGTTTGCACTGGCTTTCCGTCGCATTCCTGAACAAGTGTATTAAATTGCGACCACACGTCAACTGGTTCGCCATTAGCCGTTGTCAATCGCATACCTGCACGAATACCAGTTAGCGTTTCAGTAGAGTGAATTGCTGCTAGTACACTTTCGCCCGATTCTCCAGTGCGAAGTTTCAAGGAGGAGGCAGGATACAAACCTAATTCGAGCAAGCCTTCCTGCGTCACACTAGTTGGAGAAATTGAATAGGAAAGAAGTTCTTCAAGTCCATCTCTTTTAATGACAAGCTCGACTGGTACTCCGGGCTTAGCCATTGCGCTTGCAATTTGAACATCCGTAAATGTTCTAGCTGGTTTACCGTCAACAGATATTACCGTATCACCTGGTTGCAAATGAGATCCTTCATCTAGCGCAATCGCTTCACTCGCAGGTGAACCAGGAACTATTAAACCAAGAATCGGTGCTTCAAAATTAACTCCAATCTGAAAGCAAATTAAAAAGAGAAACCCAGCGAAAAGCAAATTCATGACTACCCCTGCTGAAACAACAACCATCCGTTTACCGATTGGGCATTTGTTGTAACTTCTTGGATCGACAGAAACTGAATCCGGCTTACCATCTTCTTGACCAAGCATGCTTACAAAGCCACCAATTGGAAGTAATCGCAACGAATATTCCGTTTCTGAGAGACCGTGCTCTTTTAGTTCGCTGTCAGTCATTTCAGACGCGTCTTTGCCGAACTTAGCAACTACTTTTGGTGTTGTCGATTTATAACAGAGCCCGATTCCTTTTCGATATGAAAAGACCTGTGGTCCCATTCCTATTGCAAAAGCGTTTGTTCTAATTCCAGACCACTTAGCAGCAATAAAATGTCCCCATTCATGAATTCCAATTAGCAATCCAAAACCCAAAACAATCAAGAGCATATTAAATATTGAATCAAAACTCATTCTAATCCTTTACGAGTGTACCTTGCGTGAAGCAATGATTTGTCTAGTTAATGACCTTGCTTCGGTGTCTGCTTCGATAACTGCATCCATTACAGCATCATCTACTATTTCTATTTTATCTAAAGTCTCAGAAACGATACCAATCATCGACCCAAATGGCAATCCTTGTTCAAGAAAAGCTCCAACAACAATTTCATTCGCTGCATTCAGGACCGCTCCCGATGTGCCTCCCCGATTAATCACATCGTAGGCAATCGCAATGGCTGGAAAAATCGAACTATCAATTGGCTCAAATTCCAATGAGCTCAACGTACTCCAATTTAGGACGTTACTACATCCAGAAACTCGTTCTGGCCACGTCAGTGCAAATTGTATAGGCAAGCGCATATCCGGAGGTGAAAGTTGCGCAATAACAGACCCATCACAAAATTCAACCATGCCGTGGACAATCGATTGTGGGTGAATTATTGCCTCAAGTTTGCTTGCGTCAACTCCAAACAGCCAATGCGCTTCGATTAGCTCTAACGCTTTGTTCATCAGAGAAGCAGAGTCTACTGTAACCTTTGCTCCCATATTCCAAGTCGGATGGTTCAACACTTGGGAGACAGTAGCAATTGCAACTTCATCCTTAGTAAACCCGCGAAGTGACCCACCGCTTGCGGTGAGAACTATTTTTTTAATTTCTTTGGCAGAGTTTCCAGCCAACACTTGGAAAATTGCGGAGTGCTCACTGTCAACTGGTAATAATGAAACACCTGCTTTTGCAACAGCGTCTAGTACAACCTGACCGCCAGAAACCAGTGACTCTTTATTAGCAAGTGCAATAGAACAACCACATTCAATCGCTGCAAGGACTGGAGCAATTCCAGCAAAACCTACAATTGCTGCAACAACCAAATCACCTGATTGAGCTTGTTCTTGAATCAACTGTACTGCAGAGTCATACTCATTCGCAATACCTAGCGATGTGTTTGAACAGTGTGATACAGAATTGACTCCAAGAGTTAGTGCTTGTTCATGCAACAAAGCGTGGTTTTTGCCCGCTGCTAAACCAACAACCGGCCAACTTCCTTCACCATCTTTGGCTCTTAAATGCAATATAGTTTCAACAGTACTACATCCAATAGAGCCAGTTGAACCAAGAATAAAAATCCGCTGACTCATGCTCTACTGTCTCTACTTGCTTGAACTTCATCAGTTGTTACAGATCGCCTTCGGCCTCCATAGAGCGTTTTGCGCGCCTTCTTTTTGGGCTCAACAACTTCAACTTTTGTCTCTACAGTTTCTTTTGCATCTGCTGCATTGGCTTTTTTTCTCGAGCGATTTGAAGTGTACCGCGACCTACTCTTCTTTGATTTTTTCTTAACTTCCTTATTCTCAGTTGCAGTCTTATTAGTATCAACTGGAGCCGTTTCAGTAGTTGTGGTTGTTGCCACTGCGTCACTTGATTTTTTCGTTCTATTGTTTTTTCGACGTCTTCTTCGCCGTGGCTTTTTCTTTTCAACGAGTTCTTCGAAACCTTCTTTAAGTTTAGTAATGATTTCAGAAGTCATCGTAGACATGTGATTACGAACGGCGAATCCTTCTTGCTTACACTGCTCAAGAACTTCCTTGCTTGATTTGCCGATACTCCTCGCGAATTGAAAAACTCGCATCGCAGAATCTGCTGGCGTTTCTTCTTTTTTCACGCCTTTTCTTAGTTGCTGTTTCTTGCCTTGTTTGACTTCTGGCTTAACCTTATCAAGTGAATCCAACTCTTCTTGAAGATCAGCACCAGCAGAAATAGATGCCGCCTCTGCGAGAGGAAGATTCTTTTTGCCTCTACGGCGGGACCTTCGCCTGCCAGTTTTCTCTTCAGAATTTTCCTCGTCAGCAACATAGGAATTATCAGCTTTTATTAGTGCTGCAATTGAAAGCGGCTTAGATGCAACGAGCGTTTCCAATTCAATGTCCGCGCCGCGTGCGTCGTAGGCATAATAAATGAGGCGGTCTTTTGCTAGTTCCTCGCTAATTCGTACAACAATTCGCTTCTTAGAACGCTGTTCATACGCGTCTAATTCGCCCCGCTTGTTCGAAAGCAGAAACGTTCCAACAGATGCGGAACATGTCAATTCGACCCTGCGTACATTCTCATGATGCAATAACCAACCGCAATGCCGTGTTGCATCTGCTGCAACTTCTTCGGTAGTTTTAACGTTACCTCTCCCATCACATTGGGAACAAGCAGCATAATGGCTGTCAAGAACACTTGGACGAATTCGCTGTCGAGTCATTTCCATCAACCCAAATCTGCTAATTGGCAAAACAGTTGAACGTGCGCGATCTCTCTCTAAGTTTTCTTGGAATCGTTTTTCAACTTTCCGCCTGTTTGACGATTGCCCCATATCAATTAAGTCATTGATAACAATTCCGCCAAGGTCACGTAATCGAAGATGTCGACAGATTGCATCCGCCGCTTCTAAGTTCGTATTCACTGCATTGGCTTCACTATTTTTTGCGCCTCTGCTTTTTCCTGAGTTTACATCGATAGCAACGAGTGCTTCAGTTTGGTCAATTACTAAACGTCCGCCACTGGGAAGATCGACTTCTCGGCAGTGAATTTCGTCAATTTGCTTTTCGATATCAAACGCGTGAAAAATAGGAGATGCATCTCTGTACTGAATAATCTTTCTAGATGATCTTGGAGCAGCAATTTTCAAGAATGAAGTGATGCGCTCATACGAAGATTCCGAATCAACAACTATGACATCAATGGATGGCCGTAAAATATCTCTAATTGTACGTACAAGAAGATCAGACTCGTTGTACAACTGACACGGCGCTCCAACATTATCTATTCGCTTTTCGATTAATTTCCAAAGACGAATTAAATAAGCGATATCACGTTTAACATCAATTTTTGTTTTGCCTAACCCAGCAGTTCTAAGAATAAAACCAAACCCGTCTGGGAGATTTAAAGTATCGAGAATTTTGCGCATCTTTTTGCGGTCTGATTCATCTTCAATTTTCCTCGATACCCCAACCTTATCCATAAAAGGCATCATTACTGAAAGGCGACCAGGAATTGAAAGGTAACTTGTTAAAGTTGGACCTTTAGTTCCGATTCCTTCTTTAAGCACTTGAACAAGAACTTCATCACCCCTCTTCAAACACTTTTGAATAGGAGGACGATTATGTTTGGGAATTTTTTTACCAACTCGTTCGCTTGTTTCTTTTCCTGGGAAATATCTTGGGTGCAAATCTGTTACGTGCAAAAAGCCTCTTTGCGCTCCGCCGTATTCAATGAATGCAGCTTGAATCGCTGACTCAACATTGGTGACCCGCCCCTTATAAATATTTCCAACTCCAGTCGCTGATCTTGTACGCTCTGTGTACAACTCTTCAAGCCGACCATTTTCGAGAATGGCAATTCTTGTTTCTATACCCGGGTCATCATGAACAATCATAATTTCCTTGGTGTTATTTTGTATATCTGTCACAATAGTTCCTTACTTGCCATCATTGGCTAATAAAAGAACACATACCAATTTGAAATAATACTATTTCACCTGCGGAGTACCGCATCTTAAATTGGCCTTAGTAACAATGCCTCGCATTGCTACTCATTCGTGTTCGTCTGACTTTGCAGGCCGCTAATGTGCGATCCCTGCTAATCAATATTCGTAAATGCCTGCGTCAGTTGACGATTTGTTAAGTGGACCAACCACCTAGTGCTTCAGGCACAGTTTTCTGCAATTCACTTCGAAGCGCCGAGAGAATACGACGATCCGAATCGAGCGACCCAATTTTTCGAGCCAGTCGCTCACATTCCTCAATCTTAACCTGCCTAATCACCTGTTTAATTGCAGGTATCTGGGAAGGAACCAAAGATAGGTTCCTCAGGCCAAGCCCGATGAGTAACATAGTATATATCGGATCACCGGCTATCTCACCACAGAGAGAAGTTTCAATTTTTCCCCGCCTTGCAGCCCTAATAACGGACTTCATGAGCTTTATGACCGCTGGATTGGACGCTGTGTACAAACTAGCAACTCGCTCGTTACCCCTGTCAACGGCAACGGTGTATTGAATTAGGTCATTTGTACCAATGGAAAAGAAGTCCACTTCACGTGTAAATGTCGCCGCCATCAGCGCAGCACTTGGTACTTCAACCATCATTCCTACTGGAATATTTTTATCGTATTCAATTCCATCCTCTGCACACTCTTCAATGACATCAGCGAAAATCAGTTTTGCTTGACGGAGTTCATTCATACACGTTATCAACGGGAACATAACTCGAATTGGCCCAACGCCTGAGGATCGAACAATGGCCCTGAGTTGCGTTCTGAATAAGTCTTGATTTTGTAAACAGTATCGAATCGAACGCAAACCAAGGAATGGGTTTCTCTCCGGCTCCATCTCTTGAGCTTGTGTGTACTTGTCAGCACCTAAATCTAAAGTACGCAACGTTAACATTCTCCCATCAAGTTGACGAATGGCGGATGCATACTCTTCAAATAACTCGTCTTCAGTTGGCAAACTCTTGCTTGTTAAATATTGAAACTCTGTTCGATACAAACCTACGCCTTCGCCACCTTTGGCGAGGACTTGTTTAATTTCATGTGCAAATTCAATGTTACCGTATAAATGTATTTCAACACCGTCTGCAGTAACAGATGTCTGTTGCGTAACTTCTTGTGTTTTTAATTTAAATGTTTCAAGCAATTCAATGTTTCGACGCATCTGCGCTAACGTCGCTTCGTCAGGCGAAATAATTACTGTGCCAGACTTTCCATCCAGAATCAACAAGTCCCCATCGGATATTTCTTCAGCAACGGACTTACAGCCAACAACGACTGGTACACCAATTGCTGCTGCAACAATTGAACTATGGTCCGTTCTACCACCTATGTCTGTGGCAATCCCTAAAACCTTATCGTGATTTAATCCAGCAACATCTGCCGGTGTCACTTGGTGACAAATGACAATAACTGGTTCATCAACAGAAGCCAATCTATCTTTAGAACCACCAGTCAATTGCGTTAGCAGTCTTCGTTCTAAGTCAAAAACATCATTTGCTTTGTCCTTAAAGACAGCACTATCCATAGATCGAAATTTATCAGCAAGTTCTCCGAATGCTTCCACAACCGCAAACGCAGCGTTCACGCCTTCAGATTCAATTCGCTCACGGATTGGTTCAACCAAGGTTTTATCGTTGAGTAAGCCCAAGTGAAATTCAAAAATTTTCGCTGGCTCTTCGCCAAGAGTTGCTGCAACTTGATTTCTGTCTTGTGTGACTTGATCAATTGCTCCAACAATTGCTGTATTAAACTTTGCTAATTCTTTGGGTATTTCGTCTGCGCCTAGAATTAAAAAAGGCACACGGTGCAGCGATTTTTCTAAAACCAATGCTCTACCGATGACGACGCCGGGACTAACTGGGATGCCTTGTAGTTGCTTCATGCTGTTCTACGCTCAGGCAAGTTCTAAGAGAAGTTCTGAGGGTAAGTGGTATTATACTGCAGTTATGTTTCGCTCTCTTCATTCCCATACCAAAGGAATGAGCCGATCGACTTAAAGTCTTCACCAATAACGAGTAACGCTGGCAATAGTAATAAAATCAAGAATGTAGCACTCATTAAGCCGAACGAAATTGCTAGTGCCATCGGTATCAAGAATTTAGCTTGCATTGATTGCTCGAGCATAAGCGGAGTCAAGCCAAGAACGGTTGTAATTGTAGTCAAGAAAATTGGCCTAAGTCGGGCTGCACCAGCACTTAAAAGAGAATCTCGCATGCTAATACCTTCCTTAATTTTAGCATTGTAGAACTCTACAAAAATCAAAGAATCATTGACTACAACGCCGCTCAACGCGACGAAACCAATCATGCTCAAAAATGAAATAGATACGCCAGCAATATAATGACCCCAAATAACACCAATGATTGCAAACGGAATACCAAGCATCACGATGAGGGGCTGAAAATAACTTCCAAACAACCAAGCAAGTATGACGTAAATCATAAGGCAAGCAGCGAGAAAACCAACTGGAAGTGAAGCAAACGCCTCCGATTGTTGTTCTTGGCGACCACCCTCCTTAAATACGACATCTGGAAATTCTATCTCCCATGCTTCAAATGGCAATTGTGCTGCTACTGTTTCTGGACTTACGCCGTCAATTGTTTCAGCAGTGACCGTCACCGTTCGTTGTCTATTTATTCTTCGAATTGCTGTGTAGCCACGATGTTCTGTAATGTTCGCCACTTCAATTAAGGGAACTGCAATTCCACTAGGTGTAATAACCCAAAGTTGTTCCAAATCACCTACGTTCTTTCGAAGATCGTCACCCATCTTGACTCGGATGTCCACTTCCTCATCGCCTTGCGCGAATACATGCGCGTCAATTCCGTACACAGCTCCCCGAACTTGCTGAGCGAGGTCTGCCAAAGTCAAACCAGTACTAGCGCCACCTTCGCGTAATTCAATTCTCAATTCACGTTGCCCAGCTGAAGCATTATCAACAATATCATGTACCGCTGAAAATTTCCGCAAGTCATTTTGAATTCTTTCCGATGCAGCGAATAAGGAAGTTTCATTTTCGCCCTGTAACTTAATTGTAATTCCGGTACCACTTGGTGCGCCTGACATCATCTCATAAGCAATACTGTTGGCAAGTTTTGCTTTATCGCCCAAGTCAGCTCTAATTAAACCAATAACTTCGTTTGCATTTAAATTTCGTGTCTCTGCATGGGTTAATTCAATAAACAGCTGCCCAAGGTTTGACGAAAAACCAGCAGCAGAACTTTCGGTTGCCATCTGCGCACCAGCGATCGTGCTTATGTGGTGCACTTGAGCTTGATTGCGCGACGACTTTTCAATATTCTCAAGCATCACCATAGTTTGAGAGAAGGGAGTACCTTCTGGCATCCGTACGTTAATCGCAATTGTTTCAGCATCAGGAATTGTCATAAATTCGTATCCGACACGGCCACCGATTACAAAACCTACAGAAACAATCAAGACTGAGAATGCAAATGCCAACGAGACATACCTAAATTGAATAACACGAGAGAGTAGCCACAGATATCCTGGAACTATTTTTTCAAAAACAATCGTATCTCGCCATTTTTCATACCGCTTAATGAATGCTGAAATTTTAGATGTCGTTGGCTTCTCGGTTTTTTCAAGACTATGCCCAAGGTGTCCTGGAAGAATGAGTAATGCTTCGAACAGACTCATTCCAAGAGCACAAGCGACTACTACTGGTAAAGCGCCAAGTAAATCTCCCATGTTTCCTTTGACAAATGTCAATGGCAAAAAAGCAACAATTGATGTCATAACCGTTGCAAACACTGGCCAAAGGACTTGCTTCGTTCCTTCAACAGCTGCTTGCATTGCAGGCACACCTTGCTCATGTTGCGCCTTTATATTTTCAGCCACAACGATTGCATCGTCAACTAATAAACCAAGGACTAAAATGAGCGCAAACATTGTCAGCATATTTAAAGTCACGCCAAACAAAAACATTACGAACAACGTGCCACTGAGTGCTGTGATTAAGCCGATGCCAACCCACAAGGCAACTCTCCAGTTCAGTGCAAGCAACAACAATATGAAAACTAGCGCACCACCTAAAAGAGCATTCTCTGTCAACAACTGCATCCGACCTTCTACGAACCGAGCCAAGTCGGTAAATGTTGAAAGTGATGTTTTTGATGGCAATGGATCAGAGTCTATGCCTAACTGCCATGCCTCTTTCCTTTTGGTTCTACCTGCTGATATTGTGTCTTTCCAAGATGAAATAAAATCTTCACCCATTCGGCCAGCAACGTACGCTCGCACAATTTCAGCCATCAGAACAATATCCTGATCGCCTGACTTTGAGACAAACATATTCATTGCCGGCTCTTCATTAAAACGAACATTAATTGGGATATCAACGAGCGTAGTTTGAATTCTTGCAATATCGCCAAGATGTAGTGTTTCACCATTGTGTGACGAACGAATTACAATCTCTTCTAAATCTAGAGACGATTCATCAGGAGTGTCGGTGCGTATGACGATATCCCCACCAGCACTTCGCAATGTTCCGCCGGGTATTTGACGCATCCATGAAGAAATCCTGTCCGAGACAGTTGAAATACTAATGCCATGTTCTATGAGACTATCTTGGTCAAGTTCGACCGTTAACTCATTGTTAACAGCTCCACCGATAGATATTGCACCCATTTCAGAAAAAGTTCGCAAGTCGTCGCGAATATCTCTGATTGCTTTTTTCATTACCTGCTTGTCAATGTCGCCCCATAGTTGCACCATGATAACTGGCATCTTTGGTTCAATTCTGGTGACCACAGGACGCTCTACATCCACAGGCAAGTTTTGCAAAGACTCAACAGTACGACGAACTTCATCAATCGCTTCATCTAAATTTGTTGTACCTTCTTTAAAGGAAACAACAATAGAAACGGACCCTTCAACGCATGTTGTTGAGAGTTCATCGACTTCATCAATAGTAATGAGTGCATTTTCAATACGTTTGGCAATGGCTGACTGCACATCCTCAGGCGATGCGCCTGGATATGCCATTGAGATAAGCACATTGTCAAATTTCATATCAGGAAAAAATTGACGGCGCAAATTAAATGATGCAAAAATTCCAGCGAGAATAAACCCCGCCATTAGAAGGTTTATTGGTACAGGATTTTTAACGCCAAACTTAGGAAGATTCATCCCAGAGAAACCTCTTTAGCGAGTATCTTTCGCACATCCATTCCATCTCGAAGTGAACCACCAGGGTCAACAACAATAAAATCGCCATCTGCTAATGGCGTCTCGAGCACTGCCCAATCTTGATCGGGGATTCCAAATTGTGGGAGTTCACCAGTTACAGAATAATCAATTGAAACTGGAATGCTTCGCAAAATTGAATCGCGGATGACCATGACTCTATCCTCACGAATCGACCGCCTTGGAACTACCCAACGAAGTCGATCGTCTTTCATGCTTTTAATTTCACCGCGAACAAATAAACCAGGAGGCACGCTGCTTGCATCAGTAGGGTCTTGATTGATATCAACATAGACAATCATCGTTCTTGATGTGGTGTCATCTTCTGGTGCAATCCTTGAAACTCTTGCATCCCAATAGCGTTTTCCAAATCCTGCAGACCGTAGTGCCACTTCGTCGCCAACTGAGACATAAGAACGAGCGTGGGAAGGAAGCCGAAGTGGAATTTCCAAAATACTGCTGTTAACTATGCGAGCGACTCTTTGCCCTTGATTTACCAACTCTCCTACCCGAACATCAATGGTTTGTAGAACGCCATCAATTGGGCTCAGGATATGGCACCGCAATAGATTGTCTTTTGCCATAACTACTTCAGCTTCTCGTGTAAGAACCATTGAAGATGCCTGCTCTTCTCTTAAGGGGAATCGACTAGCTGTTTCATTTGCATTTATGGCAACAGAAGAAACTGATATGAATTTTTGCTTTGCTGCATCAACTTCACGTTGTTTTGCACCACCTCTATCAAAGGCTTCCTGCACACGGCTAAATTCAACTTCTGCCAACTGTTTATCTTCGTTCGCTAAAACCGCTCGTTCTTCCGCAGCATTTCTTTCCACTTCTAATAATGAGAGTGCAGATTTTGCAGATGAAAGCGCTTGCTGCGCACGAATGAATTGTTGCTGAAAATCAGAATCATCCAATTCTAGAATAAGTTCACCTTTTCTAAGTTGCCTACCTGCTCGAGTAGTTGCAGGCAAAGTAACCACAGTCGAAGCAATTTCTGCTGGAATATCAGCATGTTGCATAGCATCCGCAACGCCGTATCCGATGGATCTTCGCTTCATTTTCAGAGGCATTGCTTCAATTACAACAACAGCGGGCAACATTCGTTTTCCAGTAACTACTGCAAGTTGTGGCTTCGTGTTAATGAGTATCATTACGATGCCTATCGATATAGCCAGCAGGACAATCGACACTACACTTCGTGTAACAAATGATATGAGTTTATTTGTTGCCATAGAACAATATGATACCTCATGAGATTCTGATACGCTTCGCACTATGAATACATCATTGACAACCGATGAAGTCCGCCATGTTGCTACACTGGCCCGGCTTGCACTCTCAGACATGGAGATTGAGAAGGCAAAAGAAGACCTAAGTACAATTTTTGAACATATCAGCAGATTAAATGAGATCGACACAACAGGCGTTGACCCTCTTGATCACCCAACTGAATTACAAAACGCAAGCAGAGACGACACTACCACTTCAACGCTTACGCAAGAGCAAGTGTTAGCAAATGCTCCTGCTGTAAAAGACGTTTTCTTTGATGTACCAAAAGTGCTTGGTGGCGAAGCATGAACACTATTCAAAAAGGTGATACATACAATGCTTTCCGTGAAGTCTGGGAACAACCAAACACAGCACAAAACGGTGTACTGGATGGATTGACTGTCGCAGTCAAAGACAACATTGTTACAACAACGGGCACAACAACGTGTGGTTCAAAAATGCTTGATGGATATGAATCCCCATTCAATGCAACTGTAATTGACCGATTGCTTTGCGCTGGCGCTACACTTGTTGGCAAAACAAATTGTGACGAATTTGCTATGGGTTCTTCCACAGAGCACTGCGCTTGGGGACCCGTGCTAAATCCCTGGGATACAACGAGAGTGCCTGGCGGTTCGTCGGGAGGTAGCGCTGCTGCTGTTGCAGCTCGGCTTTGCGATGTAGCTCTCGGGTCTGACACCGGTGGTTCAATCCGACAACCTGCAGCACTATGCGGCATCGTCGGGTACAAACCAACCTACGGATTGGTCAGCCGTTACGGACTTGTAGCATTCGCATCGAGTTTAGATCAAATTGGTGCCTTTGCCACAACAGTCGAAGATGTCGCAAAAGTAACTGAAGTGATGGCAGGTTTTGATGAATTTGATTCAACTTGCCGAAACGAACCTTCACCAGATTTAACAACAAACCTCGATTCCCCCTTCGATACGTTACGCATTGGAGTAGCAGCACAATATATCGGTGGGCAAAATAGTCCTGATGTTGACTCTGCAATCTCTGCTGCTATAGAAACATACAGAGAACTTGGAGCAACAATAGTAGACATTGATTTACCGCTCACCGAAGTTGGGATTTCAACGTATTACGTTCTTGCTCCAGCGGAATGTTCGAGCAACTTAGCAAGATACGATGGAATTCGATACGGACACCGAACGGCTAAACCATGCAAAGATTTATTCGAACTGTATTCAGAGAGCCGCGCAGAAGGTTTTGGCGACGAAGTAAAACGCAGAATCATGCTCGGTACGTATGTTCTTAGTAGCGGGTATTACGATGCGTATTACAACAATGCATTAAAAACAAGACGACTCATTAGCGAAGAGTACAAACGTGCTTTCGAAGTGTGTGATGTGATCCTTGGGCCAACAACGCCCACAACAGCATTCAAAATCGGTGAAAAAGCAGACCCATTAGCAATGTATCTTTGCGATGTCTATACAGCGAACACTAACATCGCAGGCATTTGTGGCATTTCTATTCCTTGTGGTTTTTCAGAAACAACCGGCAATCCGCTTCCAATCGGATTACATTTACAAGCGGCATGGTACGACGATGCAAACTTACTTCGCGTTGCCCAACTTTTTCAGAAGAACACAACCTTTCATACAAAAACGCCCGAGTCAATAACGTGATTGGCATTGATATCGGTGGCACCAATTTACTTGTTGGTTGCATTGAGCAGAACAAAGTAGTTCAACGATTACATCAACCAATAGTTGCTCGAGGCGATTTTGAAACTGTAGCAAATCAAGTTTGCGATGCTGTTACTGAACTCGGCGCAGATGTACGCGATGGTGTCGGAATCTCCGTTGCAGGAAGTGTTGATGCTACAAATGGCATTGTCCTTCGTGCTGAGAATTTAGATTGGGACAATGTGCCCCTAGCTCAGTTTATTAGCGAAAAATTGCATTGCAACGTTATTATTGAAAATGATGTCACCGCCGCAGCTTGGGGGGAATTTAAGTTTGGCGCTGGTAGAGGTTCTGAATCGCTCTTCGCGGTATGGATTGGTACTGGAATCGGCGGAGGCTTAATCTTAAATAACACAATCTGGCGAGGACCTCTTGGCACTGGTGGTGAATTTGGCATGGGCATCTGCGAGCATAGCGATGACCATTCTCACAGAGTACTCGAGGCATTTGCAAGCAGAAGCGGAATGCAAAGAATTCTTCAAAACCCCGAACTAGATACCAAAACGATCCAAAACGGCTACGGTAAAGACGAAGCACTAACCACCGTTATCAATGCTGGCGCAAAACGGATTGGTACTTCGCTTGCAAATGTAATTACCCTACTCTCGCTTAACAAAGTTGTTCTCGGTGGTGGTCTTGTCGAAGCTCTCGGCGAATCTTATATACAGACGATTCGTGAACAATTCCTCAAAGACGTTTTTCCCCCGCATTGCCAGCAATGTGAAATTTGCATCACCATCCTTGGACCTGATGCTGGGCTACTTGGTGCAGCAACTCTGGCGCATTGCGGTTAATCAATTATCAAATTACAAAATCACTAAACATTTCGAGCGCAAATTAGTAACGAGCATGAAAAAGGGCTCTTGCCGGCCAAGAGCCCTAATCTTTTGGGAAATTGAAGTTTAACCAAGCAACAGGACGTGGAAGCGTTTGTCTGTTGCACAACCTCTTTCTCAGGTCAGGTTATGTTCCCTTACATTTATCAACACCAACAAGGTATTGATCCTTAACATGCCGAATTCATACGGCTTGTCCGTCCCTTGACACACCTTTTGAATTCGGCAAAATCATGTTTTTTGCTCTCGCAAAAAGATGATAGATCCCTCACCCTCCTAAGGGCAAACAATCAGTGTTGTCACTATCCGACTAACGGACATCGTTAATTTGCACTAAATATGGATATATGTCAAGTTATATTTGTCATATTTCTTTAAAATACGAAAAATAATTTGCATTTCAAGCGGAATAATCGCAAACTGCCGATATTAAACGCTTTAGATGCTCTTCCCGAGAATAGAGTTGCCCACTCAATCGTACGACTCCACGACCTTGAAGTTCGAAGATTGGTACTTCTATTTGGTAATTTTCATACAAATAATCTCGATAGGCCAAACAAGCTTCCATTTCATTCGGCAAAGTAGCAGGAAGCGGCACAGTCACCATAGATCCAAGCATCGATCCATCTAAAGGCGAAAGAGGCTCAACATTCCAAGTAGCAACTAAGGTCTTTTGCATCCAGACTGCAAATGCATGGTTGTGTTGTTGAATTCGGCTCCATCCAATTTTACTTCCCCATTCGACTGCTTTTGCTGCAGCAAGCCAAGGAGTAATATCTTTAGTCCCTTGCCAATTAAATTCATTGGTTATCCCTTGTTTATACCAATGGCTAATGGTCATGGGATGTGTTGTGTCCCTGTGTGGCTCGGACGTGTACACAAAACCAGCACTAAGTGGCGCACAAATCCATTTATGCAAATTACCAACATACCAATCTGCTCCAATCGAATCGATATGTAGATCAAGCATTCCCGGTGCATGCGCCCCATCTACTAAGAGTAAAATGCCTCTTTCCTTACAAATTTTAGCTATTTCTTTTACTGGGAATACAATAGCCGAAGCAGAAGCTACGTGATCAACAACAAGTAATTTAGTTTTATTTGAAATTGCATCGGTAATTAATTGTAGTAATTCATTTTGGCTTTGTAATGGAAACTGAACCTGCAATTCTCTATAGGAACAACAAGCATCAGAAGCAATTCGGGTTAATAATTGCCTAATTCCGTTATACACTAGGTTCGTAGTTAAAATTTCATCCTCAGGCTCAATTTGAATGGACTGCACCACACAACCAACTCCAGTTGTTGCATTATCAACAAAGCCAAACCCCTCTACTTCAGCACCAAGGAAAGAGGAAATACAGTTCCTTGCTTCATCGATTCGATACCGCTGTCTATCTAAAAAATTAATAGGTGAGAGCTCAAGTTCTCTTTTGAGGGATTGCTGATATTCAAAAACCTCAGACACCCTCGCGCCAAAACTTCCGTGGTTCAAATAAGTAATGTTAGGGTCCAACATCCAAGAATTGGAAATTATTTTGTCTGGAATCTTACACACAACGCAAATAATAACGCTTTTCAATATAATTTGACATTATGGTTATGTTTGCCTAACATATACCGTACAACCTTGCCGATAGTAATTTTAGAAGGCAGGAGCATTGCATTATGGAAGTACCACTACTACAACTTGGACCAAGTCAAACATACGGAACCAAATATTTTGGTGAAGGCAATCGCATCGTTGCGGTAGAAGGTGGTGCCCCATCAGCACTACTCACTTCACCGCCAAAACACAGAAGTGCACGACCAAAAACATTTCTTGACCGCATCCTTAAAATCGACAGAGTGTTTTTCTCCCCTGCTGCAGCAGCAATTGAAGTACTTGAGACTATCACTGTGCACGAAACTCCAAGCAGAAAACCTCGCAAAAATAAATTAGCGAAACTTATTACATCCTTATATAAGAACATTTGTCACGAAGCAGAAAATGTATTCTGCAAAGTGAACCAACTCACCCTCTTTGGACGCACCCCTCTTTTACAAAAGGATCATGACGATGAACCTCACGCCCAAACAACTCGAAGTAATCGAGCTCATTCGACAATGCCAAAACGATCATGGATACTCCCCAACGATGCAAGAACTAGCCGAACAAATCGGCGTCAGCAAAGTAACGGTATTCGAACGAATAGAAGCGTTGATACGCAAAGGAGCATTAACAAGAGAAGCGAACAGAGCACGCTCTTTATCGATTGCTGAATCAATAACAGAACGGTATGAAAAGAAAGAAAATGCAGCGATGCGGTTTCCTTTGGTGGGGCGCATTGCTGCTGGCATGCCGATTGAACGATGTGAAGACAGCGAAACTTTAGATTTAACGAGTATGTTCGGACCAAGGGTCGGCCAACGAGGCGATACATTCGCTCTCCGAGTAGAAGGCGAATCTATGAAAGACGAGGGCATTCTCGACGGCGATTTCGTTTTAGTACAAAAACAATCGACAGCAAAAAACGGCGATCGTGTTGTGGCTTTACTCCCTGACGGCGAAACTACTTTGAAAACTTTTTATAAAGAAACGAATGGTACCATTCGACTTCAACCAGCCAATACTGAGTTCGATCCAATCATTGTTAAACATTGTGTTGTGCAGGGAATTGTTACTGGTGTATTGCGAAGTTACTAGATAAACGCGCCCAAGCACTTACCGCCTCTTCGATAATATCAGCTGGCTGAATTGCCACTCCAGCCCAGCCATCTCTCATGCATTGCAAGCATCCTGCAGACGTGCTATCACCTAATCGACCTGGAATAGCAAAGACCTGCCGACCATGCTCTTCAACGGCGATCCTTGCTGTAATGAGCGCACCGCTTCTACGGGCTGCTTCAACAACAAGGACCACCGATGACAAACCCGAGACAATTCTATTTCGACGAGGAAAATACGCCGGACGCGGAGAACGATGACACGGAAATTCACTCACAATTACACCGTTCTCACGAACAATTGAATCAAATAGTGTCGCATGTTCGGGAGGATATACGACGCTTAAACCTGAACCAAGAACAACTGCGGTAGAACCCCCATACTGAATTGCTGTTCGATGTGCGGCTGCATCAATACCACGTGCTCCACCCGAAATTACAGTTAAATCAGATTGAACAATTTCTTTTGAGAACAAGGTAGCCTGTTCTATCCCATATTTAGTACATCTACGAGATCCAACAATTCCAACTGATGCAAGGGAAAGACCCTCGAGTGAGCCCCGATACCACAATGCTGCTGGGCAAGCGGGGAGCGGCGACAAGAATTGCGGGAAGTCATCATCCGTGACAAGTACAATTTTTGCTGCAACCGCTTCCGCAGACCACCGTGCTGGATCGACTTCCATCCGTTGCATTCGATCACGCAACATTTCGCTCGCCCCCCTAGGCAACCACTCCGTTGCCTGGCCAGATTCCAAAGCATCTCCAGCCTCATTGATTCCACCTGCAGCTACAACAAGTTTTGATAACGTTGCACCACCAAGCCCATCAATACAAAGAAGCCGAAGTGCATTATCGTTAATCTCATCTACATTCCATGACATAACTAGAAGCGTAACCACCCAAGAATCGAAACCGAAAAGTACTGCGCTATTTCTTTACCCAGAGGAAAAGAATGCGATTATTCAATTGTTTTGTCTGTTGGACTTGCTTGAGAAGTCAACCCAACAAATAAAATGATAATGCCCACGGCGAGCACCCATAGGCGCCCCTCATCTTCAGTGAATTTTGAAAGTAACGAAGCTTGCTGTACATCCGATTGAATTGTGCGCGATTTGATAGCCCGTTGCGCAACCCATTCAAGCGGAGTCCTTGGAGCTGAGGGGTCAAAAACAACCTGTTCACCTTGCGGTGCTCTATTGAATTGCATTTCAGTTAGCCGTTGTATGAAGTCAGGTTCTCGGTTAACAATATCTTGTAGAAATGTTTCATATATAGTCACTTGGTATTCAAGATATTCTAAATCATCAGCAATAACTTCCTGCTTTGACTTTAACTCCTGAAGCTCTTGGTGTGCAGGAAGGATAATTGCAGCAACTGTTAGTACTAATCCACATAGTATGTACAGCCATCCAAAATTCAATTTAGATACTAAACTCACACAATAATCATCGACCAATTAGGCGTAATCAAGCCAATTAGCGTATACTGCCTAACCCCGATGCGGGGTAGAGCAGTCTGGTAGCTCGTCAGGCTCATAACCTGAAGGTCGCAGGTTCGAATCCTGTCCCCGCTATTAAAAAAACAACCCCTTACGGTGTTGTTTTTTTATAGAAATTTTTAGCCGAGGGTTAATTAATTTTGAAGTGCTTCTAATGCAGCCCAACGATTGTACAAAATTCGGACTGCTTCGTGCGCTTTCGCAGCAGCTGCACAGGCTTCAGCATGTTTTGAATGGTCTGAAATAACAGCAACATCATTTACAATTAATTCTGCCCGTTCAACTTCACTTTCAGCTCTTGCAATTGCACTCTCCATTCCATCAAACTCCCGTTGCAATTTATAACTTAATTTCACGGGAACACTCTTTTGCCGCACCTTTGCTGATTCAGACTTTGAAAGAGACGATTTGACAGTGGGCTTTTGTTTCAACCACTCCTGCCACTGTTCAAAACCAGCAAACTCTTTGGCAGTGCCTTTGCCATCTAATGCTAAGTATTCAGTTGCAATTCGATCAAGCATAAACCGGTCATGCGTAATCAACAAAATAGCACCAGGAAAATCTAATAAAGCTTCCTCAAGTACCTCTAGTGTTGGGATATCTAAATCATTTGTAGGCTCATCAAGCAACAATATGTCAGCAGGCTGCAACATTAAAGATGCAATTTGTATACGTGCTTGTTCGCCACCAGATAACGATCCTACAAGCGTGCCTAACTGTTCTCTCGTAAATAAAAATCTATCTGCCCAGCCAGAAACATGCATTTCTTTGCCACGATATAAAACCATTTCACCAATAGGGCAAAGTGTATCTTGCAAAGTAATGTTTGGGTTAAGGTCAAGTCGATGTTGACTTGCTGTAACTACACGCAAATTATCAGCGCGCTTAATAGTCCCTTTG
>DTSO01000041.1 GCA_012965315.1 Phycisphaerales bacterium | reverse complement strand
CGTTGTGCTAGAGTGGTTCAACGAGAGATGTCCATACTGTCGAACGTCGTGGACAACGGGTTTGGTTCCAAAACTAATTAAAGACTTGGACGGATTAGACAAAGAGATTGTTTACATTGCAGTGAACTCATCAGCCAATAGACCCGAACCTGAAATTATCAAGGGCAGCAAAGAATTTATCGAAGAGTTGGAACTTCCAACAACACTATTGATAGATTATGACGGCGCAATAGGCAGAGCGTATGGCGCAAAAACAACACCACACATGTTTGTCATTGACGCTGAAGGCGTTTTGGTATATCAAGGAGCATTCAGTGATGACAAACGATTTAAAAACGGTGAAGACGCAGAAATATATCCACTAACAGCGGTAAAACAGCTAATTGCCGACGAAAAAGTATCCCCCTCGTATGTTCAACCTTGGGGCTGTTCAGTGAAATATAGTAAAGGAAAACCCGGTCGTGGTGGAAGTAAGGGACGGCCAAATAATGGCCCGGGCTTCTAGTTAATTCAAACTCACGGGCATGATGATGTAAACAAAATTGTTTCCGCTTCGAATAAGTCCTGGCTTTTCACTTTTCTTTAATTCGATTGTGACATCGTCACCCTCAACAACCTTAAGTGCGTCCATTATGTAAACAGGATTGAATGCAATTTCAAGTTTGTCACCAGTGAATGATTCAATTGGTACCTCAATTTCGGCTTCGCCTGTTTCGGGTGCACGACTTGTTATTTTTAAACAAGTGCCATCAAAAATCAATCGAACACCGCGTGACTCTTCGTTTGTCATCAAGTGTGCACGTCGAACCGCTTTGTGTAACGCTTCTTTGTTTACGACGGCCTTTCTGTCGAGATCTTTCGGAATAACATCTTCGAATGGTGGAAATGTTCCTTCCACTAAATTGCTTGTAAGCGTTGATGTACAGCCCGCACCATTGTCAACATGAAAGATGATTCTGCCATTATCTATTTTGACTGAAACTGTTCCACCGTCGTCGTGCAACAATCGCTTAAGTAGTGTCATCGCTTTTGTTGGAACAATGCAATCCGCTTTTTCACAATTGCTATCGCACGGCCCCATCGATAAAGCAAGACGGTGGCCATTTGTTGCTACAAGTCGAAGTTGAGAGCCATGAAGATCGAGATGAACCCCATTGATTGCGTATCGACTATGGTCTGTTGCGGCAGCAAAAACGGTGCGCTCCATGAGGCCACGGAAAGTAGCACCATCAATTGAAAAATCTTGTTCAATTTCTTCAAATGTAAGAATTTCAGGTGCTTCTGAAATGGGGAATCCAAATACCTTGAAACGAGAGTCTGAAGATCGAACGTTCAGCATGTCACCATCACCAATAACGGTCAATGTGGTGTCATCACAACTTCTTGCAATCTGGGAAAATTTATCAGCAGGAACAAGGACTTCGCCTGAGTTTTCAAGGTCAACCCTATCAATTGTCAACGTGAGCGAAATCTCTCCATCGGTCGCCGCAAGTGTGAGCTGACCATCTTGTCCAGAAATGCGGACGCATTGGAGGGCTGGGGTCGGGGTTCGACCTGCGACTACTCCTGTAATTAGGGCCATTGCCTCCACTAAGGCATCTCGTTCACAGACGGCTTTAATGTTTATTGCTTGCGTAACTGTCATGTGTTTATTCTCTCTTCACAAAGCATTTTTTTGAAAACGTTCGGTACCAACAACGGCACACGGTGAGTGTACCACGACAGGCGAAGAATCTCCTCAACCTGTGGTTTTTCCTACGTTTTAGCGTTGCCCAAACGTTCTCAACCTGCGATACTGCACCCTTTGTTGCAGAGTTGCGAAATGTCCTAATTTTTCGCAAAAAACACGTTTACACTCCCTGGTTTTACCTTCGTTGAACCACGCCACCCGCCACGGAAGGATCCTCAGATGTCTTTTGAAAACGCAATTCATGCTCGAGCCATTTTGCTTGACACAATGTCGCTCGAAATGTGCGCCGAATCAGGAAGCGGTCACCCGACTTCAGCTATGAGTATTGGGCACCTTGTTGCCGTTTTGATGTATCGCACAATGCGATGGCTTCCAGATAATCCTGAAAACGCTACATCTGACAGACTTGTTCTTTCAGAAGGACACGCCGTTCCAGCGGTGTATGCAGCGATGGCAGACATTGGCGTAACCGTTGATTGGAATGGCGAGCCGGTAGTACTAAACCGAGATCACCTAAAAACTCTTCGCGAAGACGATTCGCCACTTGATGGTCACCCAAATCCTAAGGAAGGCGTGGCCTTTTTTGATGCCGCAACTGGTTCACTTGGCCAAGGGCTTTCTGTTGCAGCGGGTCTTGCAATCGCAGCGCGCGCAGACGACACAGGAAGAAAAATATACTGCATTATTGGAGATGGTGAAGCTCGAGAAGGTCAAATTACTGAAGCACTTGATTTCATCATGGACCACCAACTCGCAAGCGTCCTTCCAATTTTTAACTGCAACAGTTATGGACAAGCGGGTGCAGTAAGCGACCAACAATCCCCCGCAAAACTTGCTGCCAAACTTGAAGCAGCAGGCTTTGAAGTTGCTGTGATTGATGGGCACGCACCAAACGAAATTAAAACTGCATTTGACGCGTTTAACCAAAGCGACAGAACTCAGCCAATGGCAGTCGTCGCAAAAACCGTCAAGGGTTGGGGCGCGCCTTCGATGCAAGGTGGAACTTGGCACGGGAAGCCTGCAACTGGCAAACAACTCGAAACAATGATTGCAGAGCTTAGACAAACCGGCATGAAATTAACTTCATCAATGGTGACGGATTCAATTTCAATTCCAGTTCCCCCTAAAGCAAACAACATCACACCATCAGTTGGCACTCTAATGACATTTAGAGAGGCAATGCAAAAGTGGGATATGACAACAGTGTTGCAATCTGGAAAAATGGCAACACGCCGTGCTTACGGCGTTGCACTTCGAGCACTTGGACACGCAAACGCAAACGTTTGGACAGTTGATGCAGATGTTAGTAACTCTACGTTTAGTAACGTATTTGGAAACGACACAGAATTAAGCGATCGTTTTGTTGAATGTAAAATAGCAGAACAAAACATGTACTCTGTTGGCGCCGGTTTAAGTGCCGCCGGAAAAATTCCCTTCTGTTCAACATTCGCAAAGTTTATTACTCGCGGATACGACCAAATTGAAATGGCTATTAACTCGGGTGCAAACATAAAAATTATTGGTTCACATAGTGGCATTTCACTTGCTGCTGATGGACCAAGTCAAATGTCCCTTCCAGACATCGCATGGTTTAGAAGTTTTGGAACCATGAACGGCCACCATGGAACTCCGGGTTGCTATGTTCTTCAACCAGCAGATGCTTGGGCAGCGTATGGTTTGACACACGCTATGGCAGACCACATCGGCTGTTGTTACTTGCGAACCTTCCGTCCTGATGTTGAAATGATTTACGATGAATCGACCGTGTTTGAACTTGGCGGAATGGAAGTTCTTACTGAAGGTCGCGATATGGTCATTGTTTCTGCGGGCTATATGATTCACGAATGCAATAAGGCGATTGACGAACTAGACCGAATGGGCGTTGATGCAACACTTCTAGACTTGTATTCACTTCCTTTTGATGAAGACCGCCTTTTAGACATTGCAAACGAGAATAACGGCAATGTTTTAGTTGTTGAAGATAACTACGGCGGTGGAATGGGTTCGGCGGTTGCGGATGCTTGCGCTGCCTCTGGTGACGCGTTTACCGTTAAACAATTACATGTTTCCCGCATCCCAAAATCAGCTCGTTCACCAGAATCAATTTTGAGAATGTGTGGTTTACACTACACCGATATCACTAAATCAGCTGCGTCGCTTCTGGGCGTTGTTGCAACTTAACAAGGGTACCTCTTATGGCAAGCGAAAAACTACAACAAAAGTTAAACGAACAAATTACGCACGAACTTGGCGCAGAACTACAATATCTCGCGATGTCGTTTTGGTTTGAACGAGAAAACTTAAACGGAATGGCGAACTGGTTTCGCACTCAAGCGGCTGAAGAGCACGACCACGCGATGAAAATAGTATCCCTGTTGAACGAGTGGGACCATTCAATTGCATTGGTAAGCCCTCCGAACCCAACAATTGATTTTGATTCTGTTGAATCTGTTTTCGACGCAGCGCTTATTCATGAACAAAGGGTTACAGCACAAATTACTGAAATTTTTAGCATGGCTCGCGAAGAATCAGCTTGGCATGTAGAAGTTGCCTTCCAGTGGTTTATCACCGAGCAAGTCGAAGAAGAAGTACACGCACGAGATAACCTCGCGAAAATTCGCATGGTTGGAACAAATCCCGCCGCACTTCTTGAATTCGACCGTCACCTTTCCGCATAATCTTTTGTTTGGTTCGCACCTTTCAATAGCCGGTTCAATAGTGAACGCATTACACGATGCGAAAACCCAAGGTATGGATTGTGTTCAGGTGTTTACAAAAAACCAACGGCAATGGAAAGTAAAGCCACTGATCGAGGAAGAAGTTGCGTTGTGGCTGGAGACACTTCGTGAAATGGGTTGGTATGAAACGAATAGAGTTGTAAGTCACAATAGTTATCTTGTAAACATGGCGTCACCAGACAAAGACGCGCAGAATAAATCAATCGCATTGCAGCGCGAAGAAATAGAGCGTTGCGAACAGTTACACATTCCGTATCTGGTATCGCATCCAGGCGCCCGATTGGGTACGCCCAGAAAGCGCGGCGAGCCGAATAATGTTGAGGGCCCGATAGCAAGCGATGAACTTGCTGGTTTGCAACGAATCGTTGATGCCATAGACACAATTCACAACGATCTTCTTGGGTACAAAACAATTACTTGTTTAGAAACCACGGTTGGTTCGGGAACAAATTTAGGCTATGACTTCCGCCATTTGGGATGGATTAGATCGCGAGTTGCGGAACCAGAGCGTGTTGGTTTTTGTTTTGACACCTGTCATATAACTGCTTCTGGATACGATATGTCTTCACGAAAAAAGGCGAATAGCGTTTTAGAAATATTTGATACAACTGCTGGCCTTGAACACATAAAAGTATTTCACTTCAACGATTCAATCGGAGAAATAGGTTCAAGGCTTGATAGGCATGTACATATTGGGGACGGGACTTGTGGACTCTCTTGTTTCGAATCAATTGTTCAAGACTCCCGATTCGTTGCTATTCCAAAAATCCTCGAGACTTCGAAGGAAGAAAATAAAAATGGCGAGTTGATGGATATGGTGAATATTGCAAAGTTGCGAAAAATGGCGAAATCGTCAAAAAAGCGCCGATAGGCATCTTTTCCAAGTATCCTAACCACCCAATGTTTCTACTTCGTTTTATTTTTGCCGGCTGTTTATTGTTTGGCCTTGGTTGTCACTCTATTTCTCCAACGGTGCAAGTTGAAGATAATTCGGTTTCATTGGCAACAGTCACTGAGGTGCAACAAGTAACCATCGACGCGGCTGCCATAGCAAAAGAACATGGTGACTATGATGAAGCGCTACAACTCTTCAAAGAAGTACTCCAACAAAATCCAGTTGCAACAGACGCGTTTGTTGGGATTGGTGATATTTATATAATCAAAAAACAATGGGAGAAAGCAGAACCAGCGTATGCTCGTGCTGTAAAACTTGAACCCCGAAATTTTGATGCGCAGTACGGACACGCAGTTTCACTTCAAATGATGAAGAAATTTATTGATGCGGTGCGAGCGTATCATCGAGCACTTACGATTAATCCAGAAGATGTTGGCGCGAACATGAACATTGCAACAACCTATCTTCAAATAGGCAGACCAAAAAGCGCCTTGGTTTTCGCAGAGCGCGCGGTAGAACTTGATGGTGGAGTTGCTCCTGCTCAAATTACGCTTGCTGCAACATATCAATTATTAGGCAGACCACAAGACGCATTAAACGCATACATCGCAGCAACCGAGGTAATGGAAGAACCATCTCCACAATTGATGCGAAACATTATCTACTTGCTTACACAAGAAAAACGATATCAAGAAGTTGTTAATACAACCCACCAACTTGTTCGCCTTGATCCAACATCAGATACTTTTGAGCAGCTGGGCTGGGCAGAGTTTCGACTTGGTGACTTTGAAGCTTCGCTCAGGGCATACCAAACCGCCGTTGAATACGACGCAACAAATTGGCGCGCGTTAAACGGGATTGGGGTTAACCAACTAAATCAGTGGTTGCTTGGCGACAAAACTGATATCGATGCATTTCAACTTGCTCGAATTGTATTTCGCAAATCCCTCGCGATTAATCCAGACCAACCACGCGTGATAACCATCGTTCTTCGATACAGCCTCTAATAATTGGATTGAAATTGTTTATTAGCCCTCGGCTAATTTATTTTGGTGGAGGGTAGAATGCATATATGCCAGACGCAAAATTATTAGAGACATTTGCAACACCCACTAAAACCCCCTTTTTAATTGAGCACGTGAATGAAGAATTCACTTCAGTTTGCCCCGTAACTGGGCACCCAGACTTTGGAACAATAGTTCTTCGGTATGAGCCAAAAGACCTCTGTGTTGAATTAAAAAGTTTGAAGTTGTATCACCAATCGTTTCGTAACGAAGGAATATTTTACGAAGCAGTCACAAACAAGATGCGCGATGATTTGGCAGATTGCATGAACCCAAACTGGTTACAAATTGTGACCGACTGGAAGGGTCGAGGCGGGATTCGCAGTGTTATAACGGCATCGTTTGGCGATGTTCCAGCCTGTTGGCAAGGGTGCTAAGTTGCGAATTCTTCTTGCAACTTCAAACAATCACAAACTTCAAGAAGTACGCGAGATTCTCGAACCACTCGGAGTGCCTGTTGACGGTTTGGATTCCCTAGATACAACGTACACCGAGCCAGTAGAAGACGCGAATACTTTTGAGGGGAACGCCAAATTGAAAGCAATTGGATATGCCAAAGCAACGGGGATACGTTGCATGGCAGACGACTCTGGCTTGTCAGTGGACGCACTTAATGGCAAGCCTGGCGTGTACTCGGCTCGGTTTGCTGGCGTTGGGGAAACAAGAGATGAACGGGACAAAGCAAATAATGATTTACTCCTTGACATGTTGGTTAAAGTGCCAGCAAATAAAAGAACAGCAAGATTTGTTTGCGCTATTTGTGTTGCAGATCCAGACGGCACAATTCTCGCAGAATCAATCGGGACATTTGAAGGCGTGATTGGTTTTACGCCCGTTGGCGAAAACGGCTTTGGTTATGACCCGTTACTTTTTATTCCAACAGCAAATAAAACCAGTGCTCAAATGTCGTCCGATGAAAAAAACGCACAGTCGCACAGGGGAGACGCTATTCGTAAAATTACCCCGTTGTTTTCGCAGTAATTAATGCAACTTCTGCAGGGCAGTTTACTCGAAGCGGAAACCAAGCACCAACACCAACGGTCACAAACAACCTGCTGTCATTTTTTTCATAAAGACCAGCCGTATACCCACGAGCGACTGCAAGGTTTGCACCTTTGCGATTTGGCATCGCAACTTGTCCACCATGTGTGTGGCCAGAAAGCGTCAGCGGGACGCCTAGTTCAGACGCAACCCTAAACGCTTTTGGATTGTGCGAGAGAAGCAAGTGCGTTTCTTCATTGCAAACAGATTTAACTTTGGCTCGACACTGCTTTGATGTTTTTGCCCAATCAATTCCAGCAATGTTAAGTGTATTTCCACGGTGGTTTATTCTGCAAGAAGCATCGCGCAAAATTTGTACGCCTGCATTTTTCGCCATTGTTGTGAGTGTGCGGTCGCAATCGAGTTCGTCGTGGTTTCCTAAAACAAGCATGGTTCCAAGTGGCGCATCTATTGCAGCAAGCGCCTCAAGTAAAGGAGACGCCCCATCAACATATAAATCTACCACATCGCCGGTACACACAACAATGTCTGGCTCTTGTGTCTTCAACAATTCAACAGCGCGTAGTGCTCTGTTAATTGGCATCAAATCTCCAAGATGAAAATCGCTGACATGTCCAATTCGCAGACCATCAAAAGCAGTTGGCCACTTTGGAGTTTCGATAGTTACATTATGCAAGTTGATCGATTGGTCAAAATGTTTTCGAAACAGACGACCACCGCTAAGTTTATTTGGTCCCGTTGTAAACAAAAGGTGTCTTGCCTTTGCTCTTCGAAATTTACCAGAGGATTTGTTTGATGTGGGCATGTGGTAATTTGTACGGCGTTGGGAAACTAACGTTCGTTAGAAACGAATTTCTCCGCCAAGAAACAGACCTTGAAGCCCGGCATCAAAGGTGTAAGTGCCGTCTTCAGCGTTTAATTCTTGTAGACGGTATCCAAAAAACCCACCAATATTAGGCGTAAAATCAACAGAAATCCCAGTTTGAATACTCGCCATGGCTCCACCGTCATTGCCAAGCATCGCACCAACAAGTAATTGCGCATCTATGGAAATAAAGTCTGCCCAATCGAGGGTGTTGCGGGTATCCCAGCGAAATTCCATTTCAAGTCCCGCCTGCAAAGTGACCCAAGTGTTTGCATGCGTTACTTCTTGCGCTGAAGAATCGTTTGAAAGTTTTGTGTCGATGCCGAACCACCTTAGTCCGGCAACAGGCGCAAAGGTTAATGTAGCATCTTCACTTGTTTTGTATGGTTGCCAAATGCTCCAAGAAGTTTCGATGCCAACGCTTTGAATGTCCGTTGAACCCGACCAAGCGTTTCCATTTGCAAACGTAACACCACCGTATACATCGTTTCCAATAAACGTTCCGTTTCCGGAAGTTGAAAAATCAAAAAACGAAAGTGACATGGTTAGAGTTGATGTTGGTTGCAACGAAAACTCAAGCAACGGCACTTTTTCTTTGCTCAACAAAGAAATCGAATCTTCAAAATCAATTTTCCCGCCACCGTCTTGTATTGTTCCACCAAGTCGAGCAAGCCAAACACCGCCTCGCAAAAGAGCCGGAGTTTCATCTGTTTGTGCGTCTTGTAAGCCAAGGCAAACTGTTAATAATAGAACATCAATCAAGACGATTCCCCTTCAATTACGTGGACTTTTCCTGTCCCTTTTGTTATTTCACCCAGAACAATTGGAGTTTCGCCAAGTTGTTCAAGGTGCGAAGTTATTGAATCTGCAAATGCGGGACGTACAATTAATATATACCCAATGCCCATATTGAAAACACGGAACATTTCTTCGGTTTCAATGTTTCCATGGTTTTGCAGAAAATTAAATACACTTGGAACTTCCCAGCGATCAAGGTGGACAGTTGCATCAACCGAATCACAAAGTGAACGACATAGATTTCCAGCAATTCCACCACCGGTAATGTGTGCCATTCCTGAAACAACTTTTTTGACTCGATATTGTTTTAAAAGTTTTACAATTGGTTCAACATAAATTCTTGTTGGTTCAAGTAATACTTGGCCCAGTGTTTTTTCTTCATCTAATTCTGGATATATTTTTTTCAAATCTAAATCTGAAACGGCAGCTCTTGCAAGTGTGAATCCGTTTGAGTGCACGCCACTAGCAGGCAGGCCGATGATAATGTCACCTGGTTCAACTCTGCTTGGGTCAATAGCGCGGTCAAGTTCGACAACGCCAACAGCAAATCCTGCAATATCAAAATCACCCTTCGCGTAGATGTCTGGCATTTCCGCGCACTCCCCACCGATCAGAGCGCAGTTTGAAATCTCGCAACCCCTTGCAACGCCCGAAACAATTGCCGCTGTGGTTTCGGGGTCTTGGGTGTGCAATCCTAAATAATCCAAGAAAATGAGCGGTTCTGCCCCCTGAACGATCATATCGTTCACATTCATCGCAACACAATCGATTCCAACAGTGTCGTAAATACCTAACTCGCAGGCTAATTTCACCTTTGTCCCTACACCATCGGTGCAGGCAACGAGGACTGGATCCTTGTAGTTACGTTTAAATAGGCGTTCATTGAAGTCGAGTCGGAACATGCCAGCGAAACCGCCGTGCTCTCCGAGTACTCTGGGGCCATGGGTTCGCTTCATCATTGTCTGGATGAGATTAACGAGCTTGTCACCAGCTTCAATATCTACGCCAGAATCTGCATAAGTTAATGGTTTTTTTGTTGGGGATGCCATACGGTAAGTGTAGTCATCTTGATCGGTTGGCGGTATCCTGTACGGTCTTAAATGGAGTAAAGCATGTCAATTCTTGTAAACAGTTCAACAAAACTAATCTGCCAAGGCATAACCGGTTCATCTGGTGCATTTCACACAAAAGGATGTCTTGAGTATGGCACAAAAGTAGTGGGTGGCGTGACCCCTTCAAAGGGTGGTCGGAAAGACGCAAACGGATTACCTGTCTTCAATACCGTATCCGAAGCAATGAGTGAGACAGGTGCAAATGCGTCGATGATTTTCGTTCCCCCACCATTTGCGGCCGATTCTATCCTTGAAGCAGCAGACGCTGGTATAGAATTGATTTGCGCAATTACAGAGGGTATTCCCGTTTCGGACATGATGCGTGTGAAGGAAACACTTAAACAATATCCAAACGTTGTTCTCATTGGACCAAATTGCCCCGGCATCATTACACCTGGGAAAAAAGTTTCTGGTGAAGGCGCAAATGCAACATTTGAAGGTGGTTGCAAAATCGGCATCATGCCCGGATATATTCACACCGCTGCTTGTGATTCAAAAAGCGGAAAGAGTGTTGGCATTATTAGTCGCTCTGGCACACTTACATATGAGGCGGTTTGGCAAACAAGTTCGCTTGGTTTGGGTCAAACGACATGCATCGGCATTGGTGGCGATCCAATCAAAGGGGCCAACTTCATAGACCTTCTCGCCCGTTTTGAAGCAGATGACGAAACAGATGGCGTTGTGATGATTGGTGAAATTGGCGGAAGTGACGAAACCGAAGCAGGGAAATGGATTAAAGACAATATGTCCAAACCAGTTGTAGGTTTTATTGCTGGTATCACCGCGCCAAAAGGAAAACGAATGGGGCACGCGGGAGCGATAATTGGTGGCGAGGATGATACTGCACAAGCAAAGATTGCTTCACTCCGAGATTCGGGTCTCATGGTTTCCGATAGCCCAGCGGGTATTGGCGAAGCGATGGCCCAAGCTCTCGGATTAGTCGCGGTTGCTAAATAAAAGGTATGCTGTCCAACACGAATCCCAAGGAGGGGAATAAACGTGCAAACAATCAAGGAACGATACGAATCAGTTAACGAACGAATAGCAAACGCTGCCAACAAGGTGGGGCGTAGCACCTCGAACATTCACCTTATCGCAGTGACAAAACACGCCACGGTTGACGAGGTGCGTCAACTTATTGATTTAGGACATTCGGATTTTGGTGAAAATCGCCTTCAACACTTTACGCAGTTGGCAGCACAAATCGACGAGTATGTCGGCCGCCGAAAAGAATTAGGCGAACCAGATTTAGCAAATTCAATTCGTTGGCACTTTATTGGTCATCTACAGAGAAACAAATGCAGACGGGTGCTTCCGTTGACCCGGTTAATTCACACGCTGGATTCTCTTCGGTTAGCAGAAGAAATTCAAGAAGTTGCAGAAAAGCGAAATCAAGTTATTGAAGTGTTACTACAGACAAACATTTCTAGGGAACGGCAAAAAACTGGAATTGCTCCAGCTGCAGTTGGGTATCTTCTTGAGCAACTTGCAACAATGTCTTGCATTAAACCACGCGGAATGATGTGCATGGCACCCACCGGCGAAGACCAAGAAGAATCAAGACCAATTTTTACACGGTGCCAAGAACTGTTTGAAGAAATGAAACTAGACAAGCATTCTGGTGATGCTTTTAATATTCTCTCAATGGGAATGTCAAATGATTTTGAGGTAGCAATAGAATGTGGTGCGAACATTGTTCGCGTTGGCTCGGCATTGTTTGGCGAAAATTTAGTAGTTGCGTAGCAAACACGACTCTAATCGAGAACTAATTTTTTAAAAACAGATTCGCAACAGTCGTTGAGTGACTATCCTATTGTGTATGCATATGCGCAAAATATTAGAACGAGATAAAACCGTTTTTGGTTTCGAGTTTTTTCCACCTCGCACGGACCGAGAGTGGGACGCGCTGACTGACCGCATGCAAACATTTGAAGCACTAGAACCATCTATTGTTTCAGTAACGTATGGCGCTGGTGGATCGACACGCACAAAAACGCATGCATTAGTTTGTCACATTGCAGAAAATACTTCACTTGACCCCATTCCCCACATCACATGTGTAGGACATTCAAAAGAAGAAATTACAACAATTTTGCAATCGTATGCAGACGCAGGTATTGATAATATTTTATCTCTACGTGGGGATACTCCAAAAAACGGAATTGAAAACAGCGATTTTGAGCATGCGGCAGACTTAGTATCATTTATTCGAGAGTTCCCCGGTGCTTCATTTGGAATTGGAGTGGCTGGTTTTCCCGAGGGGCATCCAGAAACCCCAAATCGATTACTTCAGATGGAACACCTAAAGGCAAAAGTTGATTGCGGGGTTGATTGGATATGCTCACAACTATTTTTTGACAACGCATCTTTTTATGATTGGATTGAGCGGTGTGAGCTTGCAGGCATAACAACACCAACATTTGCTGGCATCATGCCAATTACATCGATTGCAGGAATGCGTCGCATGGCTGAACTTGCGGGCGGCGCAAACTTCCCAGCAAAACTTCAACGTCGACTGTATCGTTTTCAAGAAGACGCAGATGCAGTTGCGAAAATTGGAACTAGTTGGGCGGCAGAGCAGTGTGCCGATTTGTTAGACAATCAAGTTCGTGGGATTCATTTTTTTACTATGAATAAATCAACTGCAACAGAAGATATATACAGTTCTTTGGGTGTATCAAGCGGTTCTAAACTGCGAAACTCACATTAAATCTTCAGAAACGGTATCCTCTCTGAGATGCAAAGATTGAAATATATATTGTTCATGTTTCTGTGCTCTTCGTTTGTTTCCACATTCGCAGTTGCATCAACACCACCAGAACCAAGCCTGCGCAAATTCCCAGCTGCTTGGCTCGGATTCGGCCTGATGTTCATGTTTTTTGTTGTCGTTGTGTTGATCAGTGTGATGTCATCTAAGCGTGGACACCAAGATTAATAACTAGTATTGGAGGTTAAAATGAAAACCACTTCTAAACAGGGGCTGATAGCCCTGAACATTGCACTTCTGGCTGTACTTGCTGCTGTTTCTCTTGTCCCAACATTAGATGCACAAGTTTCTTCTAATGACAAATACGTTGCAGTCGCAGGAGCACTGAACGGACTCTCCTCGGGA